>NZ_JBPVWS010000015.1:0-108583 GCF_053470365.1 Stutzerimonas tianxiuensis | reverse complement strand
AGCGGCTCATACAGTCAGGTTCCAGGAGCGATGCGCAATTCTACCGGCGAGGGGAAAAGTCCGACAGGCTGCTAGGAGAAGGAATACCAGTCACCTACGTACCGGCACGCAACACCCTGTTTCTTTCGCTGGCCTTGGGTTGGGCTGAAGTGCTGGGTGCCCGGGATATTTTCATTGGTGTGAATGCAGTCGACTATTCAGGCTATCCGGATTGTCGTCCGGAGTTTGTCGAGGCCTTTGAGCGGCTCGCAAATCTGGCCACCAAGGCGGGCGTAGAAGGGCGCGGGTTTTCCATTAATGCCCCGCTGCAGGACCTGAGCAAAAGCGAGATTATCCAAGCTGGTGAGCGTTTAGGCGTCGACTACAGTATGACCGTTTCCTGCTATCAGGCTGACGAAGATGGGCGCGCATGCGGCAAGTGCGACAGCTGCCGATTACGTGCAGCCGGCTTCGACGAAGCTGGTGTCGCTGACCCTACGCGCTACAAGTGATTCAAAAAAAACTTGATTTACTCAATCAAATCAGTATCATGCGCTCCGCATCGGGTCGTTAGCTCAGTTGGTAGAGCAGTTGGCTTTTAACCAATTGGTCGTAGGTTCGAATCCCACACGACCCACCAAATTCCCTTAGGGAACGAAAAAGCCGGAGGCCGAAAGGTCATCCGGCTTTTTTATATCCGCAGTTTATAAATTTATAAGAACGAGCGTGCGACACGGTTATTAAGGTCAATTCCTCTACGACCTTGGTATGTGACCCGGCCGTCTTTAAACGTACTAGACTGCGACCTTCCGATTTCACAGTGGTTCGAGGCTCAAATGTATTCTGATCGCATCCGCTTGTCCTCCCTGCATAGCAAGGTCATGAGCGCCGACGAGGCCGCTACCCATGTTCTCGACGGCATGACTGTCGGCATGAGCGGTTTTACCCGTGCCGGTGAGGCTAAGGCCGTTCCCATGGCGCTGATCAAGCGCGCCAAGGAAAACCCGCTGAAAATCAGCCTGATCACAGGCGCCAGCCTTGGCAACGATCTGGACGGGCTGATGGCTGAGGCTGGCCTGCTGGCCCGCCGTATGCCGTTCCAGGCAGACGCAGCGCTGCGCAAGGCGATAAACGCGGGTGAGGTCATGTTCATCGACCAGCATCTGTCGCATACCGTCGAACAGATGCGTAACCATCAGATCAAGAAACCTGATCTCGCCATTATCGAGGCTGTTGCGATCACAGAAGATGGTCACATCGTGCCGACCACGTCGGTGGGTAACTCCGCCAACCTGGCTCTGTTTGCCGACAAGGTGATCATCGAGCTGAACATGGCGCACAACCCCAATCTGGAAGGTCTGCACGACATCTACATCCCGGGTGAGCGGCCGAATCGCCAGCCGATTCCACTGCTGAAAGTCGATGACCGCATCGGCACAGGCGCCATCCCGATCGATCCAGCCAAGATCGCTGCTATCGTCGTTACTGACCAGCCTGACTCCTATTCCACAGTCACGCCGCCGGACGATGAGACCCAGGCTATCGCCAACCACCTGATCCACTTCTTCAAGAAGGAAGTCGATGCAGGTCGTCTGAGCAACAGTCTCGGCCCGCTGCAGGCTGGTATCGGCAACATTGCCAACGCGGTGATGTGCGGTCTGATCGATTCGCCATTTGAAAATCTGGTGATGTACTCCGAGGTGCTGCAGGACTCCACCTTCGATCTGATCGATGCGGGCAAGATGGTTTTTGCTTCCGGCTGCTCCATCACCCTGTCCGAGCGCTGCAACAACCGCGTGTTCGGCAACCTGGAAAAGTACAAGGACAAGCTGGTACTGCGTCCGCAGGAAATTTCCAACCATCCGGAGCTGGTGCGCCGTATCGGTATCATCGGCATCAACACCGCACTCGAATTCGACATCTACGGCAACGTCAACTCGACCCACGTTGGCGGCACCAAGATGATGAATGGCATCGGCGGTTCGGGTGACTTTGCTCGTAACGCGCATATGGCCATTTTTGTCACCAAGTCGATCGCCAAGGGTGGCAACATCTCCAGCGTCGTCCCGATGGTCGCTCATGTCGACCACACCGAGCACGACGTCAGCATCCTGGTGACCGAGCAGGGGCTGGCTGACCTTCGTGGTCTGGCGCCGCGTGAGCGTGCGCGTGCGATCATCGATAATTGCGTGCACCCGTCCTACCGTGATGCGTTGAACGCCTACTTCGACGCGGCTTGCAAGAAGGGTGGGCAGACGCCACACCTGCTGCACGAGGCAATGGATTGGCACACCAATCTCGAAGAGCGCGGACACATGCTCAAAGGTAAGTGATGCAGAGCCCGCCGACGTAAGTCGGCGGGCTTTTCAGTTCAGGCCAGTATTTGTTGTTCCCCCATCCGCTTTCACTTTTCTGAAAGCTTCGGCTAGTATTCCGCCCCCTTGGTAACGGCAGGGGTGAAATGCTCGGTCTTTCCTCGCTTCACCTTTCCTTTCGCTACGTCCGTATTCTCGGCCTCGATGGCTATAATCGGCGGCTCGTACACCGCCGTGCTTGCAGGAACCAGCGAACATGACGCAAATACCCGAACGTATTCTTGTGCAGGCTCATCTGGCGGCCAAGCAGCCCAAGCCGCTGACGTCCGAGCAGGAGGCGCAGTTGCGCAGCGATATCGCCGCCGAGTTGAAGCGGCAGAATGCGGTGCTGGTTGCCCACTATTACACCGACCCGGTGATCCAGGCGTTAGCCGAAGAAACCGGCGGCTGCGTTTCGGATTCGCTGGAGATGGCAAGATTCGGCAATGAACATAGCGCGCAGACCGTGGTTGTCGCCGGCGTCAAGTTCATGGGCGAAACTGCAAAAATTCTGAATCCCGAGAAGCGCGTCCTGATGCCGACGCTGGAGGCCACCTGTTCTTTGGATCTGGGTTGCCCGGTTGAGGAGTTCTCGGCATTTTGCGACCAGCATCCAGAGCGTACCGTAGTTGTTTACGCCAACACGTCGGCCGCGGTGAAGGCGCGTGCCGATTGGGTCGTCACCTCCAGTTGCGCCCTTGAAATCGTCGAGAGCCTGATGGATAACGGTGAAAAGATCATTTGGGCCCCCGACAAGCACCTCGGAAACTATGTGCAGCGTGAAACTGGCGCCGACATGCTGTTATGGGACGGTGCGTGCATTGTCCACGAGGAGTTCAAGTCGAAGCAGCTGGAGGACATGAAAGCGCTGTACCCCGATGCGGCTGTACTGGTTCATCCCGAGTCGCCCGAATCGGTGATTGCGCTTGCTGACGCTGTAGGCTCGACGAGTCAGCTGATTAAGGCTGCGCAGACCCTGTCCAATCCGATGTTCATCGTCGCTACGGACCGGGGGATCTTTTACAAGATGCAGCAGCTTTGCCCTGACAAGCAGTTCATCGAGGCGCCGACGGCTGGCAGTGGGGCGACCTGCCGGAGTTGCGCTCATTGCCCGTGGATGGCAATGAATACCCTTGAGCGCACGCTGGATTGCCTGCGCACTGGCCGTGACGAGATAACGGTTGATCCGGCATTGATTCCGCGAGCGATCAAGCCGCTCAAACGCATGCTGGAATTCACTCAGGCTGCGCGCATCCGGCAGGCTGGCAACGCCTGACGCAGCTCGCGGGGTCGGCTGTCGGTCTGAGTCGTGCCGCAGCGTTCAGCCGCTGCACGACTCAGCGCAACATGTCCTCCACCATTCGCTTTTCTTCGATCAGCTGCTTTTGCCGGGCATCGATTCGTGCCGCGCTCTGGAAGTTGTCCGAACGACGTTTGGCGAAGTCCAACTGTTCAATCGCCTGATCGTAGTCTCCGACGAGCGCAAAGTATTCCGCGCGAGCTTGATGCAGGCCGATTATGTTGCCGGTGAGCCCGCGGATTTCTGCAACCTGATACCAGATATCCGGGTCCTGCGGCCGGGCGTCCACAAGTGCGTTGAGTTGTTGCTCAGCATCCTGCAGTTTGGTTTCCTTGATCAGCAGATCGATGTTCGCCTGTCGTACCGGGTAATTTCCCGGGTAAAGGCCAAGCAAGGTCTGCATGCGCGCACGCGCAGCGGCAAGTCGGTTAGCGGTGATGTCCAGCTCGATCTGAGCCAGGTTGTAAGTGGCGTCGTCTGGCTCCTTTGCCAGCAGTGGCTCGAGATTCGTCGCGGCTTCCTGCAGCTGGCCACTTTTCATTTGCGCCAGCGCCAAGCCATAGCGCGCCGCGTCGAGGGTCGGGTCGTCGGCCAGCATCGCCCGGAAGCGCTTGGCGCTGACTCCTGGTGTGCTTTCGAACTTCAGCTCCACGCGCGCGCGCAGAAGCTGATAGCGCAGGCTGTCTTCAACTCCGGTGTCGGGGTATTGCTCAGCCCGGTTTTTGGTGTCGGCAATACGTGATTCGGTGACCGGGTGAGTAAGCAGGAACTCAGGCGGCTTCTGGTCGTAACGATACTGGCGCATCAGACGACCAAACATCTCAGGCATGGCGCGGGGGTCGTAACCAGCTCTTTCGAGGTTGATGATGCCTATCCGGTCGGCTTCCTGCTCGTTCTGTCTGGAGAAACGACGCTGAGACTGAATTGCTGCCGCTTGGGTCGAGATGATGGCGGCGATGCCAGCATCGCCCGCGCCAGCTGCAGCAGCAACGACACCAGCAAGCATGGCGGCCATTAGCGGCAGCTGCATACGTTTCTGCGCTTCCAATCCGCGAGCGAAGTGGCGTTGGGACAGGTGGGCCAGTTCGTGCGCGAGTACCGAGGCGTATTCGGCTTCAGTCTGGGCGTGGAGAAACAGTCCGCCATTGACGCCTATGATCCCACCCGGTGCGGCAAAGGCGTTTAGTTGCGGGCTGTCGAGCAGCACGAATTCCAGGCGACGGTCCTGTAGCTGACTGGTCTCGGCCAGGCGGTAGACGCTGCGTTCCAGATAATCCTTGAGCAGTGGATCGGAAAGCTGTGGGACCTGCCCGCGTAACAGGCTGAGCCAGGCTCTGCCCAGCTGGTGCTCCTGCTCTGGCGAGACAATGCCGGAGCTGGAGTCACCGAGCGAGGGTAGGTCATTTGCTATCACCGGCTGGCCGATCAGGCAGGCGAGTGTGAGCAGGGTGGGGCGCAGCAATTTCATCCAGACTGGCTCTTCAAGGCGGGAGCGCTACTGTAGCCTTGTGCTCGGGTCGCTGGCCAGAGCCGGGCGCAGCTCGGTATCCTGCAGCCCTTTCGAGGAGATGAACATGACTCAACAGGGTGCCCCCGGCATGGCCTGTGATGCCGAGGTGGATGCGGTCGGGCTGGACTGCCCGATGCCGTTGCTCAAGGCGAAACTGGAGCTCAATCGGTTGTCCAGCGGGCAAGTATTGAAAGTCACGGCAACAGACCCCGGGTCGCAACGCGATTTTCGTAGTTTCGCCAAGTTGGCTGGTCACACGCTGCTTCACGAAGAGGCGCAACAAGGGCTCTATCGCTACTGGCTGCGTAAGGCCTGACGGTCGCTAAGGAAGGTATATGCTAAACGTGTTGCGGAGCTGGATTCATCGCTATTTCTCGGACGAGGAAGCGGTGGTCCTTGGGGTGTTGCTGGTGGTTGCGTTTGCGACAGTGCTGACCCTTGGCCACATGCTGGCCCCGGTGATCGCTGGGCTGGTGCTGGCGTACCTGATGCAAGGGTTGGTCGGCGCGCTGGAGCGAATCAAGCTGCCGCATCTGGTAGCGGTATGGCTGGTTTTTCTGATGTTCATCGGCCTGCTGACCGTCTGCATTCTATTCCTGGCGCCGCTGATGTGGCAGCAGGTGTTGACGCTGTTCAACGAGTTGCCGCGGATGCTGGTCGAGTGGCAATCGCTGCTGCTTCTTTTGCCCGAGCGCTACCCTCAGTTGCTCACCGAAGTGCAGGTGCTGCGCGCTATCGATTTCATTCGAGGCGAGGTCGGTCGCTACGGCCAGATCATGCTCACCTCTTCGTTGTCGAGCCTGCCTCTGCTGTTGAGCCTGATGATCTACCTGATCCTGGTGCCCATTCTGGTGTTCTTTTTTCTCAAGGATCGCCAGCAGATCAACGATTGGCTCGGTGGTTACCTGCCACACGAGCGTGGGCTGATCACCCAGGTGGCGCAGGAAATGAACGTACAGATTGCCAACTACATCCGCGGCAAGGCGATCGAGATCCTGATTTGCGGGGTAGTGTCGTACGCGGTTTTTGCCGCTCTGGAGCTAAATTACGCGGCGTTACTGGCGATGCTCGTCGGAATCTCGGTCGTCGTGCCTTATATCGGTGCGACGGTCGTGACCATTCCCATCGCCTTGATCGGCTTGTTCCAGTGGGGGCTGGGCGACCAGTTCATCTATTTGATGGTGGCCTACGCCATCATCCAGGCACTGGATGGCAACGTTCTGGTACCGCTGTTGTTTTCCGAGGCGGTGAACCTACACCCTGTAGCGATCATTTGCGCTGTGTTGCTGTTCGGCGGCCTGTGGGGCTTCTGGGGCGTGTTTTTCGCGATCCCGCTAGCAACCCTGTTCAAGGCAGTGCTGTACGCGTGGCCGCGTCGGTCGGCTACGGTGCCTGTGGTGGATCACGTCGGGTAGCTGCTGGGCCGTCCGCGCCGGCGGCATTAAGCTGGCAAGTGAAGGCGGGCTCGCGTGTTGTCTAGCGTTGCTGCCCGCTACGCAGTTTTTTAGCGCTGCTGCAATGCCTGTGCGGCCTGCAGCACAGCTTCGACATGCCCTGGCACCTTCACCCCGCGCCATTCCTGCCGCAGCACGCCGTCAGCGTCGATGAGGAAGGTGCTCCGGTCTATGCCCAGATACTCCTTGCCGTAAAGCTTTTTCAGTTTGATCACGTCGAATAGCTGACAAAGCTGCTCGTCTTTGTCGCAGATCAGCTCGAAGGGAAAGCCCTGCTTGGCCTTGAAGTTTTCGTGGGTTTTGAGACTGTCCCGCGATACGCCGAATACGACCGTGTTGGCGGCGACGAAGGCGTCGTGCTGGTCGCGAAAGCCCTGGCCCTGGGTGGTGCAGCCCGGAGTATTGTCCTTCGGGTAGAAGTACAGGACCACCTGCTTGCCCTTCAACGCCTCGAGTCTGACCTGTGTATCGCTGGTGGCTTGTGCCTGGAAGGTTGGCACCGGTTGGTCAATGGCAACAGACATAGTGGTTTTCCTTCTCAAGGATTCTGAGGGCGCCAGGGCTCTATCAATGCGTCCAGGTTCAAGGCATCGGCGAAATCGAGAAACTGGTCCCTCAGCCAACTGATCTGCGTGCCGGCCGGCAGCGTCACGGTCATTGTCGCGTTGAGCATGGTGCCGCCCGTTTGCGGCGCCTCATAGGTGTCGCATGTGAGGGCTTCGAGCTCGACACGGTGATCAATGAAGAACTGGCACAACTCGTTGAGGATGTCAGGTCTATAGGCCGAGCTGACATACGCCACATAAGGCAGTGCTTGCGGTCGGGTTTCCAGCGCTTCACTGCGCACTACATTGGTGGTGAACTCGTGCTTTTTGGCCAGGCCGGGCAGCGCCGTCTCCATTCGAGCAAGCGCGTCCCAGGTTCCGGTGATTTCCAGGACCAGGGCACAGCATTCGCCGTGTCGGGTCAGGCGCGTGCTGACCACGGCGCAGCGATTCTCGTTGCTGGCTCGGCAAAGCACGTTGGTGAGCGCCATCGGGCTACGGCCCATGGCGCTGATGACGAGAAATTGTTCTCGGGGTACTGGGGGGGTGGACATGCAGATTCCTGGCGGTGATGAATCGGTCGGCCAGCCAAGCCGAAAACAGCTAAGGGTAGCGAAAAGCGTCGTCAGTGGGAATGCGTGAACTGGGGGCGACAATCGCCTGCCACTTCGGCGCTCAGTCGTTCCGGCGGGCGATACCTCAAGCGTGCTCGCAAAGCGCTCGGGAGCCTTGTACCATTACGCCTCTCTTTTTCCGGCAGGAGTGGGTTGCATGATTGCGGGCAGTATGGTGGCGTTGGTCACTCCCATGGACGCGCAAGGTGGCCTTGATTGGGATAGCCTGAGCAAGCTTGTCGACTTCCATCTTCAGGAAGGCACCAATGCAATCGTTGCAGTCGGTACCACTGGTGAGGCGTCTACGCTCGAAGTATCCGAGCACATTGAAGTCATCCGTCGCGTTGTTGATCAGGTCAACGGCCGCATTCCGGTAATCGCAGGCACAGGGGCCAACTCCACCCGCGAGGCCGTCGAACTCACTGAAAACGCCAAGCAGGCCGGCGCCGACGCCTGTCTTCTGGTGACGCCGTATTACAACAAGCCGACGCAGGAAGGGATGTATCTTCACTTCCGTCACATCGCCGAAGCTGTAGCGATTCCGCAGATCCTCTACAACGTCCCTGGACGTACCGCCTGTGACATGCTCCCTGAAACCATCGAGCGCTTGGCGAAAGTGCCAAACATCGTAGGCGTCAAGGAAGCGACCGGTGACCTCAAGCGCGGTCAGGAGGTGCTTGATCGTGTGGCTAATGACTTCCTTGTCTACTCCGGCGACGACGCTACTGCCGTTGAGCTGATGTTGATGGGCGGCAAGGGCAACATCTCCGTTACCGCGAACGTTGCTCCGCGTGCGATGAGCGAGCTGTGTGCCGCTGCCATTGCTGGCGATGCAGAAAAGGCGCGCGCCATTAATGCGCTGTTGATGCCGCTGCACCAGACGCTGTTCCTCGAGGCCAATCCGATTCCGGTGAAGTGGGCACTGCATGAGATGGGCCTGATACCGGAGGGCATTCGCCTGCCGCTTACCTGGCTGAGCCAGCGTTGCCACGAGCCGCTTCGCGCTGCGATGCGTCAGTCAGGTGTGCTGGCCTGATAGTTCAGGTGTACTGGTTTATTAATGAAGGAACATGCATGAAGCGATTGGCCGGCCTCTCGACCCTAGCCTTGATTATCTCTGGAACCAGCGGTTGTGGCTGGTTATGGGGTGAAGACGGATATTTCCGCGACCGTGGCAGCGACTACCTGCAGGCACAGCAGGTGCCGCCAATGCAGGTGCCTAGCGATGTCGAGCTGCGCCCGATCGAGCCGCTGCTGCCGATCCCCCAGCAGGTAGCCGACAGCCGCGCGACAGGCGAGTACGAAGTGCCCCGTCCGCAACGTCTGGTCGCCGCCGAAGAGGTGAGCGAGTACAGCCTGCAGACTTCCGAAGATGCGCGTTGGCTTGTTGCAATGCGAGCGCCTTCGCAGGTATGGGCATCAGCCCGTCAGTTCTTTACCGACAATGGCTTTCAGATTGCCGAAGAGCGACCGCAGACTGGTGAGTTCGTCACAGCCTGGCAGACCCGTGATCAGCTCGCGCCGGCGCTGGTACGCAATCTTGGACTGGGTGAAGGCGAGACCCGCGTCCGGGTTCGCGTCGAGCCAGGTGTGCAGCGTGATACCAGTGAGATCTTCCTGGTCAGCGTTCAACGTCCTGCAGGCAGCAGTGCCGATGTTGCCTGGCCGGACGCGCCGGTGAATGCTGAGCGCGATCGAGTACTGCTCGATGAGCTGCAGGCAGGGCTGAACAGCAGCACTGTCGAAGGTGGCTCAGCCTCGCTGCTGGCTGAGCGCGAGTATGACGCGCCAAGCCGTGTGACGCTGAGTGAGGCCGGTAGCGGCGAGCCGGTGCTGCAGCTCGATACGGACTTCAACCGTGGTTGGTCGAGTGTCGGTCGCGCGCTGGCGGCGAGCGATATTCTCGTCGAGGACCTTGATCGAAGCCTCGGCGTCTACTACATCAACCTGTCGGAAGGTGCGGCGAATCCTGATGAGAAACCTGGTTTCTTCTCCCTGATCTTCGGCGGAGCGCCTGACCGCGAAGAGATCGAGGCCCGCGCCGAACGCTATCAGTTACGCGTAACTGATGTGGGCGGCAAGGTTCAGGTCACCCTCGACAAGGACCTCGATACCGTTGCTCCGGCTGATGTGTCCCGACGCGTGCTGAGCATGCTCAAGGACAGCCTGGACTGATTCTACGAGACAGTCCGCCCCAATCCATTCAGGCGAAACCTCTCGGTTTCGCCTGTTTCGTTTGATGATTGATCCAGTCGTTGTGTCTGCGCTGTTGCGCAAGCCAGCACAGGTTCGGCAACCGCGAGAAAAGCCATGACCGCTCCCAGCTCCCTGAGCCTGAAAAAAATCTATTCTGGCAAGGTGCGTGATCTGTACGAAATCGACGACAAGCGCATGCTTATGGTCGCTACCGACCGGCTCTCCGCGTTTGACGTGATCCTTGCCGAGCCGATCCCCGAGAAGGGCAAGATCCTTACCGCAATTTCCAACTTCTGGTTCGACAAGCTCGCGCAGCTCGTCCCTAACCATTTCACTGGTGACAAGGTAGAGGACGTTGTGCCAGCCGAGGAGCTGCCCCTGGTTGAGGGGCGGGCGGTGGTGGCCAAGCGACTGAAGCCGGTTGCAGTGGAGGCCATCGTGCGTGGCTATATCGTTGGCTCAGGCTGGAAGGAGTATCAGCGGAGTGGAACCGTGTGCGGGATCCAGCTGCCAGCTGGCCTGAAAGAAGCGGCCAAGCTGCCGCAACCGATCTTCACGCCGTCTACCAAAGCGGCCGTGGGTGATCACGACGAGAACATCTCCTTCGAGCAGTGCGAAGCCATCATCGGTAAAGAGCTGGCGGCGAAGGTGCGCGACACCTCGATCGCGCTGTACAGCGCAGCTGTGGCATACGCTGCGACGCGAGGCATCATCATCGCTGATACCAAGTTCGAGTTCGGCCTCAATGAAAACGGCGAGTTGACGCTGATGGATGAAGTGCTCACGCCTGACTCCAGCCGTTTCTGGCCCGCAGACAGTTACGCTGAAGGCAGCAACCCGCCAAGCTTCGACAAGCAATTTGTCCGCGACTGGCTCGAGTCCACCGGCTGGAACAAGGAGCCGCCAGCCCCGCCAGTGCCGGCTGATGTCGCTCAGAAGACCGCCGATAAATACCGTGAAGCGCTGACGCGCTTGACCAGCTGATCGGCTGGCGACCGGCGGGGAGTTTGATGCGCTCAGCATCGCTGTTCTGCTACGGCATCGCTAAAAAATCTGCGCAGTTGGGGTTAGACAAAACACACTGAACTGCTATGATGCGCGCCGCTGGAGAGATGCCGGAGTGGCCGAACGGGACGGATTCGAAATCCGTTGAACTGGCAACAGTTCCTAGGGTTCAAATCCCTATCTCTCCGCCACTATACCTAAAGCCCTTGTAAATCAAGTATTTACAGGGGCTTTTTCTTTTGCGTTGTTGTAAGCGAGCGGCGGATTTGGCATAACCTTGCGCGGTCTTTGGCATAGCTAAGGACCGGCCGAATTGCAATATTTCGCGCGGTCTTTGGCACCACTAATAGCGGAACAGCGGGACTCTGTAACGTCGCATAGCTTTAGTGCAATTCACTCATTGCCGCCAGGTAATCCTCAGGCGAGACGTTCATCGCATGACAGACCGCCAGAGCAGTTTCATCCAGCAATTCAACTGCCGGAATCTTGCGTTGGGCTTGCCTGCTTTTCAAGGCTGCGATGTCTCTCCTAATGTCATCGACTAACTGGGTCGCATTGCGCTGTGCCTTCGGAGTAGGCGACAGACTGAAGCGAGCCGCAGCCAAGGCCGGCAAAGAGCTCATGCCGTCTAGGGCTGGGAAATTGGTTAGCCCAACATGGTGCAGTTCAAGCACCTCGCCCGTTTGCTTTTCATAGCTGAAAACCGGGCTGAGGTAGCGGTACTCCTTGCCCGCAATCATGGCTACGGCATTCTTTGTCCAGTCGACCTGCGTGGCGAACAGGCCAAGGCCTTCGCGCCACTCCAGGGCCTTGCCCTTGAACCACGCAGCGGCCGGGGCGGGCCGGCCATTCTCGGCACTGTTGAGGGTCTGGTGTTCGTAGTCAATCACCAGATCGGTGGCGAGGGCGGCAGCCTTGGCAATTAGTCTAGTGGCCACTTGGCCGTCGATATACCAGTGGCCGGCGTGGACATCCTTGGGACGACCATCACGGGCCTTGAAGGCGCCAGCCGGGAACAGCTGAATGGCGGTATCCTTTGCCCTGATCTCGAAGGTGCAGGCGGCAACGGCAGACTGACTGCCTGCCACCGCCTTGCCGCTCGTGCCTGCCATGGATACCTCCCGCATTAAGCACCAGTACCGGTGGAACCGTAGGCCAGCTGCCAGAAGCCATAACCCGATGCAACACGAGCTTCGGAGCCGAACTTGTACTTCTTCAGGTTGAACACCGAGTCAGACTCAGGGCTGACCTGCGCCACGAACTCTGGCGCCTTGCGCTCCTGGTAATTGAAGGGGCGGATCGGCTTGGAGGTGTCCAGCAGGAACCATGCGGTGTCCGATTCAATGCGCCCGTCCACTACTAGCTCAGCGGCGCCACGGTAAGGGTTCGGGGCGCCATCGGCCAGTTCTTCGTTGGTCAGAAGCATGCGAGCGGTATCTTCGAGCGCACCACCGACCAGGAGCACAGTGGGCACCACGTTGAGTGAGCGACCTTCCTCGTCCTTCATTGCACGCAACCCTGCCTTGGCCGCGCCGAAGCTGGCCTGGGCCGCAGCCAGGGTGGCGTTGGAAAGCGGCGCAGTGCTCTTGTTGCTGACGGAGTTTCCACCGACCGGGTGATCGGTATCGAAGAAGTACTGACCATCGTAACAGGGCGCTGTGAAGCTCTTGTTCACTGCCTCGAACACGATCTCGTCAGCCAGCTGAGCGGCGGAATGGCCGGCCATTTGAGCAGGCGGCATGTAGATTCCAATCTGATTATCTTCGATGTGCTTGCGCTCAACCTCGATGGTGGCCTCGAAGGAGGTGTTGGGTATCTCATAATGCGAGGCGGCAAGGTTCTTGATTTGCTTGGCGCCAACCCAGCGCTGCATGCGAGGGAATGCGCTGAGCCAGTGATAAACATTACTGGCACCCGTAGACGGGACCTTCATGGCGATCTTGTCCCAACTGGTTGGGGCCGCCCCGAACCCTCGGGTGAATTCGGCGCGAAGATCGGTGTAGAGCGTTTGAAGCGTGTCTTTGTTTATAACCATCGTGGTGTAACTCCTTTTGCTGTTTTGTAGGTGCGGGTCTTCATCTACCTGCAGTCATGTGGCCGGTATAAACTCCAAGCTCGATGTCGCTTTTGGTTTCCATCCGGGTGACCTTCGGTTTGCCTTCGCTGCTGATGTGAATCTCGATCTTGCCGCTCACATCGGCGGGCTGGCTTGGGCCCTTCGTGGGCGAACTGGTGACGGCCTCGGCAATCATTTCGCCGAGCGAGCCGCCGCCCCAGTACCCCAAGGCACCGCCGATCAACCCACCGATGGCGGTGCCTAGGACGGGCACCACGGAGCCCAGCGCAGCGCCAGCAGCAGCGCCCGCCAGACCGCCTGCAGCGCCTCCAGCTGCCCCCGAGTACCCCACTGTCTTTTCCTGTGAGCTCAGCCGGTCGTCAGTGGCGATGTTGTAGGCATCCAGGCCGCTCGCGGCCAGCATGAGCGGAATGCCGGCACGCCCCAACCACTTGCCGGCGCCCTTGAACTTGCCACCGGGCACTCGGTCACTTACGACGTCGGTTAGCCTCTCAGCAGTGCTGCCTGGGCCGAAGGAACTCGGCATGTTGACGACATAGACGGAGGGCACGCCGGCCGCCTCTTCCAGCGCCTTGCCGGTGGCCACGCCTGCAGCGGTGCCGCCGAGCTTGCCGGCGAGCCCGGAGATGGCCTTGCCGCCGTAGCGACCGGCACCGAACAGCCCGGCCGCCCCGAGGGCGCCGCCGATCAGCATGTCTTTACCGTCCAGACCCAGGCCGCCGTTCTTCTTGCTGTCCATGCCCCACTTAATGAGGCCGCTCAGGGTATCGTTGACCGGCTTTGCGAAGTCGTCAGCAGCTTCGCGTAGTGCGCCTTTGAGGCGATTGGTCTGGTCGACGGCGTTGCTGATCGCGTCCGGCAGGTCGCGGGCAATGGTGCCGCTGGCCTCCTCGACGCCCTTGAACTTCGCTGCCAGCTCGGTCATGGCGCCGTCGCTGAGGAGGTTACGAACGCCCTTGATGGTGTCCTGGTCAGCGGTGCCAAAGGCGGCCGCCAAGAAATTGTTCTTCTGTAGGTCTGTGGTCAGCTTGTCGTACTTGGACTTGATGTCCTCAATCACCTTGAATGGATCGCGCTGGGACTGGTCAGCGTTGAAGAACTTAACGCCGGCCGCTTTCTCAGCGGCCTTGCGGTAGTTGTCGTTAGTGAATACCCGCAGCGTGCTTTCGGTCAGGGTGCCCAGCCGATCAGCATTGGGCTCAAAAGCAGATAGCGTTTCGGTCAGTGCCAAGGACTGGCTCAGGTCCAAGCCAGCGGCCTTAGCGCTAGCACCAATTTTAGGAAAGATGCTTGACAGGTTATTCAGTTCGGCACTGCCCAAACGTCCAGCCACGACGAACCGGTCCAGCAGAAGGGCAGCTTCATGCTGGCTGCTCAGGTCGATATCGAACTGCTTGGCGGCTACGCCCATAGCATTCGCCAGGTCGGTCGCACTGGCTTCTGCAACCGCCAGGGTTGCCGCCATCGGCAACACCGCCGCTCGCGCGTCTTGGATGCTCAGGCCTGCGGCTATTAGCGCATCAGAGCCGGCCCTCAATTCGTCCACGCCTTGGCCGGTTGCAATCTGTGCCTCGAACCAGCTCTGGCGCAGCAGGTCTGCCTCGCGTGCAGTGGCTCCGGCAGTGAGCTGCAGCTGCTTGAGGTCCTTGTCCAGCTGGGCCGACTGCATGCCAACCGCGATGGCGGAGACGCCCAAGCCCAACTGGGCGAGCTTGCCTTCGACCGACCCGGCGAAGCGCCCGAGAGCGGCCAGCTCGCCCTTGGCGGCGGAGCCGAACTTGCGCAGGCCGGCCTCGCCTTTGCTCAGCCCACCCTGCAGGCGGGAGACATCGGCAGTCAGTCGTAATGCGAGTTCAAGGTCGTTGCTTGCCATCGTTGCTCAACCGGGTGAAGTAATGCTGAAGCTCTGCGGGCGGTAGACGCAGAATCTCCGCACGAGACCAGCCCGTGCGAAGGGCTAGGAGAAGGATCAGGTCCCAGGTGTCTCGTTGCTGGACTGTTCGCCGTTTCCCATCTGATCCAGGAGCAGCTGTGCATCACGCAAGGCGAGAAAGTCGGCTCGTGTCTTGATCATCTTGCGTACGAATGGGCCGGCGAAACGCTGGCCATCGGCGCTGGTCGCCTCGGTGAGTTGGCGCACGGCCTGTTCGGCATAGAAGGCCAGACCGTTCTCGGTACCGCCTGCATCGGCTGCGGCGTCGATCAGGTCCTCCAGGAACGCCTCGCGCATGGTGAACTGGGTGTAAGTGGTGCCAGCGATCTCGATACCGCGTGGGAATGTGCCGGTGGTAGTGAAAGTCTGCATGTAAGCTCCTTATTGCGCGTCGGCTGCATAGCCGTGAAGTAGGTTGGAAAGCTCTCTCTCGGAGCGGGTCTGCTTCGAGAGCTGTTGTTCAAAGGGCGAACTGGACTCGCTCGCGTGCAGGCGTGTCTCCACGCCATTGCATCCTTCGATGGCCAGCCGTTCGGCTGCGCCCAAGGCTGTAAGTGCGATATCGCTCGTCTTGGATGTCTCAGTGGATTGCATGGCTTACCTCGATTGATTGGCCGGGGATACTGGGCTGGAGCAACTCAGCGGGATTAAGCGTCTTCAGGATTTCCCAGATGCGGCGGTCGCTCAGTCCGAACTTGATTGCAAGCTCCGAAACCATGCTGTTCATGGATCGGCCTTGATCCAGGCCAGTCTCAGTGAACTTATGAATCGCGATATCGCGAAGCGTCCGCATGGCGGTAGCGCAACTCGGTATGTAAAGCATCGACCCGCCGTAATACTTACGAAGGAGTGCGCCAAGGGTTTCGCTGCCGAGCGCTTCGTCCAACTTACGTCGGGCTTCCACGCTTAAGTCCCCGTGATTGGCGGCGGGCATCGGCACCAGGAAGGATGTTCCGCCAACTTTCGAAACAACCTGCATGGCGCTCTGGTAGCCCATCCTCGACACCATGTCCTTTACTGCCTTGGGGAGTAGCGGCTCGACCATGGAGATATCGGCGCCGATGCGCGCCAACTCGCTGGCCAGGTACCTGGATACAATGACACTCGACACTTCTAACCCCTTTCCGCTGCTTGCCGGCTATGGGGTGAATTAGATTCAGTAGGAAGCGTCGGTAATAGCTGGAAGGGGTTCAGTAGTTTGAAGAGCTTCGGTGAGGCGCTGGTTCGACTGAATTAATAGGCATCGTGCAGATTAGGACTGCGGAGCGGTAGCGCGTGCCCACCAAGCACGTTAGACCCACGTTAGAAATCGATATCGATGCCAGTGCCAGCCATGGGTGGCGGTTTGCCTTGAAAATCCAACACAAAGCCTCTCCGACGGTTTGAGTGCTCGGTGGCTTCAAATTCAGATCTGCTTAGCCAGTGAGTTGACTGAGAGCAGCGACATACTGCGAGAACGGCATCGCCAGACGTTTCGGGGCTGGGTAGTAGTGGCTCTTGTTGTGCCAAGCCTTCCAGAGATCTTGCTCGGGGTGGTCATTGGTGATGTCCATGCACCACTTGTACCCCACCAGCGCATCGCACCAGCCGGCAAGATAGATTGCCAGGAAGATGTGCATCAGATGCTTGGGCACGTCATTAACCGTTGCGGGACGATCCAGTGATACGGTCAGGCATCGCCTGGCATTCATGCTCTCCCAGTCAGGCCCGATTATGTTCCCTAGATTCTCAACCATAATGGTTGATTGCTCGCTTTTAGCATTGGGCAATTGCAGAACCACGTCTTTCGGCGATAAGCCTAATAGTCCTCGTACCGTTTCGATCCGGCCCTTGATGTGCTTTAGCTGATCGTCTGGTGCGAAAACCACGAACTGGTGGCGAGGCTCCTTTCGCAGCAGGTCTGGCGGCAGTTGAATATAAAGCGGGTAGAGCAGCGGGTTCAGGTAGATAAACGTCTTGCGCTGTCCGAGCGGGTCCGAGTGTGTTGTATCAGTAAGAGCCCGCCGCGCCCACTCAGCTGTAATCTCTTCAAGCGTCAGGTCGGTTATGTCGATGGATATCAATGGATACCCTGAACACTTACCGGCGATTGCCTTGCGACCATCAAACGCATGCCCGTACTCAATTTCGATTCCGGCTAGGATCGTCGGATTCTTGAGTACCGCTTTTCCAAGGACGGCTACGTCAAGTCGGTAATAACTGGACAAGGGTGGAGGCGTAGTGATTTTGTGCTCAGTGACGATGGACTCGGCACCAAGCAG
Source organism: Stutzerimonas tianxiuensis (assembly GCF_053470365.1). Taxonomy (NCBI): domain Bacteria; kingdom Pseudomonadati; phylum Pseudomonadota; class Gammaproteobacteria; order Pseudomonadales; family Pseudomonadaceae; genus Stutzerimonas; species Stutzerimonas tianxiuensis. The sequence goes on along the minus strand of NZ_JBPVWS010000015.1, from coordinate 91,355 downwards.
CAGATTTCCGGCCAAGTGGAAGTCCGTAACTGACTTGTCTTTGTAAGTCCAGTGAAGAGACAGTCCGGCATCGAGCCGACGCCGTAGTTCTGCCGCGATTAGCTCTTTAGCACGCTTGTGCTCAGGGCTCTCGCTAAATTGTTGATGTCGCTCTTTTTCATCGGTATCAAAGATTGCTTTAGCGTTCACGCCTCGCCGGCCTGCGTAGTGCCGGAAGTGTGAATGGCGCGTACATTTATCGCCTGCAAATACAGGACTGACCCAGCTCACGAGCCTAGGAGGGTCATCTGGCGTAACCAGCGGCCAAAGACTGCGATAGTGCTCTCGGCTAGTAATGTCGAAGCAGCTGATAGCTTCCTGCATTTGGCCTTTTCGACTGAAGAATATGCGCGCCTTATCCATTTAGATGCTCTGTAGCCTCTTTGTCGACTGGGCAACGGTATCAAGCCTTCGACTGACTACAAAGCCGAAGTGGCACTGAGCCACAACTACTCGATTCGATCTGGCCCGAGAACGAATACCACTTTGCCCAGGTTGGGATCGTACATCCGGCCTCCGCGCTGGATCATCGGGGCCCGTGGCCCGGTATGACCATGAGCCAACAGTCGATATCGGGCGTTGCGGTCGCCGTTGCCCTGGCTCAGCAGCTCGACATAGCCGGCGCGAGCCAGCCACTTCAGATAGCTGCGGGCGGTCCACAGCGACACATTGGAGCCGGCCGAGGCGTGCTCGGCTAATTGTCGGGCTGTCAGCTCACCGAGGATGCGAAGGGTTCGCCACATCGCCTCGTTACCTTGGCCCGCGCTGCTGGCACCACCTGAACGGGTAACGGCAGGGGCCTCAGCGCCCAGATCTTTGACTAAACGCAGGGTTTGTTCCAGGAAGTGATCGGCGCCGGCAACACGCTCTATATAGCCGGCTTTTTCCAGCGACTGAATATAGCTGCGCACGGCAGTGTCGTGAACTACAGCGCGACGGGCGATTTGGTAGCCCGTAAACGACTCGGAGGCGGAACGCATAGCTTCCCATATACGTTGCCGATTACTTTTCCCATCAATCATTTCAACGTGTACAGGCTTGCGTCCTTTCGTCGCCATCAGCGACCCCGCCCTGTAGGTGCTTCTCCGGTAAACCAGCCCCGCTTACCCCATCTGGCTAGGTCGATTGCGTCTACACACATCGCTTGGGCTTCAGAGTGGACTCTGTAGAGATTCACCGAGATCCGACGAAGGCAGCCATGAACTGAGCGTCGTAGATCTTCTAACAGATCGTCTTCTATTTGGAGGGAGGGGTAGCTGGCCGTAACCAGAGTTCGCAGATCCTCCAATGTTGCGGCCTGTGCTGGCACCCATTCCAACACTCGGTTATGCAAGCGCTCTAGTTTCGCCAGGCTTGCTGGTACACGCTCCTCCCCGATGAGCACAATCGTGCCGTGGCTGGCGTTGTATAGATCCGTAAGGATGTTTGCGACGGCCTTATCCAGGAGATATTGCACATCATCAATGATCAACGGTCGGGCGCTTCGTGATAGCTGGTCCGCTGCGGCGTCTACCATTTCGGACAATGTCCGTCCAGGCGCTATGCCCATCTCTTTTAGAATGGCGAGGAGGAACGTTTTCTTCGTCCAGGTGTAGCGACATTCGACGTAATAGCCACGGTACATGTTCGCCGCAAACGTGGCGCCTATGGTCTTGCCCAACCCACTCGCACCGTACATGACGACGAGTCCCGGCAAGTTAGAAGGTCTGGTCTGGGCTCGCTCCATTGCACTTGCCAGAAGACCGACGTTGGTTAATGGGACGACTTTTACTCCGTTCATGGTGTTCACACCTCTCGGGCATCTTGCCCTTGGCTTGTGGTAGGAAGGGCTACGCGGTGTAGTCGAATACTCGCTGCACTGCTGAAAAATCGGGGTGATGCTGGTATCTGGAGTGCCATCGTGCTTCTGGCTCGCTCAACTGGTCACCAGCGGCAATGCGGCGTTCTAACTGCTTCCACAGGCGATATCGGGCCATTGCGTCTGCTGGCACATCGAACTCTGCAACTGGCTTAAGCAGGTCGCTGGCAAACTGGCGAGCAACGTTCATCTCTTCGGATGTGAGTTGGGCGGATGGCGCCGAGGTCGGCGCAATCATTTCCACCCGCTTGCCGGTCAGCGTTTCGAGCTTGTCCAGGGCGCGTTTCATCTGGCCCTGCTCACGCTTCTCATAGGCCTGCTCGATCAGCGGCTTGGGCATGTAGTCGCTCGCGTTGCCGTCAAGCAGCGCTTCGCCGAGCAGTTCGCCTTCCAACGTCCGCACCCAGACCCGAGAGGCGTCGCGTACGTCGTAGGCGACGCGGATCTCTTCGCCGTGCAGATCGCGCAGGGCATCCAGGAAGTAGCGCTGGTTAGCCCAGGTCACTTCACCGCGACGAGTCGGACGGATAACTTGCGGGCGCATCAGGTCGTGGACCAGCTCGGCCGGGGCCAGCATCGGCTCCCAGCCCTCGGCGCGGGCCTCTTCCCAGGCTTCGTTCGGGCTCATGTGTCGCAACTTGCCAGTCTCGGGGTCACGGATCTTTTCCAGGCCCCGATGAGGGCGGTCGTTGTAGGCCTCGATCTCGAACTCAACGCCCGACATGAACTCGCTGAACGTGGGCAGCAAACGGGTGGTACCGGTCTCGCGCAGCTGCTTACGGCTGACGCGGTGCACCCTGGTACCGGCGTGCTTGTCCATGTCGGCGCCGATGTAGCTGGTTAGCTTCTTGGCTGCGTTGACCCATATGGTCTGGTGAACGCGCTCGATCAGCCCTCGCGCCTGGCTGTTGTATGGCAGGGCATGGGTCATTGTGCCGCCGAGGCGATCGACCACTTCACGCACCGCGCTGTTGGCGAAGCCGGATCCGTTGTCGACGTAAAAGATGGCGAACATGCCGCCGCGTGTGATGGCGTCGCGCAGGGCGTCCATCACGCCGATGGTTGACTCCGCCTCGCCGATTGAGATGCCGAGGATCCGCCGCGTGGCCACGTCGATGACGGTGGTGGTTTCCGGGCGGTATGGCTTGCCGGTGCGTGGGTTGAGGACCTCGGCGTCGAACTTGTGGCCGTCGGCCGTAAAGACGTCGCACGGGAACATGTTCTTAGTGGTGCGGCGGCGGAATGGCTGTAGCGCCTTAAGTTCCTGCGGCGTTCGACGACCGGCTTCGCGTGCCTCCGGGCTCAGCTTGTTGAGGAAGCGACGCACCTGGTAGATGCTCGGCCGCTCGCCCTGGCACTTGGCCACAAACTCGGCGTAGCTGGCTTCGACGCTGGGCTTTGTTGGCCGCTGAAAGCAGCGCAGGAAGTCTTTTGCCCAGTCGGGCACACCCATGTCCTTGCCGCCACGTGCGGGTGCCAGACCGGTCTCGCCCTGCTTGCGGTAGTCACCCAGCCAACGCTTGAGCGTCCGCTCGGAAAGGCTGCGGTCTTCTGTCTTGCGGTCATTGGCACGGACAAGCAGCTCTGTCAGGTACGGGCTGAGCTGGTCGTTTTTGGCTAATTCAACCAGCGCCAGGATCGCCCGCTGCTGGCTGATGGTCTGGCTCATGCGCTCTATTTCACGCACGAAGGCGAGGCGAGCCGTCATGACTGAGCGTTGCTTTTCGCTCAAGCGTGACGCGTTTTTCGCGTCACGCTGTGTCGATTCCGACTGTTCGGAAACGGCTGTAGGTGCCTCGCTAGCAACCGAGGCGGCGATCAGTGCGGCCTGGGTTTCGGATGGAAGCACGGCGAACGCGTATTCAATGGCCTTACTGCCGAGGCGGCGCTGGCCTGCCCAACGCTCACGCTGGGCTCTAGCTTTCACACTGCGGGCAGTGCCCGGCATGCCGAGCAGCCCTGCAAGCTCTTGGGCTGTATACCAGTTGCGCATCGGTGCCTCTCTCGTGCCGGCCAGTTGTTTTGCCGAATGAAGCTCCGGCCCGGTAGGGGGTCGGAGGTGACCGTTTAGGATGCTTGGCGAGCGGCACCGAGAAGCGCTTCGGCGTCCTGGACGAGCAGCAGCAAAGCGCGCGATACGTTGGCCACATCACGTGTGCCAGCGTCATCGGATACGCATGTGGAAAGGGCTGTCAGAAGATCCTGGACAGCCCCAAGTCGCCATTCAGCTGCATCGAATAACGAGGCCTGAGAAGCGCTGCGATCAAGGAAGAGAACGGGTTTGCCGCAGCCCTGTGAGCCAGACTCAAGCGCAATGAAATTAGCCATGAGTCACCGCCTTCGGCAGCATGGCCTCAAGGGAGCGTGCTTTTGCCATGGCTGTGTTATAGCGAGAAAGACGGACGGACAAAGAGGAGTCGGCGTGCAGCGCGGCTATCGCGATAGCACGGTGATAGGCTGCGCGAGCTTTAGCCGGATTGAGGCTGAGAATGTGACGTTTGGTCATGATGTGGAGCGCCTATGTTGCGGTCTGTTCTCCGCGCCCACGACGCCAATCATGGGTGGGCGGAACCGTGCAGGTTGGCGTACCGGACATAGGAACCGGCGCTCCCGAAGGAGCCCCACACGGCCCGCCCATAAAGGCCTTGCCATGCGCTGGACACAAAAAAACCGCTCTAATGGCGGTGTGTCCGCCTATGTGTCAGGACGCCAATCCTGATCGCTGAATTTGCAGCGACGGAGGAACATTAGCGAGTTGCGATGGACATGGCAATAGCTAACGTTCCCAAGGGAACGAAACCGAGAGGGGGAATCGGTCGTTCGGACAGTTCCGTTTCTTTTCGTTATCTCTTTTCGTTTTCGGCGTCACTGTCTTGGTTGCGAGCCTTCAAAACCGGGGCTTGCAGGAGATTCGGACGAATCGGCCCTCTGTTTCGCTTTCTCGTCCGATTGTCCCCTTAGGAAAAGGGCGTTGAGGTTGCCAAAACTTGGGCACGGTGAGGATAGGTCTAGCGGTATCTGTCCTACGTACAAAATTTAAATTCCTTTCAACATCGGTCGATGCTGGAAAGGATCGAAAGTTTGACCATTTCTCCGCAATCCCTGTGGCTGCGAGCGTTGGCGAGTTTGAGAGAAACCGTGGTCGCGGACGGTTGCCGCTTTCAAGTTGGCCAAGGTAAGTTGAAAGGGCTTTGGGTGGCACCGCTGCTGTCCGGTGTTTTACCGGCTTTTTGGCTATGCCAAACGTTGCGCTAAATTCTCGATTTTCGGCTTGCTAAATGGGTTTTTGGTTTCGCGCGCCTTTGGCATTGATTCCGCTTCGCCTGCTGTCCCGTCCCGCTCGCAACCCCGCGCCACGCTTGGCTTTCCGGTTTTATCCGGCTTCTTCCCGACTCATCCCACCGACAGTTCCCTTTATGCCAAAGATAAAACCTCCTCACACGGTAGCGTCGCTCTGCATCCTCTGCGTCTCTATGTCGCGTCACTCTGTTTCGCCAGATTTCTCCGCGGGCAGTGCTGGGTTCCGACCACCGCGCTAAGCCTCGCTTCTTGAGTGAATTCCTAATCTGACCAGGTGGGCTTGTTTGGCAGGCCTGACGGGAAGTAGATTTGCCTGGAAACAAAATATTAAAATAGATATTATATTTTTGCTAAGTGATGAGCGAGAGCTGAAAGGCGCTGCCAGGAAAGCAGTCGATGCTTTCGCTTCGTCACCAGTCACTCGCTCAATACTTAAGGCTAATTTCTTAGGGACAAGACCGCACATGAAGACCATCAGTGTTCAAGGCAGTATGGGTGACGGCTTCGCAATCGAAGTGGACTGCGGCAATCACCGGGTGCATCGACCAGCCGCGTGGCGCGTTCGGTACTGATACCGGGCCGAGCCCGCTGGAGCTGGTCTTGGCGGCGCTTGCAGGTTGCTTTGGAACGATCGGTCGTCTTCTCGCCCACCAGCGCAAGGTAGAGCTGCGCGGCATGCGCTTCGAAGTCGAGGCGGACTACGATCCGGCCGGGTTGCTAGGGCGTGACACCAGTGTGCGGCCCGGCTTCGAGGAAGTGCGCCTGCGGGTAGAGATCGATGCTGACATGACGCTTGAGCAGAAACAGGAATTCCTCGCCGAGGTGGAGCGCCGTTGCCCGCTGGCAGACAACCTGGTGCATGGCACGCGGCTGCACAGTGCGTTGGCAGGTTGAGAGCTGAGGCCGAACACCCGCTAAAGCAAAAGGCCGCTGGGCGCTGAAGCGCTTCGGCGTAAGGGGTTGAACGGGTAAGTACATCTGCTTTTCGGCGCTGGCGTGCGCATCCCGCGCGGCGGCCCCTAGAAAGTCCGTCGCAGCGCCGCAGCTGCCTGGTCGCAGGACGGTTCGATGGACGCCGGCCCTGTTGAATTTGGATTCCATTCATCGCATTCGGCCGCGAGGCCAGCAAGGAGTTTTTATGCGCTATCTGTTGCCCTTGAGCTGTTTGGCGTTGAGCTTGTCCGCCCAGGCAGAGCCCCTGGATCCGTTGATCAAGGAGGGGATGTCGCTCATTCCTCCGTTCCAGCAGCAGCTGATGGCCACCGTGAAGTCGGCGGTGGAAAGTGGCGGGCCGCAACAGGCGGTGCAAGCCTGTCAGCAATTGGCGCCGCAGATTACTGCCGAGCATAGCGAGGCGCCGTGGCGGGTGGGTCGCACGGCATTGAAACTGCGCAACCAGAGTAATGCGCCCGATCCATGGGAGCGCGCCGTGCTCGAACAGTTTCAACAGCGCGCTGCGCAAGGTGAGCCGCTGCAGAGCATGTCGCATGCCGAGGTGGTGGACGGCGAATTTCGACTGATGAAGGCCATTCCCACTGGCGAGGCCTGCCTTGCCTGTCATGGAGAAGCGATCAAGCCCGAACTCGCGGCGTTGATTGACGAGTACTACCCGGAGGACGAGGCTCGTGGCTTCAAGGCCGGGGAGCTGCGGGGCGCTTTCACGCTCAGGCGCGCCGTCGATTAGCCGTGTGCTTTACTGACCTGCCGCAGCCGCCCGGCTGCGGCTCAAGGCTAATGTAGCCATGCACTCAGGCGGCGCCTCTGCGCCTGGCTGCAGCATCCTGCTGCTTGGCTCGAACGCCGAGACGGCCCGCGCAGAGGGCCGTGATGGCAAGCTGATGGTGATCAACGACTGCCAATGGCGGCGCGTATCGCCGATCAGCGCTCCTGAGGCTCCTCTCCGTTGCTCATGTCCTCGTCGTTTCCATGAGCATTTTCGATCGTGTCTTCGGTCAGACGCGGTTGCGGGTCTTCGCCGGTAGGGTTCTGGTAGCCGTGCGCGCTTGCCTCGTTATCGAGGTCTTGCTGGGCCTGGCTGTTGCTGTCGGCCGGCTCATGCTCAGTCGGTTCCTGACTGGCCGACGCGGTCGTTGCTAGCAGGGCTAGTAACACTGACGAAGCGATGTTCAAGCTCTTCATTTGATTTCCCTCGACTGTTGGCGGGCTCCATGTTTCGGACCAGCAGCAGCTGGCGTTCGTTCGAGCCTGCTGCTGGACGGGCCCCGCATTGAGCGGCGCTCACCGAATGGGGTGGGGCACCCAGTCGGGTTTGGACTGTCTCAGCTGGGAATTACTTACCGAGGCCCTACATGATCGATTGGTTAATGAAGAACCAGCAGCTCGTTTCCTTAGTGATCTCCTTGAGCACGCTTTTGGTGTGGATGTTTTACGCGCACTTGCTCTTGCGAAACTTCAGACGACAGCGTCAGCCGAGCCTGCTGATCAATCGAGGCGCTGGCAAGGGTCTCGGCTCGCTTTGCATCATTTCCAACATGAGTGCCGAGCCGATGTTCATCAATCAGCTCGTGGTCTCGATAGTGACGTCACGTGGGCCGTTGGAAGTGGATATCACCGACATTCGCCAGAGCATGGAAGACGACGTGCCGCCGGATCTCGCCATCCACCAGACCACCCATCAGGGGCCGTTAAGCAGTGGTGATTTCATTCACGTAGGCACTTTTCAAGGCATGTTGCGGCGAGTTGCCGAGCTCAACGGCATCGAGCTTCAGGGCCACCAGCCAGTGGGTGACTGGCAGTTCCACTGCTTGGAAATCCGCGCAGTGGCGTTTTACGGGCCAGAGCGTCACCCGCTGGGTGTGTTGCGCCGCTTCAAGCTGGGCGACCTCAGCAATCCGGAATGCCGGCTGGTGCCGGAGAGCCCGTTCACCCATCAGCTGACCTCCTGGCGTGACCGGCGCCGGGTACGAGGATGGCTATCGGAAGGCCTGAATGACTAGCCCATCGCGCGCAAGGACTTAAGCAGGCTGGAACTCCGCTTCGTTTCAAAGGTCACGTAGAACTGGCTTCCCAGAGCGTGTCTTAGCGATACGCCGGGTTTAAGCAGGTGACATGCGCTGCGCAGCGGGACATTGCTGACGTGTAAATGATTGGACAGCCTGTTTTCGATGAGGCTGCAGCAGTAAGGGAATCGGTCGTGGAGATCAACCGGGTAAGCGCAAAGGACATCAACAAAGAACACTATGAGCTCGTTGTAATCGGGTCTGGTTTTGGTTCGAGCTTCTTCCTCACCGAAGCCTTGAAGCACCTCAGCGGTCGTGCGCTGATCATTGAGTGGGGCGACTTCCATCCCTGGGATTGGCAGATCAAAACCCAGAGCAGTTCGACTATCAAGCCCGAGTCCACCTACGACAATCGCGGCGAGAAGCCCTGGAACACCACCATCGCTCTCGGCGGCGGAATGAACTGCTGGTACTCGCAAACCCCCCGTCTGCACCCCAGCGATTTTGCCATCCGAACTCGATACGGCGTCGGTAACGATTGGCCGCTGAGCTATGCCGAGCTTGAGCCTTACTACTGCCAGGCCGAGCAGATCATGTCGATCGCCGGCGACCCCGACATGACTCGCGTGCTACCTCGCAGTCAGCCATTCCCTCAACCGCCGCACAAAGGCTCCTCAATCGACATGCTGATGAAGGAGGCCATGCCCGACCATCATTTCATCATGCCGACCGGGCGCGCTCGGGTTGCGACCGGCACCCGTGGTGTCTGCTGTGCCAACGCCACCTGCAACCTCTGCCCGATGAATGCCAAGTTCACCGCGCAGAATGGCCTGGCCGAGTTGTATAGCCACCCCAAGGTGGACGTGTGCTTGAAGACCGAAGTGCGCACGCTCGAGTACCAGGGCAATACCATCAAGGGCGTGACGATCCGCTCGGATGGGCAGGAATTCAAAGTGTTCGGGGACCTTTTCGTACTGGGCGCTAATGCTATTCAGAGCCCGGCGATTCTGTTGCGTTCGGATATCAACTTCGGCGAAACCGGCATGGGCCTGCACGAGCAGGTTGGCGCCAACGTCGAGGTCTATCTCGATGGCCTGGGCAATTTCGATGGAAGCACTATCACCACTGGCCTTAATTACGCCCTGTACGACGGTGACTTCCGCAAGGATCACTCGGCGTGTCTGGTCTACTTCGAAAACCGCTGGCCGTATGGGCTGCGTCCGGAAATCGGACGCTGGAACCAGACGCTGCCGTTGATGCTGGTCAGCGAAGACCTGCCCAACGTGGAGAACCGGGTCGTCATCGACCCGCAGACCGGGCAGGCGATCATCGATTACCGGGGCGAGTCGGATTACGGCATGAAGGGGGTTCAGCACGGTCTGGACAGCCTGGAAAAACTGCTCGCGCCACTGCCGGTGGAGTCGATCAACTTCAGGGAGTGGCGTCTAACCGAGTCGCATGTACAGGGCACGCTGCGCATGGGGCAGGCCGATGACGGTTCGGTGGTAGACAGCCTTATGCTGCATCACAAGATGCGCAACCTTGTGGTCGTGGGTACCGCGACCTACCCGAGCTGCTCGCCGGCAAATCCCAGCCTGACGGCCGCCGCCTTGTCCATTCGTGCTGCCGACCTGCTTTATAGCTAAGGAATGCCGATGAAACGTCGTACGTTGTTGTTTTCATCCGCCGCCGCGCTTGGTCTGGTGGCGGTCGGGTCGGGGGCCTGGGTCTACGAGGACCGCCAGGTCTTCATTCCGCAGCTGCTGCAGCGTCTGGTGGGCAATTTCCAGATGGGTCCGGAGGACCAGCGCAAGTTTGTCGATGCAATGGCTAACCACTACGGCTCGGAGAAGCTGACTGCATTGATGGGACTCTACAAAATTCGTCAGGAAACCGGTGTAGGGACGCCCTACACTGATCTGCGAGTCGATAATTTCGAACGCCGGTTGTTAACGGACTTCATGGTTTCGACTGATTACCTGCGGCAGCAGAACAAGACCAATCCGAAGGTCAGCTTTCTTGGCTACCGGTTGCCCTGCAGCAATCCTTATGCCCGATTCGACGGGCTGGCGTGAGGTCATACAGGCCTGGCCTGTCTCGTTGAAACGGTAGGGCGGTTGCCTTTAGCTTCGTTCGTTAGATCAAGTGACGGGTACCGTCGCCCGCTTATCCCGTTTCGCGAGGAGGCCAGTCCATGCGCATCGCCGTCTTCAGTACCAAACCCTACGACCGCACTTTTCTCGATCAGGCCAACCAGGTGCACCAGCACCAACTGGTCTACCTGGACGCTCGGTTGACTGTTGAAACGGCAGCGTTGGCTTCAGGGTTCAGCGGTGTCTGTGTGTTCGTCAATGACAAGCTCGACCGCGAAGTACTGCAGCTCCTGCACGCCAACGGCACCAGGCTGATCGCCCTGCGCTCGGCCGGCTTCAACAACGTGGATCTTCCAGAGGCAGAGCGGCTAGAGATGACCGTGGTGCGCGTGCCGGCGTACTCGCCGCAAGCGGTAGCCGAGCATGCGGTGGCGCTCATCCTGAGCCTCAACCGAATGACCTTTCGGGCCTATAACCGCGTCCGTGAGGGAAACTTTTCTCTCGATGGCCTGCTGGGCTTCGACCTGTACGGCAAGACAGTCGGCGTCATCGGCACCGGCAAGATCGGTCTTATCTTCGCTGGCATCATGCGTGGTTTCGGCTGCAGGGTACTGGCCCATGACCCCTTCCCCAGCGTTGATGCAAAGGCGTTCGTCACTTACGTGCCGCTGGAGCAGCTGTTTGAGGAGGCGGACATCATTTCGCTGCACTGCCCACTGACACCCGAAACCCACCATCTGATTGATGACGCTGCAATCGCTCAGATGAAGCAGGGTGTGATGCTGGTCAACACTGGCAGGGGTCGCGTGGTCGATACGCGCGCGGTAATCGATGGCCTGAAGAGCGGAAAGATCGGTCGCCTGGGCCTGGATGTTTACGAGGAAGAGGAAAATCTGTTCTTTCAGGACTTGTCACAGCGGGTCATCAGTGACGACCAATTCATGCGCCTGACGACCTTTCCCAATGTGTTGATCACGGGACATCAGGCGTTCTTCACCGCTGAAGCGCTGACCAATATTGCCGAGACCACACTGGCCAATATCAGCGCCTTCGAGCAGGGGAGCGGAACCCTGCACCGGGTGACCGTCGACAAGGTTGTGTGACCCACGGTTCGCTTTGGCAGCCGGGGTCGATGGCGATTACGGGTGTGGTTGTATCAGCGAGCGCTCTGCTCGCTGATCAGCATGCCGTAAGCGACTTGATAAACCTGATTCCCTCGTCTGATCGTCAGCGGCGCTCGTTCGGCAATCACTGCGCCGTTGTCGAGCATCCGTTCGATGTGGGTACGCAGTTGATGGTATTGCCTGGTGTATTCCCGATGCATCTGGATCGGCTCCCTCAGGTACGAGTTATTAAGCGTAACGATGCAGATACGACTCGCCAGATACCGGTTGGGTCCTACCGTTTGTCCGAGAATGCACCTGTGCCTTAATCATCAAGGGCCGCTGCGGCAATGGCATTAGCGCAAAATCACCGGTAGTATCAAAACGCTATCGCGACCGCGACCCTTTACCAAGGATGAGCCAGACGCATGAACCAACAAGCCATACCGGTGCTAATCACTTTTCTCGCAGTTGCCGGCATCGCAGCGCTGTTGCTGCGTCGAGCGCTGACCACCTTGAGTCATCGGCGCGATGCGAATGAAGCACAGGCAACTCAAGCAAAGGTCGCACATCCCGAACTTCGAGCCGACCGATAGCGAGGCAACAGGCGAGGCGCGGCGACACGCCTGGCCGGCTCAGCTCTGGAAAAGCTGGCGCAGGCTGCTAGGCGCCAGACCGGTCCAGCGTTTGAATGAGCGGCGAAAATTGGTGGTGTCGTTGAAGCGTAGGTAACTGGCAACCTCATCGTTGCTGTAGCCCTTCATCTGGTACAGGTACAGCGCTACATGTTTGCGCACCTGATCCAGCTGCTCCTGAAAGCCCGTGCCGTGCTTGTGCAGCTTGCGCTTTAGCGAGGCGGGGCTCATCTCGAAAGCATGGGCGACGCGCTCCAGATTCAACGGCTCGCGGATGTTTCCATACATATAGTCATACAGCTGATCGATAAAGCTGCCAGGGCAGCCAAGACTTTCCAGCTGCGCGCAACTCGCCTGATACGCGACCTGTCCGGCGGTGGCTGAGGCGCCAGGCCACGGCTTGTGCAGATATTCCAGCGGCAGGCTCATCATGGTCATCTGACTGGCGAACGTCAGCTGCTCGCCCAGGTGCACCCAATACTGTTCGACATGCCGCGGTTGCGGGTAGGGGAGGTGGAAGCGCCACGGCAGGCGCTCGCCGGATAGGCGTCTGCTCATCGCGACCACGGCGGTCAGGCTGGCCTCGGTGAGAAATCGCTGCTGATCACCGGAACCACAGCTGTCGGTCCAGTACAGGTATGCCTGCTGCTCGTCGAGCAGCAGGCGCGGCGTGAGCAGGGGATTGAGCAGGGCGCGAAATCGTTGCAGTTGTTCCAGCGCCTGTTGCAACGTGCAGGCATGGGTCAGCGCGTGGCTCGCCTCGCCGTAGTGGCCGGGCAGCAAACGCTGGCCCAACAGAAAGCTGCTGTCGTCCGCCCCAAGCAAGCGCTTCGCGTTTCCAATCAGGGCCAGAAACTGTAGAGGACTGATCCGCGCCTGGCCGCCCACAACGTCTTCATAGAACAGCCCACTGCCGCGCAGTAATTGGTGGCTGTCGATTCCTCGTGACAACGCCAGATCAATCAATACGGCCGGCTGGTGATGTGCCGCGATGAAACGTGTATCGCAATCGTAACCGGGAGTCATGGCCCTTCCTCAGGCGCAGCGCGAAAGTTGCTGCTTGGTTTTGGCCAGGTTCAGATTGAGGCGCTTGAGGAGCTGTTCGGCATCCTCGTTGAAGGCCATCACCGTGCCGGTGCTGGCATGCAGGTGTACCCGTTCGCCGTGCTGCGCGGTTTTGTGCGCCAGGCTGGCAACGGTCTGTTGTAGTTCTCCTGCAATCATCCGAGCCTGCGTTTCACCCGTGTTCGGCAGCACCGCGACGAAGCGATCCCCGGCCAAGCGGCAGAGCAGGTCCTGGCGACGTAGGTTGAGTAACAGCAGCTGCGCCATGGCCTGCAGGACGGCATCGCCTTCGGCCTGGCCATAACGCTGGTTGATGGCGTTGAAATCGTCCAGGTCCACGATCACCAGCGAGAGCGGCTGCTGTTCCGCCTGGGCGTGAGAGAGTGCCAGCTGGACCTGCTGGCGCAGGTATTGCGCGGCGCCTAATGGGGTGAGCTTGTCGAACAGGCGGTGCTCGCGGAAGCCTTTCTCGCGTTTGCTCATCTGCTGACTGATGGCGCGTTGTTCCTGATTGAGGTGGTAGATGCCTAGGGTCAGCAGCAGCAGGCCGACGGGCATCGGCGCGGTCTCCAGCCAGTTGTCCCAGATCGCCAGTTCCGGCAGCTGGATGAATTCGTCCAGAGTGTCCATCCACCAGGAGAAGAACACGCACGCCAGGCCCAGCGCCAGCAATCGGGTCACACGGCCGGCCGGGCGACTGTGAAGCAGCATGATCAGCCAGGCCAGCGCGAGCACGGCCGAGCCGCCTTCGCCGGCGACGTCCATCCAGTTGATGTCGGCCCAGGGCTTGATCTGGCCGGTCGCCAGGTAGACCTGCAGGCCGAAGTTGGCGGCGAAGGCGAGGCCGAACAGTGTGAGGGTATGGAGCTTGAGCAGGGATTTCATTGGGTCTCCATGGCGAGGCGCGCCAGTGCGTGAGGGCACGGAAACAGATGAATGTGACGGTTGGATGAATGGGGTGGGGGTTGAATTGGCTCAAGGTTTTTAAGGATAGATTCAAAGGCGGCGCTGCTTAGGTTCAGCGTTAGGCTTATTGGTGAGTGGGCTGAGAGCTTGGTTTCGCCCTGCTGGGCGAGTCCCTTTTGGCAGTCGCCCGGATGGCCGGCCCCGCCAAAAGGAACCAAAAGGTCTTGCCCCTGCATCCGGACTAGGCGTCCCCGGTTCGCTTCGCTCGACTTCCCTCATTTCATCCGCGCTCCGGGGGGCCGGCGTACAAGGGCCATCCATGGCCCTTTACGCCTCTCGCGGCATCCATGCCGCTCGCTCCCCTCCGCGCGGATTCCATTCGGCCTCCTGAAAGGGGCGTTCGGCGGCGTCTGATGGCTCGCTTTGTCAGTAAAGAAGCAAAGCGTGGTTCTTTGGCTGTTTAAAAACTTTCAGACAACTCGGATCCGATTCCCCTTCAGGAGGCCGAGCGTAGGTGCTGCGCAGGGGGACGCGAGGCATGGATGCCTTCGCGACGCCCCCCGGAGCAGCGCCGGAGGGAGGGAGTTTTGCGTAGCAAAACCCGGATGTAGGGGTGGCCTTCTTTTTGGTTACTTTTTCTTGGCCACACAAGAAAAAGTGACTCGCCCAGCAGGGCGAAACCAGCGTCCAGAACCGCGCGAAAACGAGCAGCGGCACGAACCGCTACCTCACACACGCCTCACCCGACCCACCAAACCAGGTCATATCAGCTCAACTCCTCCCCAAAACCACCCCAATCAGCGCTCGCTGGCGCCCCAGCACCGCCCTGTGTCACAGAACCGCCATATCCCACCCCTACCGTCCGCTGCAGTTCCGGGATGGACCCGGTAATCAGCGTTCGGGGGATTTGTTCATGAGCACATACCGCAGCGGCATCCGCCATGCAGGGTTCCGCATCAGCCTGCTGGCCCTGGCCATCAGCGCCGGTTCGGCCTGGGCCGAGGAGCCGCTTGTCATGGAACACGTCGAAGTGATCGGCCAAGCCGTCAGCGTCGACGAGGCATTGAAGGAACAACGCAACTCCGACAGCGTGAAGAGCGTGGTCCACGCCGACGGCATCGGCCAACTGCCGGACGACAACGCCGCCGAAGCCTTGCAGCGCATCCCTGGGCTTTCGGTCGAGCGCGACCAGGGCGAAGGCCGCTTCGTCAGCGTGCGCGGCATCGCGCCGGATCTGAACAGCGTCACCATCAATGGAACCTTGGTGCCCTCACCGGAAAGCGGTCGTCGCGCCGTGGCGCTGGACGTGCTGCCCTCCGAACTCGTGCAGTCGCTCTCGGTGGTCAAGACGCTGACCCCGGACATGGACGCCAACTCCCTCGGCGGCACCATCGAGGTTGAAAGCCTGTCGGCGTTCGACCACGACGGTTTGTTCTACAGCCTCAGCACCGAAGGCAGCTACGACGAGAACGTCGGCAAGACCAGCCCCAAGTTCTCCGGTGCGTTCAGCAACCGCTTCAGCCTCGGTGATGGCGTGGACAACTTCGGTGTCGCCGCCGCCCTGAGCTGGCAGGAGCGTGACTTCGGCTCCGACAACGTCGAAACCGGCGGCAACTGGGATTTTGAGGACGGCGCCCGGTTGGAGGAGTTCGAGCAGCGCGACTACGAGATCACCCGCGAACGCGCCGGAGTCGGCCTGAACTTCGACTACCAGCCCGACGATTTCAGCAGCTACTACCTGCGCACCCTCTATAGCCGCTTCAAGGATACCGAAACCCGCAATGCCGCCGGGGTCGAGTTCGAGGACGCGCAACTGGCCGGCGAGCTGGGCGATGCCGAGGGCTGGCGCGAGATCAAGTCCCGCGAGGAAACCCAGACCATCCAGTCCTACGTGTTCGGCGGCGAACGGATGATGGGCCTCTGGACCCTTAGCGGACAGGCCGGCTACAGCGAGGCACGTGAGCGCAACCCGGGCGGCATTTCCAGCGCTACCTTCGAAGGCGACTTCGCTGACGTTGGTTTTTCCAGTACCACTAAGCCGCGTCTGACTGTCGATCCGTCCTTCTACGATCCCGCCAGCTTCGAGCTGGATGAGGTGGAGTGGGAAGAGAGCGATGCCCGCGACAAGGAAAAGAACATCCGCCTGGACCTGGCCCGCGAATACGACATCCAGGGCTACGCCTCGCAATTTAAGCTTGGCGGCAAGCTGAGCCGGCGCGACAAGACCAACGACGTCGATGTCTGGGCCTACGATGACTTTGATGACCTGACTCTGGCCGACTACCAGCACGGGACCGTGGACTACAGCCTCGACCGCTTCGGCCCGGGCATCAGCGCCGGTGCCCTTGAAGGTCTCATCGGTGGTCTGGACGCGAGCGCGTTCCGGGACGAAGAAGAATCGCGCATCGGCGACTTCGACATGAGCGAAGACATCAACGCCGCCTACTTCATGAACACCCTGGACCTGGACAAGTGGCGCATCATCGCCGGCTTGCGTTACGAGGGCACGGAGTTCAGCGCCAAGGGCACCGGTATACGCGAGGGCGAGTTTGAATCCATCTCCAGCGATAGCCGCTACGACCACTGGCTACCCGGCCTGCACGCGCGCTATCAACTGACGGACGACACCCTTCTGCGCGCCGCCTGGACCAACACCGTGGTGCGTCCCACCTTCGAGCAGCTGGCGCCCGGTTTCATCATTGATGGCGACGAAGCGGAGTTCGGCAACCCCGACCTCAAACCGCTGGAGTCGATGAATTATGACTTCGGCATTGAGCATTACATGGGCCGCGTGGGCGCCGTCTCGGCGTATCTGTTCTACAAGGACATCGATAACTTCATCTACAACACCGACGTGGCCGGTACCGGCCAGTGGGCCGGCTTCGATGAGGCGCTGAGCTACGAGAATGGCAGCAGCGCCAAGCTCTACGGTGTCGAGTTGTCCTACTCGCAGAAGCTCGATTGGCTGCCAGCGCCCTGGAACGGCGTGTTGCTCGGCGCCAACGCCACCCTCAGCAAGTCCGACGCGGATATCGAAGGCCAGGACAGCAGTCGCAGCATCGACCTGCCGAACCACTCCGATACGGTCGGCAACCTGATAGTTGGCTGGGAAAACGACGTCTTCAACATGCGTCTGGCGGCCAACTACAAGTCCAAATACCTGGCCGAGGTGTCCGGCGTTGACGATGAAGCGCATGACCTCTACGCCGACGAGCAGCTGTTTCTCGACTTCAAAGCCGGCTACTTCATCACGCCGAACCTGCAGGTGACGTTCGAGGCGCTGAACCTCACCGACGAGTCCTACTTCGTCTACACCGGGCGCAGCGATTACAACGCCCAGTACGAAGAGTACGGCCCGACCTACAAGCTCGGCCTGACCCTGACGCATTTCTGATCGCGACCCTTACCGACTTCACTTTTACGCCGCCCCGGCACCGCTCCGTTCCCCTTCGGACCCGTGCCGGTCAGCGGCTGCTAAATGGAAAAACCATGGACGTAACTTCGTTTAAACCCTTGTGGCTGAGCCTTTGCGTTGCACTGGCCGCCTGTCAGTCCGGCGCCGGTCAGCCAGCTGCCAACCAGGCCGCACTGCACCTGAGCACAGCGAGCGCCGCACCCTTGGATGCTGAAAGTGCCCAGCTGATCGGCACCGATAAGTTCTGGCCGGGCGCTTCGCAGCTGCTGCTTCGGCCGGATTCGCGCGGCGTGGAGCTGCTGGACGCCCAGGGTGCGCCACTCAGTGCGTTCAAAGGCCGCTTCGAGGGGCTGGATCATCGTGCCAGCGAGGAGGGCCTGCTGATCGCCACGCTCGACCGCAAGCGTCAGCAGGCCGTGCTGCTCGGGCTCGATCGCCAGCATCAGTGGAACCAGCCCCTATACGTGCCGAAGACAAACTTCGCCATCGAGGGGCTGTGCCTGTATCGCGACGCCGGGCGCAATGGCTACCTGTTTCTGATCGGTGAAGATGGTATCGGCGAGCAATGGCTGGTGTCGGCAGGGCAGAAGTTGCTGGCGGCGCCGCAGCGCGTACGGGGCCTGAGCCTGCCACCGGAAAGCAGCTACTGCCAGGTCGACGACCAGGCCGGCGAACTGGTGGTGAACGAGGAAAACGTCGGCCTCTGGCGTTACCCCGCCGACGCCGAAGCGCCGTTACGGCGCCATCCCATAGACATGGTGAAGCCGTTCGGCGGCATCGCCGAAGCCGCTGCCGGCATGGCGCTGGTGCCGGGCGGCATGCTGGCGCTGGATCCGGAGGCGGGTGCATTGCACCTGTATCGGCGCGATGGCGATGCCTGGCGCAATCATGCCGTGATTCCGCTGGACGGATTCGACGAGCCGGAGCAGGTCAGTGCACGGCTGGGCGAGCAGGGCCTGGACCTGCTGCTGACCGACGAAGGCGGGGCGCACACGGCACGGTTGGACTGGCAACCGGATGCGCCGGCCGTGACGCCGGTGATCCCGATGCTGCCTGCAATGGTGCAGACCGATCCGGTGCCGCATCTCGGCGATGCGGCGGACGATCCGGCGATTTGGGTCAATCCGGCGGACCCGTCAAGCAGCCGCGTACTCGGTACGGACAAGAAGGGCGGGCTGGCTGTTTACGATCTATCCGGCAAGCAGTTGCAGTACTTGCCGGTGGGGCGCTTGAACAACGTTGATGTGCGCTCCGGCTTTGCGCTCGGAAGTAAGCGGGTCGATCTGGCTGTGGCGAGCAATCGTGATCACAACAGCCTGCACCTGTTCGCCATTGAGCCGCACAGCGGCGAGGTCAGCGGCATTGGTGAGATCGAAACGCCGTTCAATGAAATCTACGGCCTGTGCCTGTTCAAGGACCGCCGGGGCGCGATCCATGCCATCGCCAATGACAAAGACGGCACGTTCCTGCAGTACCGCCTGGATGGCAGCAGCGGTTCGCCGCGTGGCGAGCAGGTGCGCGAGTTCAAGGTGGACAGCCAGCCTGAAGGCTGCGTCGCCGATGACCGCAACCAGCGACTGTTTGTGGGCGAGGAAGACGCGGCGGTATGGACGCTGGACCTGCGCAGCGATGCGGCTGCGCTGGAAAAGGTTATCGACGTCGGCGGCCCGCTGCATGCAGATGTTGAGGGGCTGGCGATCTACAGCGGTGCGGCCGGCGATTACCTGGTGGTCTCCAGCCAGGGTAACGACAGCTATCTGGTGCTCGATGCACAAGCACCCTATGCCGTTCGTGGCGCCTTCCGCGTGGGCCTGAATGCCGAGCGCGGCATCGACGGTGCCTCGGAGACCGATGGCCTGGAGGTTACTTCGGCCAATCTCGGCGGCGCCTGGAGTCGCGGCATGCTGGTGGTACAGGACGGCCGCAAGCGCATGCCTGAAGGCGCCCAGAACTACAAATACGTGCCGTGGACGGCGGTCGTCGAGGCGTTGGGGCTGGACTGACGCGGCACGAACCTGTCGGGTTACGCCGCGCTGTCATCGAAGCGTAACCCCAATGCAATCCAATTAGCGCCGTTGCATGGGACGGCCGGAGGAGCAGAAATGCAAAACGAACATATGTCGGTCTGGGGGCTGGTCAGCGAAGCCAGCCTGGTGGTGCAACTGGTGATGACGACGCTGGTGTTGGCGTCCGTCGCCAGCTGGTACCTGATCATCCAACGCGGCGCCGCGCTGCGCCGCAGCGAACGGCTGCTGAAAAGCTTCCTGCAGCGCTTTCGCAGTGGCGGCGAACTCAGCCAGCTCTATCGCGAGGGCAACGAACAGTCGCTTCCCCGCGAAGCTGCTCTGCAGCACATCTTTCTCGCCGGTTATCAGGAGTTCAGTCAGTTGCAGCGTCAGCCCGGCATTGCTCCGGATGCGGTGATCGATGGCGTTGAACGCAGCCTCTATGTGGCCATCGCCGAGCAGGAGGAGAGGCTGGATAACGGCCTGCAGTTCCTCGCTACCGTCGGTTCGGTCAGCCCCTACATCGGCCTTTTCGGCACTGTGTGGGGGATCATGAATTCCTTCCTCGGGCTGTCCATGGTGCAGCAGGCGACCCTTTCCACTGTTGCGCCGGGCATCGCCGAAGCGCTGATCGCCACAGCCATCGGCCTGTTTGCGGCGATCCCGGCAGTGATGGCCTACAACCGTTTCTCCGCTCGCGGCCAAACGCTCAGCGCTCGCTACTACAGCTTCGCCAACGAACTGCAGGCGCGGCTGCATCGCCGGCTGCATGCCGGGTCGCCCAGCATCGCCGCAGCCGCCTGAAAGGAGCCTCGCCATGCTGGTTAAACCGCAGCGCAAACACGGCCCGAACGCTGAAATGAACGTGGTGCCCTATATCGACGTGATGCTGGTATTGCTGGTGATCTTCATGGTCACCGCGCCGATGCTGGTGCAGGGCGTGAAGATCGAGCTGCCCAATGTCGCCGCCGAGGCGATGCCTACCGAGAACGAGCGGCAGATCCTCACGCTGTCGGTCAAGGCCGACGGCGGCTTCTACTGGAACCTGGGCAGCGAGTTGAACGCCGAGGACCAGACCGACAGCGCCATCGACCTTGAGGAAATGCGCGAGAAGGTCGCAGCGATCATCGCCGAGCGCGGCGACACCCAGGTCTACGTGCGCGCCGATGATGCCGCGGACTATGGCCGCGTGGTGGCTGGCATCGCCGAGCTGCAGCGCGGCGGGGTGGTCAGTCTCGGCCTGATCACCGAGGCGCCACCCGGGCAGCCCGCACCATGAGCAGCTTGAGCATGCCGCTGCCCAGCAGCTTTCCGGTGGCTCGACCGCAATGGCGCAGCCATGCCAGCGCGGCGGCAGTAACGGTCGCGCTGCATGCCGCGGTGTTCGGTCTGTTGCTGCACGGCTGGACGCCCGAACTGACACCGCCCGGCTCCACGCAGGTGCTCAAAACCCAGCTGGTCAGCCTGCCCACGCCGCAGCCGAAACTCGAGGTGCCAGTCGAACCTGAACCTGCGCCCGAGCCGGTCGAAGCGGCCATCGAGCCGGTCTTCGAGGAACCGCAGGTCGATCCGCGAATCGAACAGCATCGGCTCGAACAGGCCGAGCTGGCATTCAAGCGGGCCGAGCAGAAGAAACAGGAAAAGGCGGCGCTGGAGCTACAACGTCTACGGGAAGAACAGCGCGAACAGAAACGCCAGCGTGAGCGGCAGGAACGGCTCGAAGCCGAGCGTCGCGAGCAGCTGGCGCGTGAGGCGCAACAGCGCGAACAGGCTGCGCAGCAGGCCCAGGCGGCAGCGGAACGGGCGCGACAGGCTGAGGCCGCTGCGGCTGCCAGCCGCCAGTACCTGCCCATCGCCAAGGACGCGCCGGACTATCCCTCGCGTGCGCTGGACAAGGGCATTGAAGGCACCTGCACCGTGAGCTACTCGGTCAACCCGCAGGGGCGGATCGAGAACCCGAAGGCCCAGGAGGATTGCCATCCGCTGTTTATCCGGCCATCGCTGACGGCGGCGAAAAGCTTTCGCTATCAGCCACGTATCGTGGCGGGTCGCGCGGTGACCGTGCCTGAAGTGAAAAACACCTTTCATTACCGCATCCAGTGATGCGCAGCAGATCCATTTGCCAGACGAGCCAGTGAATGAAACAGGATTTTCAGAGTTTCCACGCCAACCTTTCCGCCCTGGACGATCAGGCCATCAACCCCAGCGCTAATCCCTCGCTCGGGCAGCTGGTCGATCAGGGTCGGCGCAAGCTGCTCAGGGGCGGCATGGGCCTCGCCGCGCTGGGCTTTCTCGGCGGCGCGCTGAGCGCCTGTCGTGGCGCCGTACAGTCGGATTCGCTGATCGGCTTCAGCGGGATTCCTACCCAGCTCGACCCTAAATTCGACAGCGTGCAGGTCGCGCCGGGCTATAGTGCGCGCACCTTCTTTTCGTGGGGCGACGCCGTGCTGGCCGACGCGCCAGCGTGGAACCCGGATGCCAGCGATGACTGGCAGGCTCAGCTCAAGCAGGCCGGCGACAACCACGACGGCATGCACTTTTTCCCGTTCCCCGACGCCCCTGATAGCCACGGCTTGCTGGTGATGAACCACGAATACGTCAACCCGCCGCTGCACCCCAACGGCATGACCTTCACCGATGGTAAGCGCCCGCTGGACGAGGTGCGCAAGGAACAGGCGGCTCATGGCCTGAGCATCATCGAGGTGAAGAAGGACGCCCAGGGTCAGTGGCAGCGAGTCATGCCGTCGCGCTACAACCGCCGCATATCAGCGATGACGCCGATGGCAGTTGGCGGCCTATTGGCCGGCCACGAGGCGCTGAAGACCGTTGCCGACCCGAGCGGGCGCGAGATCATCGGTACGGTCAACAACTGCTCCAGCGGGTTCACGCCCTGGGGCACCTACCTGATATGTGAAGAAAACTGGCACAACTACTTCGTCAATCACGATGCGGCCGATCTGGCCAAGCGTACGTCGCACAAGCGCTACGGCATCGCCGGCGAAGGCTTGAGCAAACTCTACGGCTGGGAAACCGCCGACGCGCGCTTCAACGCCACCCCGGACCCGACGCAACCCCATAGCGGCTACGTGAACGAACCGAACCGCTTTGGTTGGGTGGTCGAGGTCGACCCGTTCGACCCGCAGAGCAAACCGGTCAAGCGCACCGCTTTTGGCCGCTACTGCCGCGAATGCTCGGTGCTCTCGCTGGGTGAAGAGGGCCGCATGGCGTTCTACTCAGGCGACGACACCAAGGGCGAGTACGTCTACAAGTTCGTCCCCGCCGGCCGCTACGTGCCGGGCGCCGATCAGGCCAACCGCCAGTTGCTCGATAGCGGCACGCTCTACGTGGCGCGATTCAATGCCGATGGCAGCGGTGAATGGCTGGCGCTGGTCCACGGCCAGAACGGGCTCACCGTCGAGAATGGATTCACCGATCAGGCCGAGGTGCTGCTCAATGCGCGTGCCGCTGCTGACCAGGCGGGCGCGACGCCCATGGACCGACC
This sequence comes from Stutzerimonas tianxiuensis, assembly GCF_053470365.1. Lineage (NCBI taxonomy): Bacteria > Pseudomonadati > Pseudomonadota > Gammaproteobacteria > Pseudomonadales > Pseudomonadaceae > Stutzerimonas > Stutzerimonas tianxiuensis. The sequence continues at coordinate 68,473 of NZ_JBPVWS010000015.1, read as the reverse complement.
CGAGTGGGTTGCAGTGCACCCGCGCAGCCGTGAGGTCTACGTAACACTCACCAACAACGACAACCGTGGAGTCAAGTGGCCAACCGACAAGGCCAACCCGAGGCCAGTCAACCTGCACGGGCAGATTCTGCGTTGGAACGAGAAAGACGCCGACCCGACCGCCACCGCCTTTACCTGGGAAGTCTTTCTACTGGCCGGCGAACAACCAGGCGCCAAGGATGCCAGCGGCCAGCCGGTGCCACCCAACCTCACCGGCACCATCAATGGCGACATCTTTTCCTCGCCGGATGGCCTGGCGTTCGACGAAGCAGGGCGGCTGTGGATCGAAACCGACTACGGCGACGAAGAGGCCGCGATGCAGGCCATGGGCACCAATCAGCTGCTCTGCGCTGACCCTCGGACTCGCGAGGTCAGGCGCTTCCTGGTTGGCCCCCGCGGTTGTGAAATCACGGGTATTACCTGGAGTCCGGGCTATCGCGCCATGTGGATCAATATCCAACATCCTGAGCTGAGCTTCCCAGCCAGCGATGGCAAGACGCGTCCTCGTTCTTCCACAGTGCTTATCACCAAAAATGACGGGGGCGTCATCGGAACCTGATGCGCTCCTTTACAGGCGGGCATCCATGCCGTTGAGCGGCTTCGTGCACCGCGCTCACGCTGAACGTTTGACCTGCGGCCCGGCTCTAACAGGCTGATACATACCTGTTTGCATGTAACCAAGGAGCCGGGTCATGGCTATTTCGCAGCTGCGCACACGCGTGTCCCTAGCTGTCATTGTTTCTTGTACGCCGCTGGTGAGCCAGGCGGGCCTGTACTCGCTGAAAATCGAAAACGACATTTTTGCTTCTGACGATGGCCACTACACCAACGGCTTCGAACTGATGCGTTCGTTCAAGCCCGACGCCGATCACTGGTCGCGACGGTTCGCAGAGGCGATGCCAGGTTGGGAGGCAGAGGAGGTCGACAACATCGCCTATCGGATTGGTCATCAACTCTATACGCCGGACAACATCAGGCGTGCGGAGCTGATCGAGGATGACCGTCCCTATGCTGCGCTGCTGTTTGCCGGCATGTCGATCTTCTCGGATGACCAACACGAGGGTTGGCGCGGCGCCAGTGGGTTGCATCTGGACATCGGTATCGTCGGCCCGGCGGCCGGTGGCGAGAAAATTCAGCGCCGGGTCCATGAAATCACCAATAGCGACGACCCGCGCGGCTGGGACAACCAGCTGCGCAACGAACCCTTCGTCAACCTCGCTTACCAGTACCGCTGGTGGCAGCAGCAACGCCTTGGCGGGCTGGAGTTCGAATACGGCCCGAGTGCCGGTTTTGCGCTGGGCAATCTCTATACCTACGGTTCTGCCGGGTTCGGCTTGCGCATCGGGCAGCGGCTGGAGCGCAGCTTCAGTATTCCGGCAGTGGCGCCCGCCCAAAGTGGCAGTATGTTTTTCAATCAGGGCGGCGGCTTCGCCTGGAGCCTGTTCGCGGACGTCGAAGGGCGCTACATGGCGCAAAACATGTTGCTCGAAGGCAATACGTTCAAGGACAGCCACTCGGTAGACCCAAACGAGTGGGTTGGCGATGCCAAAGCAGGCGTCGCGCTGACCTGGAACAGTTGGCAATTGGCTTTCGCCAGGGTCTGGCGCACCCGTGAATTCAACGGGCAAGACCAGCACGATCAGTTCGGCTCGCTGACGGTTTCGACCTGGTTCTAAGGTCGAAAAGAAACGGGGTGCGGATGCACCCCGCGGAGGCTTCGCTTACTTTTTGATCCAGTTGCCGTTCAGCTGAATGATCTGTCCAGCTGGGGTTTTCTCGATGGCTTTTTTGCCGGCAATCGCCTCGACGTCAGCGACACCGATGCCGTTCTTCTGCGCCAGACGATAGTACTCGGCGCGCCGCGCCTGGTTGATCTGGCTGGCGATTTCTTCAGCCTGGCCACCACTCTGCACCACACCCAGATAGCCGTCGGGCTTTTCGCCGAGCTGGCCGCTGGCCTTGGCTTGGCCGAGCGCAGACATGGCTTCGTTGAGTGTCATGGCCGCGGCCGGCAGGGCGAGGCACAGCGCCAGCAGCAGGGTTCCGAATTTCAGATAGGTCTTCATAACGCTCCTCAGAACAGGCCGCTGTCTTCATTGATGATCGAGTCGAGCTGTTTGTCGACCTTGATGTAGATCTCGTGCTCGATTTTCACGTTGAGGTTGATGTTGATTGGCTCGTTGGGCACGGCGAGCTCTACGCGTGGCGTACAGGCGCTGGCGAGGAGGGCGAGCAGTATAATGCTGATCGGGTGGGGCAACCGCATGACGGCATCTCCAGGTCGAGGACGGCGTTACAGTGCCTTATCTGAGGCGTTCCTGCACGCGCCGTTGAATGGTTTCGCTGACCCGGTCGGATAACTGAAGGCTGGTCAGCAGCGCTGGAATGTCTTCCTCCAGATTGATCGAGAAGTTGATCGGGCGGCCGCTTTCCAGTGCTGGGTTTCTTCCGTGCAGTTTCAGTCCCAGATCCAGCTTTCCGTCAGCGGCGTAATGTACGTCGCTGGCCAGAAGATCGTAGTGGAAGTCATCCAGTGCCTCGGTCACCAGGCGCATCGCCGGGTTGGCCTGCCCCAGGGCCTGGATCTTCGGCGAGCGGAATTGCAGCGCGCCTCCAGGCTCGCGCGCCTGCAGCGAGCCTTGCTCGATACTGATACCGGCTTCGCTGCGCTGCAGCTGCAGTTCTCCATCGATCACGCCGGTGCCGGTAAGTCCTTCGGCAGGATAGGCTTCGAGCAACAAAGGCAATTGCAGGCCGCGCAGATGGGCATGCAATTGTTGGGTACCTGCCGCGAGGTCGGCCGCGCCTGGTTCCAGCCATAGGCGACCACCGAGCAGCCGCACCTCAGCGGTACTCCAGGCCAGGCGCCCCTGAGCGAGTGTGTCGAGCTGAGCCGCATACTCGCCGGCAAAGCGCAGAGGGCCAAAGGTAAAGCCAGGATTGGCTTCGCGCAGCGTCAGTTCTGACACGTCCAGCCGCAGTTGATTGCGCCGCAGGACGGCTGACAGCTCAGCATCGAGCCCACTGAGTTCGGTGCGGTCGTAAATACCCCCCAGCCCCTTTGCGCTGAGCTTGGCCGTTGCCGCAAGTGCGCCGCTGCCGGGCAGGTTGAGTTGCGCCTGGGCCTGCATGCGGCCGTTGTTCAGTTCCAGCAGTGGCGGCCAATCGGCGAGGGTCGCGGCCAGCGGGTTGCCAGCACGCAGGAACAGCTCCGGCAGGCTGACATTGAGTCGAGTCGCGCTGTCGACCCGGTTGTGGGACAGCTTCAACGGCAGGCTGATTCCGGCGTCGTTGCTCAGCGGGCCGTCGAGCGAGATTTGTGACTGGTCCGCATTGAGCGTGCCGCTCCAGCGCCAGCCCTGAGGACGCAAGGCGGGCTGCTTCACTTCACCGGCGGTTACGGCTGTTTTTCCAGTGACCCCCAAACTCTGAATCTGACCATCGCTGAAGCTTACCTCAGCGCCGAGCCCCGCCAGCTCCATCATCAGCGTGCTGGCTGCTAGGTCTGAGGCGGCTGTCAGGCTGTTCAGCCGTAGCTTCGAGCCTTTTTCCAGGCGAACGGTCGCGTCCTGTTGTGAAACCCGTCCGCTTAATCGCAGATCCGCTTCGAGGCCTTTCAAGCTGAAGTCCGCCCCTTTGATCGCCGGGCTGCGCAGCTTGACCTGGGTGCGGTCAAAGGCCGCTGTATAGGGCGCAGCGGTTTGTAGTACCAGGTGCGTATCGAGCGTCATAGGCGAGGGACCGCTGGCAGCCAGTTGCACATTCAAGGGCAGTGTCTGAGGTGCCTGGTCATTCTGTGCCGGAACGATCTTGAGGCTGACGGCCCGTGGGCGCAGTTGGTCCGGCAATCCGGCGAACAGATCGGCGACCGGCTGCAGGGTGAGATCGCCGTTCAGTTCGGTTGGTATCCAGAGGCCGTCATCGGCACGAACGCTGAGGTCCAACTGACCCTGTACCTGGCCCAGGCCGACCACTGGCCATGGCGCCGGCAAATTGGCCGACAACCGCAGTTCGCCGTTCAGCGCTTTCCAATCCTGCGGCAGAGCCTGCGTGTCGATCTGCAATGCCCAGCCTGCGCCGATCCGCATCTGCTCCGGCAGTGCCGGCAGCGCTGGCGCCGAATAAGCCAGCCATTCACTCAGCCAATCCAGCAGCCAGGGCGCTTCCGGCAATTCGTTCATGGCCAATGTGCCGCGCCAGAGTGTCGAGTCGCTGTTCGCCGTCAGCTGGTTTTGCATGCTCAAGCGCTGCTGACCGTCGAGCTGGAGATCGAGATCCAGATGGGTGTCGCTGTCTTGCTCGTTGGCTTGCAGCTCCAGCGCCAGGCGGTGCGTCTGATGGTCCAGCTGCAGATCGAGCGTGGCGGGCAGGGGGGCGTGCTCGCCAAGCCTCCACGTCAGTTGCCCTTGAGCTTGGCAGGTTCCGCTTGCGCAGGGCACGGTCAGGTCCAGCAAGTCGATCTGTGCTTGTCGCGGCAACCAGGCTGACCAGTCGACCAGTTGATTAAAGTCGGGCAAAGAGAAGGGCGGGTTGTCATCGTTGCTCGACGGGGGCTGCCACTGCGCGTCGAGGCGCTTGATGCGCAGTGACTGCAGCGGCAGCAATTGCCAACCGTCTGCAAAGTCGAGCCGTAGGTCATCGAGAAATACTGCGAGCCGTTCGTCGGCTGATGGCTGTCTGACAAGGACAATCTGTCGCACGGCAAGGTGGCTGAGTGTCAGGCGCGGTCCGCTCACTTCAAGCGTGACGATCCCCAGGTCACGCTTCAGCTGCTGCCAGCGAAAGCCTGCGTAAAACCCGAACCCAAGGATGAGTAGAGTCAGGCCGGCAACCGCCCAGACGAGGATTGTCCGCCGCTTTGTCATGACCCGTTCCGCTGAAAATCGATGCTCTAGCATAGGCCGGTCATGGCGCGCTTGCGACCGGCGCCGATGCGTGTCGCGCGAGACTGATCTTCACTTGGAAAGTTCCCAGGAAACCAGCGGCAAGGCCAGGAATAGCGCTCTGGCGGGCGTTTGGAGAGGGCTGCGCCAAACTTGTGCACATCTGCCAGCATGCCTTGTCAAGCGCTTATGACAATCTGTCGCAAACCAAGCGGAAGCTTATATCTGCAATAACTAATTGAAAAATAAGCATATTTTGCGTTGGCGAAAAAAACGCCAGTTTAACTCGAGCCCACTAACCATAGGCGCTAGGGGAATTTGTAACCTGTTTGCCCACAGACTTATCCACAGGTTCTGTGGATTAAAAAATTGTGTGAACCAGATCCTGTATTTCCGATTTTTTCAAGACTTTAACTCTGTGAAAAAAGGAGTAGAGTGCGCGCCCTTGTTCCCCCGAACCATTCGGTGACCATGAGAACGCGTCCACTCGCCTCGAGCCCGCTCGAGAGCACATCATCTTCTCCACGCCTGCCGATGCGCATGGCGTTGTGGCTGCTGGACAGCCAGCGTCTAGGACAGACCAAGAGTGTTAAACGTATCGCGGGTCGGATGCTCAAGCAGCCGGCACTCGAAGGTGTAGTTGAAGCACAGAGCCGACTGGGACGCTTGCTCTGTCATGACTGCGACAGCCAGCGTGATCGCCGCATCGGTTTCGAACTGCTGCGCCAGGCAGCAAGAGCCGGCGACCGTCAGGCCCAGCTCGAGCTCGGTCAGCTTTACTGTCAGGGGCAGCACCGCGAGCTGTCCAAAGCGCGCCACTGGCTGGAACAGGCTGCGGCCCAGGGCTCGGCCGAAGCCTCGCGCATCCTTTTGCGGCTGCCGGCCAAGCGCTAGATTCGGCGTCGCAGACGGGCCGGCCTGACCTGTACGGGCTGGCTGGCTATACTGCCGGGCAGTTCAGCCGGAGCCGTACATGCCTCTCGATCCCCTCTATCTAGCAGCCGGTCTCGGTGCCCTCTGTTTATTACTCGCCGTCGTCACGTTGTCACTGCAACGGCGCCTGTCCCTGCAGCGGGCTGAGCTTTCGTTGCTGGACGAGCGGCTGAGTCAGGCTGTCATGGCGCAGGAAGGTCTCGGCGCACAGCTGGAAACCAGTCGTCAGGAGCAGGCCGACCTGCATGAAGCCCGGGCGGCGCTGCAGGCGGAAGCCGCTGTGCTGCGGCGGGAAACCGAATGGCTGCAGGCTCAGCGCCTGGAAACCCGCGAAACCCTTGATGACCTGCAGGCCGAGCGCGATGCTCAGCAAGCCGAGCTGCGCGCGCTGAGCGCCGCTCACGCCGGGGTTACAGCCGAATTGAACGAACAGCAGAAAACCCACGAGCAGCGCCTGGAAGATCTTCAGGGTGCGCGCGATGAGTTGCGGGCGCAGTTTGCCGAGCTGGCGGGCAAGATCTTCGAGGAGCGCGAGCAGCGTTTTGCCGAGACCAGCCATGAGCGACTTGGGCAGCTGCTCGATCCGCTTAGAGAACGAATTCAGTCATTCGAGAAGCGCGTCGAGGAGAGCTACCAGAACGAGGCGCGTGAGCGCTTTTCCCTGGCCAAGGAGCTGGAGCGGTTGCAGCAGCTCAATCAGCGCCTCGGTGATGAAGCGACCAACCTGACTCGCGCGCTGCAGGGGCAGAAGACTCAGGGCAACTGGGGCGAGTTGATCCTTGAGCGGGTGCTTGAGCATGCCGGCCTCGAAAAAGGCCGCGAATACCATACTCAGGTCAGTCTCAGGAGCGCCGATGGCGAACGCTTTCAGCCCGACGTCCTGATTCAGCTGCCCGGCGACAAGCAGGTCGTGGTGGACGCCAAGGTCAGCCTGACCGCCTACCAGGCGATGATCAGTGCCGAGGATGAAGGCAGCCGTGTGCTGGCACTCAAGCAGCACGTGCTGTCCTTGCGCAACCATCTGAAGGGCTTGTCGCTCAAGGACTATCAGCGACTCGAGGGGCTGCAGAGTCTGGATTTCGTTCTGCTTTTCGTGCCGATCGAAGGTGCGTTCGCGGCGGCGTTGCAAAGCGACCCGGAGCTGTTTCAGGAGGCCTACAGCAAGCACATTGTGATCGTCAGCCCGACGACGTTGTTGGCGACGCTACGGGTGATCGACAGCCTCTGGCGCCAGGAGCGACAGAGCCAGAACGCCCGCGAAATCGCCGAGCGTGCCGGGGCGCTGTACGACAAGTTCGCGGCGTTCATTCAGGATCTGGACGAAATCGGCAGCCGCCTGCAGCAACTGGACAAGGCTTACCTCGGTGCGCGCAACAAGCTCACCGATGGGCGCGGCAATCTAGTGAGCCGTGCCGAACAGCTCAAGTTGTTGGGTGCACGGGCGAGCAAGCGCCTGCCGACCGACTGGCTCGAGCGCGCCGGGGCCGAGGCGCCGCTTGAGGCCGAGGAATAGCGCGCGTCTCTGTCACAGCAGCCACAACACCCCCAGGCCGGCCAGCAGACCGCTGAGCATGAACGGCAAGGTCAGCAACGCCAGGGTACGCCCGCCGATAAAGACGATCAGGCCACCCTTGACCAGGCTGTTGCTCAGCGCGGCGAGAAAGATTCCCTGCACCGCGACCTGCTCCGCCAGGTCGGTCCGGGCGCTGTTGGCCAGTGACAGGGTGATGGCATCCACATCAGTCAGCCCGGACAACAGGGAAACCAGATAGACCCCCGCATCGCCAAGCCCACGTTGCGCGGCTTCGACGAGGAACAGGATGAGTACTAACAGGCCAGCAAAACGCAGCGCGGGGCCCAGTTCGAAGGGGTTCTTCAAGGGCGGCTCGGCGGTGTTGTCGTGCTGCTGACCGGCGCGCAAGTAGTAAAACAACGCACCGGCGGCATAGATCAGACCGGCCGTCAGCATCGGCGCAAGCAATGCCGGTAGCAACGCCCGATTGACCACCCCGACTTCCAGCAGCACCCGCGGGAACATCAGCGCCGAGGTTGCCAGAAGACCGGCGGCCAAGGCATGGCGCATTTTCCCTGAGTCCAGCCGGGCGAGGGTGATGGTCATCGCCGTGGATGAAACAATGCCGCCCAGCAGCGCCGTGACCATCAATCCGTGTCGGGTGCCCAGCAGACGGATGGCGACATAGGCGGCAAAGCCAATGCCGGCGATCAGCACCACCATCCACCAGGTGGTGTAGGGGTTGAAAGCCTGCCAGGGTCCATAGCCCTGATTCGGTAGCGCTGGCAGCAGCACCACGGAAATGAACAGCAGTTTCAGCACACCGCTCAGCTCGGCCTCGTTGAGCTTGTGCAGCGCGCCGTGCAGTCGCGCCTTCAGGCTCAACAGCAGCGCTACGACGATCGCCACGGAGGCGGCCAGCAAGCGACTCTCCGCGACCGCGAGGCTGCCCAGCAGGAAGGTCAGCAGCAGCGCCATCTCGGTGGTCATGCCGTGGTCGCTATTGGTGCGGGATTCGATTACATAGCCGGCAATCGTCAACAGGGCCAGCACGACGAACATTGCAATCCAGGCGGGCATACCGAAGTGACTGGCGCTCAGTGCAGCCAGACCGCCAAACAGTCCCGCCAGGCCGAAGGTGCGAATGCCGGCCATCTCCTGGCCTTCCTGGTCACCGCCGCTCCAGCTTCGTTCCGTGCCGATCAGCAGGCCCACGCCGAGAGCGGTCGCCAGGTTCAACAGTAATTCGAGCGTCATGGGCAAAGGCCGTCAGCAACTTCTGATGACATCAGTCTAGCCGTCTCGCTGCCATGGCGGCTTGCGCTGGCGCAACGCGGCATCAATGCAGTGGAACGTGACGGCTCATCAGTGCGCGCAGCGCGGCAGGCTTGACCGGCTTGGGGAGAAAATCCAGCCCCGCCGCGTGGATCGCGGCAATCAACTCCGGACGCCCGTCAGCGCTGATCACCACCCCGGGAACCGGCTCGCCGAGGCGGGTACGCAGCCAGGCCATCAGCTCCGAACCTGTCTCACCATGGTCCAGGTGGTAGTCGACCAGCACCAGTTGCGGACGCACATCCTCGCGCAGTAATGCCTCGCATTCGGCCCGGTTACTGGCCGTCCAGACCTGGCAGCCCCAGCGTGACAACAGGCTGTTCATCCCCACCAGAATACTGTCTTCGTTGTCGATGCAGAGCACCTGAATGCCGGTCAGGGCGGTTTGCTGCGCTTCGCCTTTGCCGTTGCTGGTGGCCTGTCGCAGCACCTGGCTGGCGATTGGCACGGTCACGCTGAACACGCTGCCTTTGCCGGGCCAGGAGCGAACCGCCAGTGGATGATTGAGCACCTGGCAGAAGCCATCTGCGATGGCCAGACCCAACCCAAGACCCTTCTCGGCGCGCGTCTGATGGCTGTCCAGCCGTTTGAATTCTTCGAAGATCACGCGCAGTTTGTCCTCGGCGATGCCCGGGCCGTGGTCCCACACCTCAAGACGTAACGAGGAGCCCTGGCGACGCACTCCCAGCACCACGCGGCCCTTGGCGTAACGGAAGGCGTTGGTGAGGAAGTTCTGCAGCACTCGGCGCAGCAGGCGGATATCGCTGTCGACCCGCAAACGACTGCCATGCACCCTGAAGTCGACGCCCTGTTCGGCGGCAAGCATGGTGAACTCCGTGGACAGGGTGTCGAACAGGGTCGCCAGCGGGAAGGGGTTGCGGTCGGGTGTGATGCGACCGTTTTCCAGCCGCGAGATATCGAGCAGATCGGAGATCAGGTCCTCGGCGGAGCGCAGAGAGCTGTCCAGATGACGCACCAGGTCCCGCGCTTCTACCGGCAGGGCGTCGTGCTGGTGCGACAGCGCGGCGGAAAACAGCCGCGCCGCGTTCAGGGGCTGCATCAGGTCATGACTGACTGCGGCAAGGAAGCGTGTCTTCGACTGGCTGGCCGCTTCGGCCGCACTCTTCGCGGCCGTCAGCGCCTTGTTCAGTTTGGACAGTTCCTGCGTGCGTTCGCTGACGCGCTGTTCGAGGCCTTCATTGGCTTCTTTCAGGGCACGTTCGGCGTCACGGTAGGCGGTGATGTCGCTGAAACTCATGACGAAGCCGCCACCGGGCATGGGGTTGCCGATCAGCTCGACCACCCGGCCGTTGGGGAAGGTGCGCTCCGAGGTGTGCGCACGGCCCTGACGCATCCAGTAAAGCCGCTTGGCTACGTGCGTATCGGCATCACCGGGACCGCAAAGGCCCCGTTCGGCGTTGTAGCGGATGATGTCGGCGATCGGGCGGCCGATGTAGACCAGCCCGTCCGGGTACTCGAACATTTCCAGATAGCGGTGGTTCCAGGCCACCAGCCGCAGCGACTGGTCGACCACGCTGATGCCCTGGGTAATGTTCTCGATTGCTCCTTGCAGCAGTGCACGGTTGAACTGCAGCACCTCGGAGGCTTCGCCGACGATGCGCACCACGTCATCGACCTGCATGTCCCGGCCTTCCAGCGCAGCCTTGACCACGGCACGGGTGGACGAGGCGCCCAGTACCCCGGCCAGCAGTCGCTCTGTATGGGCGATCCATTGACCGTCGGCCTGCTGCCGGGGCGAATAGTCGTGACCGTGACGCCGGGCGAAGCGCTGGAAGCTGAGTTCGGCGCGCTCGGCACCAACGAAACGCGAGGCCAGCAAGAGCAGGTCCTCCACCTGCACGGCAAGCAGCCGGCGGGTGCTCGCGGTGGAGTGGATTTCCTGACCGATGAAACGGCTGGCCTGCCAGTGTTCGGCAACGCGCGTCTGCGACAGGATGGACACCCAGAAGAACAGCGTCGCGTTGCCCACCAGCGACAGGGTGACGCCAAGCGTCAACGCGCTGGTGTTGAATGGCAGATCGGCTGTGTACATCCACTGCAGGCCGGGGAACATTTCCAGCGGCCAGCCGAGCAGCGGCAGGATCAGGGTGTAAATCCAGATCAATCCGCCGGCGGTAAGTCCGGCAAACACGCCGCGGCGGTTAGCCTGCTTCCAGTACAGGGCGCCGACCATGGCTGGTGCCAACTGAGTGAGCGCGGCAAAGGCGATCTGGCCGATGGTCGCCAGGCTCGCGTTGGAGCCCAGCAGGCGATAGCTGACATAAGCCAGCAGCAGGATCGCGACGATGCTGATCCGGCGCACCGAGAGCATCCAGTGGCGGAACACTTCAAACGGCTGTTCTGCTTCCTTGCGACGCAGCAACCAGGGCAGCAGCATGTCGTTGGAGACCATGGTCGACAGCGCCACGCTGGCCACGATGACCATGCCGGTCGCCGCTGACGCCCCGCCAATGAAGGCGAGCAGGGCCAGGGCTGGATGCGACTCTGCCAGCGGCAGGCTGATCACGAAGGAGTCCGGGCTGACGCCGCTGGGCAACAGCAACTGACCCGCAAGGGCGATCGGGATGACGAACACGGCGGCCAGCACCAGATACAGCGGGAATACCCAGCGGGCCAGGCGGAAGTCGCGCGGTTCTATGTTTTCCACCACCGTTACGTGGAACTGGCGGGGAAGGCAAACGATCGCCATCAGCGCGACGGTGGTCTGCACCATCATGGCTGGCCAGTTCACCGTCTCCTGCCAGAACGCCGAGAGTTCGGGCGCGTCGTGGGCGCGGTTGAACAAGTCGCCGAAACCATCGAACAGGCCAAAGGTGACAAAGGCGCCGATCGCAAGAAAGGCAAACAGCTTGACCAATGCCTCGAAAGCAATAGCCAGGACCATGCCGCGGTGGTGCTCGGTCACGTCCAGGTTGCGAGTGCCGAACAGAATGGTGAACAACGCCAGCACCATCGACACGATCAGCGCGGTGTCCTGCGCGCCGGAGCCGGCTGCAGCCTCGCCTTCATTGCCCACCAGTAGGTTCACGCCAAGGACGATGCCCTTGAGCTGCAGTGCGATGTAGGGCAGCACGCCGACCAGGCAGATAAGCGTCACCACCACCGCCAGCGGCTGCGACTTGCCGTATCGCGCCGCAATAAAGTCGGCAATCGAAGTGATGTTTTCCTGCTTGCTGATCATGATCATCTTCTGAATGACCTGAGGCGCCAGCAGCATCAGCAGAATCGGGCCAAGGTAGATCGGCAAGAAGGCCCAGAGTTGTTCAGCCGCCTGGCCGACCGCGCCGAAAAAGGTCCAGCTGGTGCAATAGACCGCCAGCGACAGGCTATAAACCCAGGCACGAACCCGCGGCGACAACTGGCTGCGGTTGCGATCGCCGTAGAAGGCAATGGCAAACAGCACGGCCATATAAGTGAGGGCGACCAGCGCAATCAGCCCACCGGACAACGACATGCGAACTCCAGATACACATAAATCAAGCGGGCTTCAGCCTGGCCATTTCTGCCGGGTGGTCGAGTCATACCGGGTTGGGCAGCACTCACGTTTGCCCGGTAGGCGGCCTGATCACTCGAGCTGCGTTCAGGCGCAGCCGATAGATGGGAGGCTACCGGGATAGTGCTTGGGTGCTGCTCAAACTCTGCAGGTTTCGGATGGCCGGAATTACCGCTCGTTGATAGTTGAATGGGTAAAGTTTCGCAGTAAAACGGGGCGGCGTGTTGCGGCTGCGACCATGGTCGCATGAGCGCGGCAGGTATGGCTGGATCCGGCGCAAAGCCCTGCGATAGACAACCTGCTTGGTCATAGTGGCAATTTGCAGAGTCAGTACCGCGTGATTGCCGTTGAGCAGGAGCGAGCCACCGAGGTGCACGTCCGCTTGGTCGCGCCGCGCTGGTCATTCATGCCCCGGCACACTTACCGTCGCCGCTGAGATAACAGCAGCGCCTCATTCCATCCATGTCAGGAGAAACCGCGATGTTCATGCCAGGGCCAGTCACCTTGCAGCGGGGAGCGCTGCGGTTGGAGCCGCTGGTGGACGCCGATATCCCGGCCCTGGTCGAACTGGCCAACCACAACCGCGACGAACTGATCTACCTGAGCGGGCCTTTGCGCCCCGACTGGTATCGCCTGGCGCTCGCCGATCAGGATCAGGGTCGTGCCGTGGTCTTCACCCTGCGCATGGCCGGACGCATTGTTGGCACCACCCGCTTTGCTGATTTCAATCCTTCGCTGCCAGCCGCAGAACTGGGTTGGACCTGGCTGGACAAGGTCGAGCATGGCAGCGGGCTCAATGCTGCGATCAAATACCTGTTGCTCAGGCATGCCTTCGAGGACTGGCAGCTGGTGCGTCTGCAGCTGAAAACCGCGGTGAGCAATCTGCGCTCCCAGCGCGCCATCGAAAAGCTCGGAGCCCAGCGGGAGGGGCTTTTGCGCAATCACCGCCGCCTCGCCGACGGCCGCCTGGATGACACCGCGCTGTACAGCATCACCGACCGCGAGTGGCCGGCCGTCAAGCGTTTGCTGGAGAACACATGCGCTGAACCCTAGCTGGCCGCCCGAGTTCGGTTCGACTTTTTGGATTTCGGCCGGTATCAACACCTCAGGTGCCGGCCATCGCCCTCGGGCCTCGACTTGGGGTAATGTTGGGCCCCTCCAGCGCTGCTTCAGCGTTCATCCGCCTGTCTTCAACCTTCCCTATGCTCCGGCCACGACGGCGGTGCGTAGCTCATCATCGTTTGCGGTGCATACCTAAGGAGCCCCGATGTCCCGCTCGCAAGAGTTCTTGCACGGTTGCCGCGATATTCTGCCGCTTATCGTCGGCGCGATTCCGTTCGGCATCATTTTCGGAACCCTGGCCATAGGTGCTGGGCTGTCCGGCTGGCAGGCCATGGGCATGTCTGCCCTGGTCTTCGCCGGCTCGGCGCAGTTCATTGCCATCACCTTGATCACCGGTGGCGTTGGGGCAGCGGTGGTGCTGCTCACGACCTTCGTCGTCAATCTGCGCCACGCGCTCTACAGCGCCTCGATGCAGCCCTTCGTTCGGCACCTTCCTGGCCGTTGGCGTGTGCCGCTGGCGTTCTGGCTGACCGATGAAGCTTTCGCCGTGATCCAGCATCGATATGCGCGCGATGACGCATCGCCGCACAAGCACTGGTTCTTCCTCGGTGCTGCGCTGACCATGTACCTGAGCTGGCAGCTGGCGACACTGGCTGGTATCGCCTTTGGTCAAGCTGTGCCAAACGTTGCCAGTTGGGGCTTGGACTTCGCCATGATTGCCACCTTTATCGGCATCGCCGTACCCATGATGCGCACCCGCCCGCAGGTGGCATCAGCGCTGGTGGCAGCGGTCGTCGCGCTGTTGACCTGGGAACTGCCCTACAAGCTCGGTCTGATCGCCGCCGCGCTGGCCGGCATTGTCGTGGGTGTCTGGTTGGAGCGCCGGGCCGAGAGGCAGCTTCAAACGGAGGTGTGCTGATGCAGATCTGGCTACTTATTCTCGGAATGTTGGCGATCACCTTTCTGACTCGATTCAGCTTCTTCGCCTGGCCCAACCTGCGCTTTCCACGCCTGGTGGAGCAGGGGCTGCATTACGTGCCGGTCGCGGTGCTGACCGCCATCGTGGTGCCAGGAATGCTGATGCCAGCAGGCGAATGGTGGCTGGACTGGCGTAACGCCTATCTGCTGGCGGGCGTGCTGTCGATCCTGATCGCGGCCTTCAGCCGAAACCTGCTGGCAACTATCGCGGGCGGGTTGCTGGCCTTCTTTCTGTTGCGCTGGGCGTTCGGGCAGTTGCCGCTGTGACGTATCGCCCAGTCCGCGACACGCGCGTGGCAGTGCTGTGCTTTTGCCGGACCCTGGAGGCTCAAAGAACCAACATGTTTTCCATGGAAGCGGATCGATGACCAAGCCTCATTCCCAGTTCACTCTGTTCGGTAAGCGGCGCTTCTTGCCGTTCTTCCTGACGCAACTGTCAGGGGCCTTCAACGACAATCTGTTCAAGCAGGCGCTGATCCTGGCGATCCTCTACAAGATCGGCACGAATGCCGACAGCAGCCTGCTGATCAACCTGTGCGCGCTGTTGTTCATCCTGCCGTTCTTCCTGTTCTCGGCGCTGGGTGGCCAGCTTGGCGAGAAGTACGCCAAGGAGCGACTGATCCGGGCAATCAAAGCCGGTGAGATTTTCATCATGCTCGCTGGCGGCGCGGGCATGCTGCTCGGCAACCTGCCGTTGCTGCTGGCCGTGCTGTTCTGCATGGGCACCCAGTCCGCGCTGTTCGGGCCGGTCAAATATTCCGTATTGCCCAAGCTGCTCGAGGATCACGAGCTGGTCGGTGGCAACGCGCTGGTGGAGATGGGGACTTTTCTGGCCATTCTTGCTGGCACCATCACGGCTGGCGTCATGATGGCCACTGACGGGTATGCGCAGCTGATAGCAGGCAGCGTGGTACTGGTAGCGGTTGCCGGCTATCTCGCCAGCCGAGCCGTGCCTGCGACCGGTGCGTCCTTACCGACACTCGAGATGGACTGGAATCTGTTTCGTCAGACCGGCGCGATCCTGCGCATGGGCCTGGGACAGCGCCTCTCGGTGTCGCGCTCGCTGATTGGTAACTCCTGGTTCTGGTTTCTCGGCGCGACCTATCTCACGCAGATCCCGGCCTATTCGAAGGATCTGCTGCACGGCGATGAAACCGTCGTCACGCTGATCCTGACGGTTTTCTCAGTGGGCATCGCCCTCGGATCGCTGCTCTGCGAACGGCTCTCAGGACACAAGGTTGAAATCGGCCTGGTGCCGTTCGGTTCCTTTGGCCTGACGCTGTTCGGTCTGCTGCTGTGGTGGTGTTCGGGCGACTTTCCGCAGGCTGCAGTGCCTCACGACTGGCAAACGCTGCTGAGTATCGGGCAGGCCTGGTGGATTCTCGCCTCGGTGCTGGGGATCGGTGTATTCGGCGGGTTTTATATTGTGCCGCTGTATGCGCTCATTCAGTCGCGCACCGCTGAGCACGAGCGGGCGCGGGTGGTGGCGGCAAACAATATTCTCAATGCGCTGCTGATGGTCATTTCTGCGATTGTGGCGATCTTGCTGCTGAGTGTCGTGGGACTGTCGATTCCGCAGCTGTTTCTCGTGGTGTCGCTGATGAACGTGGCCGTGAGCGCCTATATCTTCAGCATCGTGCCGGAATTCAGCATGCGCTTCCTGGTCTGGTTGCTCGGCCACTCCATGTATAGGGTGCGCCAGCAAGGACTTGATGCGATCCCGGATGAGGGGCCGGCGGTACTGGTCTGCAACCACGTGTCCTTCGTTGATGCGCTGTTGATTGCCGGAGCGGTGCGCCGACCCGTTCGCTTCGTCATGTACTACAAGATCTTCCGCATCCCGGTGTTGAACTTCATCTTTCGCACGGCAGGCGCAGTGCCCATCGCTGCGCGACACGAAGACGAGGCGATCTACACCCAGGCGTTCGAGCGCGTCAGCCGCTACCTCAGCGATGGCGAAGTGGTGTGCATCTTCCCCGAAGGCAAGCTCACCACCGACGGCGACATCAACGAGTTCAAGGCGGGAGTCGAGCGCATCCTCGAGGCCAATCCTGTGCCCGTGGTGCCGATGGCCCTGCGAGGGCTGTGGGGCAGCTTTTTCAGTCGCGATCCGGATAAAGGCTTCTTCCGGCGGATCTGGTCGCAGGTAGATCTAGTCGCCAGTTCGCCTGTCGTCGCCAGCGAAGCCAGTCGTGAGCAGCTACAGGCGCAAGTCAGTCTGTTACGTGGCGACCGGCGCTAGGCAGCAAGTGTCTGCATTCAGGGCACCAAGGGTTAAGGCGTCATGCATCTCAGCGTGCTCAAGCAAGGGCATGGATCGCTCGCGTCGAGTCGGGGTCGATTAAGAGAACAGGACCGGAGATGAAGCATGGCCGACTTATACAAGACAGAAACCATCACACGTTCCGAGGTCGATTCGCTGGACGGGATAACAGTGCTCGACTTTGGCACCAATTGGTGCGGCCATTGCCGTTCCGCGGAGCCGCATGTCGAGCGGGCTTTGGCTGATTTTCCGCAGATCAACCACATCAAGATCGAAGATGGCCAGGGGCGGCCGCTCGGGCGCAGCTACCGCGTCAAATTGTGGCCAACGCTGGTATTCGTCCGCCTTGGGCAGGAATTGTCGCGGGTGGTGCGACCGACCAGTGCCGATGCGGTAAGGGAAGCCGCAGCCAAGGCTGCCGATCAGAGTTGATCTGAACCGGCATGTTAGGCATGGCAGCGGTTGATGGCGTATTGAAGATGTATGGCAGCCGACCGGAGGCCGGCTGCCATACGCATTACTGCTGAGTCACGGTGGCCATGTTGCCCGAACCCATCTGCGACACGATTGCAGAGTCGCCCATGCCGCTCTGGGTCAGCATCGCGTGGTTGCCGGCACCGCCTTGCATGACTTGCGCGAGATTGGCTTCGCCAGTCTGTGTCAGGCTGACCTCGTTGTCTGAGCCGTAGATCTGCTGAATGTCGGCCACGTTGAGGTCGCCGCCCTGCAGTACATCCACACGGTTGTTGTCGCCGTAGCTGGAGCCGGTCAGCTCGTTGCCATTTCCGGTTTGGGTCACCGTGAGCAGGTTGTCGGTGCCGTCCTGGGCGAAATCGATCAGATGATCGGTGCCTTCCTGAGTGACATAGGCCTCGTTGTATTCACCTGCCTGTCGCAGCGAAGCGGTTTGCATGCTGCCGTCTTGATCGACGATGGCATAGTTGTTGTTCCCGGTTTGCTCGGTGCTGGCGGTGTTGCCATCGCCTACCTGGAAGATGTCGGCGCTGTTGGCGGTGCCGTCCTGGTAGATCGATGCGGTCTGCAGCGAGCCGCTCTGGTCTATATAGGCTTCGTTCTGCAGTCCGTTGGACTCGATATCTGCGCTGTGATCGGTGCCTCCCTGCGTAACGGACGCGACCTGCAGATCACCTTGCTGGTCGATATCGGCGATGGAGTCCAAGACGTTCATCTGATAGACGGTCGCTTCGTTGCCGTTGCCTTCCTGATTGACCACGCCATCATTGCGCGCGCCGCCTTCCTGCCAGACCAGCGAGACGTTGTCATTGCCGACCTGGCGCTGCTCCGAAACGCTCAGCTCTGTGCTGCTCTGAATGGACTCGGCAAAGTTGTCGCTGCCGTCCTGGTCGATCACGGCGGTGCTCAGGTCAGCGGCGGTCTGTTCGGTGTATGCCGTGTTGAAGCTGCCCTGCTGGTACTGGCGGGCGGTGGCGCCGAAGGAGTCGCTCTGAACGATGCTCGCGTCATGGTTCTCGCCGTCCTGCAGCTGGATCGCTTCGGTTTGCTCGGTCGTGGTCTGGACGATGTCAGCGAAGTTCTGGTTGCCAGTCTGGGTTTGCACGGCATCGGACATCGTGGCCCCGGTCTGGGTCACCATGCCATCGTTGCCTGCCCCTGTCTGGGCCTGATAAGAAAGGTTGTCCTGACCGCCAGTCTGGGTGACTTCCACAATGTTGTCCGCACCGGACTGATTCTGTTCTGCGCTGTTGTCTGCGGCGTGTGCCTGGGTGGCCAGAATCGCGATGATGGCGGCTGCGAGGGGCTTGCACTTGAACATTTAATCTCTCCATGGATTTTGTATGCGTGTCGCTCCTGACTGGGCGGCTGCGCAGGTCTGCTAGGCGGCAGCTACTGCGAATCAGTCCTGGAACTTCATCAATCCTAGAAGTTGGTCGTGACAGATAAATGTCGATTCGCTTGTTTATCGACGCTTTTATGACGAGCGGTATGGTTGGGAGCTCGTGCAGAGGCTTGTTCCTAAGCTCTCTGTGGTGGACGGCCTCTATGCTTGGGCATCTGCCTCGGTATTACGCGGCGGGGAGTGGGTTGCGATTCGCTAGCGGCAGCGTCATGTCGCAACGCTTCAGCCGCGGCATTGGGTGGCTGGGAAGCGGCCGTATTGACTGGCCCTGCCCGCGGGGGGCATATCCCGCCAGTGCTGTTTGTATCCGACCGGTCTCTGTCGCCAGTCGTCCTGGTGCATTCAATGACTGAGCTTCAGGCCAAGCAGGCCAATGCAGATCAGCAGCACGCTACCCAGGCGAAGCAGGCTCATCGATTCGCCGAACAGGATGATGCCGGCGATCACCGTTCCCACTGCGCCCACCCCGGTCCACACGGCATAGGCGGTGCCCAGTGGCAACGTTTTCATGGCGAGCCCGAGCAGGCCCAGACTAGCGGCCATTGCCGCAATGGTCAGCAGCGTGGGAAGGGGACGGGTGAAGCCATCGGTGTATTTCAGCCCGACAGCCCAGCCGATTTCGAACAGGCCGGCAAGAAACAGAATGATCCAGGACATATGCACCTCGGCAGGACGGTGATTGGGTGGGGCCGTCCCCGGTGAGTGGTGCAGCCTGAGGTCGTCCTCAGCTGGCGCTATTGTCCACGATGCGATGGTCCGGGCAATGGGCCCGGCCCGGTTCGGCATATCAACGTGCGTCTAAGCCGCCAGTCTCAACCGGCGGCGCACAAGGCCGATCAGATGCCCTGCGGAATCTCCTCACCACCCAGCGCTTCGAACAGCGCCGGGAGGAACTCCTTGAAGGTCAGCATCATCAGCAAGAAGCTGGCGTCCTGCTGGCCGAGGTCGTCGTCGCCACCGTCCTGCTCGGCCTGATCCTGCAGCAGCTCTTCGAAGCGCAGACGCTTGATCACCATCTTGTCATCCAGCACGAAGGACAGCTTGTCCTGCCAGCCCAGCGACAGCTGCGTCACCTGCTTGCCGACTTCCAGGTGCTGTTGGATTTCATCGCTGGTGAGGTCCTGACGCTTGCAGCGCACCACGCCGCCATCTTCATGGGTATCGCGCAGCTCGCACTCGTCGAGGACAAAGAAGTCGTCCGCGGCTTTCTGCGTCTTGACCCAGTCGGTCATGGTGGCCGATGGGGCAATTTTCACGGTCAGCGGGCGAACCGGTAGCGAACCAATGGCTTCACGCAGCGTGGAAAGCAGATCTTCGGCGCGCTTCGGGCTGGAAGCATCCACCAGGATCAGACCTTGCTCCGGCGCGATGGCCGCGAATGTGCCGGACTTGCGAATAAATGCACGAGGCAGGAAGGCCTGGATGATGTCGTCCTTGAGCTGCTCGCGCTCTTTCTTGTAGACCTTGCGCATCTGCTCGTTTTCGATCTCGTCTACCTTTTCCTTCAGCGCGTCCTTGACCACGCTGCCGGGCAGGATGCGTTCTTCCTTGCGGGTGGAGATCAGCAGGAACCCCTGGCTGGCATGCACCAGCGGTGCATCCTCTCCCTTGCCGAAGGGGGCGACGAAACCGTAGGTACTGAGTTCCTGGCTGGCGCAGGGGCGGGCGGGCTTGGCGGCCAATGCGGTTTCAAGTGTCTCGACATCGAAAGGGATGTTCTGAGTGAGACGGTAGACGAGCAGGTTGCGAAACCACATGCGATGGAAACTCCGGTAAAAGCAAAGCGCGCATTATTCCCCTCTGGCGAACGCAGGCCAACCCTGCGCGGGAGCAATGCCGATGGAAACCACAAAAATGGCTCTTAAACAGAGTGTTTCCTAAGTCTTTGTAAGTTCTTCAATTTTTTTTTCAAAAGGGGGTTGCCAAGGTCCAGATCCATCTCTAGAATGCGCCCCACTTCGAGAGCAAACGGGTGATTAGCTCAGCTGGGAGAGCATCTGCCTTACAAGCAGAGGGTCGGCGGTTCGATCCCGTCATCACCCACCACTCGAGGTTTAGCGCAGCGGTAGTTCAGTCGGTTAGAATACCGGCCTGTCACGCCGGGGGTCGCGGGTTCGAGTCCCGTCCGCTGCGCCAAATTTGCCATCAAGGACCACTGAACGCCTTGATAGCTCAAAAAAAGCGACCTTAGGGTCGCTTTTTTTTGTCCTCGATTTTTCCCTTCATCTGTTTCGTCGTTTCGTGCGGCACTTCTGTGCTTTTCACTGTCTTTACCTATTAGCGCGGTGTGCTCGGTAGCCACTGCCCGAGCTCGCTGCTAAGCTCCGGCAATGTTTTTGCACCACTTCTTGGGTAATAAGGAAACAGAATGAGACCTCAACGTTTGGCGTCGGCGATAGCCCTGGTTGGCCTGGTCCTGGCGGGCTGTGATTCGGAAACCAGCGCTAAGCTGGAAACGCCGGCGCAGAAAGCCTCCTACGGCATCGGCCTGAATATGGGCAAGAGCCTGGCGCAGGAAGGCCTGGCTGATCTGGATTCGACAGCCGTCGCGCAAGGCATCGATGATGCGCTCGGCAAGAAAGACCAGCAGCTGACCGATGAAGAACTGATGGAAGCCTTCGCTTACCTGCAGACTCGTGCCGAAGAGCGCATGGTCGAGATGAACAAGGAGGCGGTTAGCGCCGGCAAGAAGTTCCTCGAAGAAAATGCCAAGCGTGAAGGCGTGAAGACCACTGAGTCTGGCCTGCAGTATGAAGTGATCAAAGAATCCGACGGCGCCCAGCCGGGTCCGGACGATGTCGTCACTGTTCACTACGAAGGCACCCTGACTGACGGTACGGTCTTCGACAGCTCCATCAAGCGTGGCACGCCGATCGATCTGCCTGTTGGTGGCGTGATTCCAGGTTGGGTCGAAGGACTGCAACTGATGCACGTAGGTGAGAAGTACAAGCTGTATATTCCGAGCGAACTTGCCTATGGCGAGCAGAGCCCGAGCCCGCTGATCCCGGCCAACTCCGTTCTGGTCTTCGACCTGGAGCTGCTGGGTATCAAAGACGAGAAGGCTGAGGCAACGCCTCCGCCGGAAGCGGTCGAAGAAGCTATCGAGGCGACCAAGGAGTAACTGCTCCGCGCCAACCAAACGCCCCGCAGATGCGGGGTGTTTTTGTTTTCAGAGTTGTCATGGTGTTCGAAATGGTTTGCGGGGCATGCCCTTTGTAGGGGCGAGCGTACCTGCGGTCAGTGTCTATGCCGTCGCGAAGCAAGCGTTGAGCTCGGTTCGCCAGCAAGCTGGCTCCTGTAGGCTGTTCTCGTACCGCATTACTGTCCTCTGAGGGCAAAATCTCCTGATGCTTTGAGGTCGACTCCGCGGCGTATATGGCCTGCCAGCAGAACGCGCTTCAGCGCCGCCCTGTAGGGGGAGCGAAGCGAATAACCTGGGACAGCGTCCCTGGTGAAAGTCCCGTGGATACCAAAAAGCCCCAGACAATCGTCTGAGGCTTTGATTTGGCTCCGCGACTTGGACTCGACTGCGCAGCAGAACGCGCTTCAGCGCGGCCCCGTAGGGGTGAGCGAAGCGAATAACCTGGGACAGCGTCCCTGGTGAGAGTCCCGTGGATACAAAAAAGCCCCAGACAATCGTCTGAGGCTTTGAAGTTGGCTCCGCGACCTGGACTCGAACCAGGGACCCAATGATTAACAGTCATTTGCTCTACCGACTGAGCTATCGCGGAACAGCGGTGCGTATCCTAATGATAACTAAGGGGAAGTCAACCCCTCGGCAGTTACAGGACCTGCACGATGGCGTCGGTTACATGGTCCAGATTGCCATGGTTCAGTGCTGCGGCGCAGATGCGGCCGGTGCCGATCGCGTATACGCCGAATTCGACGCGCAGCCGCTCGACCTGAGCGGCCGTGAGTCCTGAGTAAGAGAACATTCCGCGTTGTTTGGCGACAAAGCTGAAATCCTGCTTGGCGCCTTTTCCAGCCAGCTGGCGCACCATGGTCAGGCGCATGTCCTGGATTCGGGTGCGCATCTCGCCGAGTTCGGTCTCCCACATGGCCCGCAATTCCGGGCTGTTGAGCACGGCGGACACCACCGTGGCGCCATGGGTCGGCGGGTTGGAGTAGTTGGTGCGGATCACACGCTTGATCTGCGAGAGCACGCGGGCTGATTCGTCGCGGCTCTGAGTCACCATCGACAGCGCGCCGACGCGTTCTCCATACAGCGAGAACGACTTGGAGAAGGAGCTGGAGACGAAGAAGCTCATGCCTGATTCGGCGAACAGGCGCACTGCAGCAGCGTCCTCTTCGATATTGTCACCGAAGCCCTGATAGGCGATGTCGATAAAGGGTACATGGTCGTTGGCGCGGAGTACTTCGAGGATCTGCTTCCAGTCTTCCGGCTGCAGATCGACACCGGTCGGGTTGTGGCAGCAGGCATGCAGAACGACGATGGAGCGGGGCGGCAGGTTGTTCAGATCTTCGAGCATGCCGGCCCGGTCGATGCCATGGCTGGCCGCGTCGTAATAGCTGTAATTCTGCACAGGAAAGCCGGCGGCCTCGAACAGTGCGCGATGATTTTCCCAGCTTGGGTTTGTAATGGCCACGACCGCATCGGGCAACATGCGCTTGAGGAAGTCCGCGCCGATCTTGAGTGCGCCGGTGCCGCCCAGTGCCTGGGTGGTGACCACGCGGCCATCGGCAACCAACGTCGAGTCGGCACCGAACAACAGGCCTTGCACGGCCATGTCGTAGCTGGCGATACCTTCGATCGGCAGGTAGCCGCGTGGCGCGTTCAGCTCCAGCCGCGCCATCTCGGCGGCAGCGACAGCGCGCAGCAGGGGAATCCGACCTTCTTCGTTGTAGTAGACGCCCACCCCCAGGTTGACCTTGTTCTGCCGCGTGTCGGCATTGAAGGCTTCATTGAGGCCGAGGATCGGATCGCGCGGCGCCATTTCGACAGCGGAGAACAAACTCATGATGGGGAGGCTCGAAGAGAGGAGGTGACTGATGCAGCACCCTCGCTTCGCGCTGAGGGCGGTGCGCAAACGGGGCAAGAGTATAACGGGACTAGGCTTGCGTCGCGATATGCTAGGGCGGTTTTTCTGTCGGTTTAAGCCCAGCGGAGGCCGCGATTTTTCATGGCCTTGCCTGCTCGTCGCCCGAGCACTTGATATCGCTGGGCGAGCCCGCATTGAAAGGGGTTGTGGTTGCTGCGCGCCGCGTCGCCAGCAGCACGTTGCACGTCTGGAAACACCGTCCTAGCGGCTCGAATATTCATGTTTCGAGTCGTCTCGCTATCTGAAGAGGTCGATATGTCGCAGTTCGAATTGGTCACGCGCTTCAAGCCAGCCGGAGACCAGCCTGAAGCCATTCGGCAGATGATCGAAGGCATCGAGGCCGGCTTGTCGCACCAGACGTTGCTGGGTGTAACGGGGTCCGGCAAGACCTTCAGCATCGCCAACGTGATCGCCCACGTGCAGCGGCCCACGCTGGTGCTTGCGCCAAACAAGACGTTGGCAGCCCAGCTCTATGGGGAGTTCAAGGCCTTCTTCCCGAACAATGCGGTGGAGTATTTCGTCTCCTACTACGATTACTACCAGCCGGAAGCCTATGTACCGTCGTCCGATACCTTCATCGAGAAGGATGCGTCGATCAACGACCATATCGAGCAGATGCGTTTATCAGCGACCAAGGCGCTGCTGGAGCGGTCGGACGCGATCATTGTGACCACAGTGTCCTGCATTTACGGTCTGGGTAGCCCCGAAACCTACCTGAAAATGGTGCTCCACATCGATCGAGGCGATCATCTGGATCAGCGTGAGCTGCTGCGCAGACTCACCGGTCTGCAGTACACCCGCAATGAAATGGATTTCGCCCGTGCGACCTTTCGCGTGCGCGGCGATGTGATTGATGTCTATCCAGCCGAATCGGATCTGGAAGCGGTGCGTATCGAGCTGTTCGACGATGAGGTGGAGAGCCTGTCTGCGTTCGACCCGCTGACTGGCGAGGTCATCCGCAAGCTGCCGCGCTTCACTTTTTACCCCAAGAGCCACTACGTCACGCCGCGGGAAACGCTGCTGGACGCCATCGAGAACATCAAGGCGGAGCTGAAAGATCGCCTCGACTACCTGCGTAGCAACAACAAGCTGGTAGAGGCGCAGCGGCTGGAGCAACGCACCCGTTTCGATCTGGAAATGATCATGGAGCTGGGCTACTGCAACGGCATCGAGAACTACTCTCGCTATCTGTCGGGTCGAGCCTCCGGCGAAGCGCCACCGACCCTCTACGATTACCTGCCGGCCGATGCGTTGCTCGTGATCGACGAGTCCCACGTCAGCGTGCCGCAGGTCGGCGCCATGTACAAAGGCGACCGTTCGCGCAAGGAAACGCTGGTCGAGTACGGGTTTCGGTTGCCGTCGGCTCTTGA
Organism: Stutzerimonas tianxiuensis; assembly: GCF_053470365.1. Classification (NCBI taxonomy): domain Bacteria; kingdom Pseudomonadati; phylum Pseudomonadota; class Gammaproteobacteria; order Pseudomonadales; family Pseudomonadaceae; genus Stutzerimonas; species Stutzerimonas tianxiuensis. Next base: position 43,644 of record NZ_JBPVWS010000015.1, on the reverse strand, counting down.
TAATCGGCCGATGCGTTTCGATGAGTGGGAGGCAATAAGCCCGCAGACGATTTTCGTCTCCGCTACTCCGGGGCCCTATGAGGCGGAACATGCCGGTCGGGTGATCGAGCAGGTGGTGCGTCCTACGGGCCTGGTGGACCCGCAGATCGAGGTGCGGCCGGCCCTGACTCAGGTCGACGATCTGCTCTCGGAAATCAACAAGTGTGTGGTCAAGGAAGAGCGGGTGCTGGTCACGACGCTGACCAAGCGCATGGCTGAAGACCTCACTGATTACCTCGGCGACCACGGCGTGCGGGTGCGTTATCTGCACTCGGACATCGACACGGTGGAGCGGGTTGAGATCATCCGCGACCTGCGCCTGGGAGTGTTCGATGTGTTGGTGGGCATCAACCTGCTGCGCGAAGGCTTGGACATGCCCGAGGTGTCGCTGGTGGCGATCCTCGACGCCGACAAAGAGGGCTTTCTGCGTTCCGAGCGCTCTTTGATCCAGACCATCGGCCGCGCGGCCCGTAACCTCAATGGGCGCGCCATTCTTTATGCCGACAATATGACCGGCTCCATGGAGCGAGCCATTGGCGAAACCGAGCGCCGACGCAACAAGCAGATCGCGTTCAACGAGGCGCATGGCATCGTCCCGCAAGGGGTTTTCAAGGATGTGAAGGACATTCTCGAAGGCGCCACTGTGCCAGGCTCGCGCAGTAAAAAACGCCGTGGCGAGGCGAAGGCAGCAGAGGAAGCGGCGCGCTACGAAAACGAGCTACGCTCGCCGAGCGAAATCACCAAGCGGATTCGCCAGCTGGAAGAAAAGATGCTCGCCTATGCGCGCGACCTGGAATTCGAGGCCGCCGCGCAGACCCGCGACGAAATCCACAAGCTGCGTGAGCGCTTGCTGCAGGTTTGATGGCTGGCGCTCAGCGCATGTTCTGATGTGCCTAAGCCGGCGCCGCGGTGCGGGCTTGCAGTCCTGCTGCGTCAAGTTTATCTGCTCCTTTCCATGGCGCCCCCGAGGTCAGTGCGCGGCGCCACCCTTCATGTTCTCGGGCAGATGACGCGTCAGCAGTACCGCGACCATGCTGACCGCCAAGGCAATACCGACGAAGTGGAAGGCATCGTTGTACGCCATGATCATGGCTTGCTGATGCACGATCTCGCTGATTCGTCCCAACGCCGCCTGCTCGCTCCCCAACTGCTGGGTCAGCGCAGTCAGGCGTTCAGCCACCGCCGGGTTGTTCGGCACGATGGATTCTCGCAGGTAGTCAAAGTAAACCTTGCCGCGGCTGTCCAGCAGGGTGGCGAGCAGGGCGATGCCGATGGCGCCGCCGAGGTTGCGCAGGATGTTGAACAGGCTGGAGGCGGAGCCGGCATCCTGCGGCTGGATGTAGGCGGTGGCGATCAACGAGATGGTTACCATGATCATTGGCTGGCCGAGCGCGCGAACGATCTGGATCGGGTGGAACTGATCGCCGCCGAAGTCGGGATTGAGCACACCGGAGGCAAAGCTGGATATGCCAAAGAGGGCGAACCCCGCTGCGCAGAGCAGCTTCGGCGGGATGATCTTCATCAGCTTGGGCACCAGCGGAATCAGGAACAGCTGCGGAATGCCCATCCACATGATCACCTGGCCGATCTGCAGCGCGTTGTAGTTCTGAATCTGCGCCAGGTACAGCGGCAGCAGATAGATCGATCCGTAAAGCCCGAGTCCCATGCCCAGGCTGGCGATGCTGGTCAGGCCGAAGTTGCGCTCGCGCAGAATGCCGAGGTTGATCAGCGGGTTGGGGCGCGATAGCTGCAGGATCACAAAAAGGATCAGGCTGACCACGGCCACCGAGCCCAGTTGGACGATCAGGGTCGACTCCAGCCAGTCCTTGCGATGGCCTTCCTCGAGAAATACCTGCAGACAACCCAGCCCCATGGCCAGGGTGACGATGCCTGCGTAGTCCGTGCTCTTGAGCAGCTCCCAGTGCGGTGGCTTCTTTTCCAGGCCGTACAGCAGGCCCGCGATCATCAGCAGGCCGGGCGGCACGTTGATGTAGAAGATGTATTCCCAGCCCCAGCGCTCGGTGAGCCAGCCTCCCAAAGTCGGGCCGATCGAGGGTGCAAAGGTCGCCGTGATGGCGAACAGTGCCATGCCCTTGGCGCGGTGGTGGTCGGGCAGTTTAATCAGCGTCAGGGTGAAGGCCAGCGGAATGAGTGCGCCGCCGGTAAAGCCCTGCATTGCTCGAAACACGATCATGCTCTCGAGGTTCCAGGCGAAGGAGCAGAGCAGGGAGGAGATCAGAAAGCCAATCGACACCCATACCGCCAGCCGGCGTGCCGAGAGCAACTGCACCAGCCAGGCCGTCAGCGGAATCATGATGATTTCCGCGACCAGATAGGACGTCGAGATCCAGGAGCCTTCCTCCAGCGTGGCGGACAACGCGCCTTGGATGTCCTTCAGCGAAGAGTTGGTGATCTGGATATCCAGTACCGCCATGAACGCACCCAGCATGGCGCTCATCACGGCAATCCAGTCACGCCGGCTGGGCTCGCCAACCGGCCGGATCAGCGCATCAGCGGCCACGGATATCGATCTTCACATCCACCGACATGCCGGGGCGGATGCGGCCCTTGAGCGGGTTGTCGCTGGCGAAGGTCACTTTGACGGGGATGCGCTGAACCACTTTGGTGAAGTTACCGGTGGCGTTGTCAGGCGGCAGTAAGCTGAACTGTGCGCCGGAGGCGGGAGACAAGCTTTCGACACGGCCTTCGATAGGCGTATCGGGATAGCTGTCGAAGGTCAGTTCCGCGCGCTGGCCTTCCTGCATGGGGCCGATCTGGGTTTCTTTGAAGTTGGCCTGCACCCAGATCTCCTCGTCGGGAACGATGGACATCAGGTACGCGCCGATAGGCACATACTGGCCGCTGCGCGCCGACCGCTGGCCGACGACGCCGCTGATGGGCGAGCGGATTTCCGTTCGGCTCAGGTTGAGCTCGGCTTGCTCGATTTCAGCTTGAGCGCTGGCGATCTGTGCTTGCAGACGCTTGACGTCGGCTTCCAAAGCTTCCACCTGTTGGCGCTGGGCGGCCAGATCCGCTTCAGCCTTTTGCCGCTGGGAGCGGGCCACCTTTGCGTCTGCAGATAGCGTGCTGACGCGTTCTTCCGAGATGAAGCCGGGCTTACGTAGCGCTTCGACGCGCGACAGGTCCATCTGGCTGCGCTCGAGATTTGCCTGAGCCGCGCCGACCGACGCCTGGCTGGAAACAATCGTGCTGCTCTGCTGTGCCAGTCGGCTTCGCGCTTGGGCGAGTTCTGCCTCACGGATGGCGAGGTTAGCTCGGGCTTGCTCGAGTGCTAGGCGGAAATCGCCCGGTTCCAGCGTCACCAGCAGGTCTCCGGGTTTCACATGCTGATTGTCCTGAACGTGAACCTGTTCGATACGGGCAGGAAGCTGGCTGGAAACACGCGTGATCTCACCTTGCACATAGGCATTGTCGGTGTGCTCGTAGTAGCGGCCAACAAAGTACCAGTGAGCGAAAAAGGCAGCCGCCACCAGCAGGACCAGGGCAATGAAAATGAACAGTCGGCGTTTCAGCTTGGGGGGCATGTCGTCGCTCTTGGCCGGTGAGTGAGCCGGGAATCTATCAGTGTTCCGGTTCTGTAATAAGCCGTTACAATCGCTAAACTTTGTTGCGTATAAGGAACAATGGATGGGCCTGGACGACGCGTTGATTTTCACCCGCGTGGTGGAGTGCCACAGTTTCACTCAAGCGGCCACAAGCCTAGGAATGCAGAAATCCACTGTGAGCCGGCGCATCGTCCAGCTCGAAGAGCGACTCGGTGTTCGGCTTATCCACCGCACCACAAGGCGTTTGCGCCTGACCGAAGTCGGCCAGGCCTACTACGAACGCTGCCGGCAGATCATGCTCGACTTTGCCGAGGCGGAGCAGACGGTGATGCAGCTTCAGCAGGCACCGGCAGGTTTGCTGCGGATCACCGCGCCGATCGAGGTTGGTCAGTGGATTCTAGGACGGGTGCTGGGCGAGTTCATGCGCCTGTATCCGGATATCAACGCCGAGGTCGAGTTGGCGTCAAGGCCGGTGGATCCAGTGGAGGAGGGCGTCGATATCGTCATATCGGTAGGACAACCGCAGGATTCAACGCTGATCGCCCGCAAGCTGTTCGAGACCCGGCGGCGATTTTGCGCAAGTCCGGCGTATCTGGCACAACACGGTGTGCCGATACAGGTAGAGGATCTGGCTCATCATCGTGCGATCACGCTGTCGCGAGACCCGGTTCGCTATTGGCCGATCACCGAGCAAAACATCAGCTGTCGACGCGTGTTGACCTGCAACAACATCACCTTCGCCCGTGAAGCGGCCTTGGCTGGCGCCGGTATCGCGGCATTGCCGACCATGATCACTGATCAGGAGGTGCGTGATGGGCATCTGGTGGAGCTCTTGCCCGACGTCGTATTGCCGACCGGAGAGGTCTATGCGGTGTACCCAACGCGTCGGTTCCAGGCGATGAAGGTCAAGGCCTTTCTCGACTTTTTGATGCAATCGCTGCCGGTTGTCGAGGGTCGTCTGGTGGAGCCGGTAGAGGCGCGCCTGCTAACATCGCGCCTTTACACGCGCTGACTCAGCCGACCGAGCCGGTTATCGCAGCCGCCGTGTCTTCTTGTGCCTTGATTCGAGAACATCATGACCACCGTTCGCACCCGCATCGCACCATCTCCCACCGGCGATCCACACGTTGGCACCGCTTATATCGCGTTGTTCAATCTCTGCTTCGCGCGCCAGCATGGCGGCCAGTTCATCCTGCGCATTGAAGACACCGACCAGTTGCGCTCCACGCGTGAGTCGGAACAACAGATCTATGACGCGCTGCGCTGGTTGGGTATCGAGTGGGACGAAGGCCCGGACGTGGGCGGCCCGCACGGCCCCTATCGGCAGAGCGAGCGCGGCGAGATCTACAAGAAGTACTCCGACGAGCTGGTCGCCAAGGGCCATGCCTTTCCCTGCTTCTGCAGTGCCGAGCGTTTGGATCAGGTTCGTGCCGAGCAGATGGCCAACAAGGAAACGCCGCGCTACGACGGCCACTGCATGAATATTTCGGCCGAGACCTCGCAACAGCGTATCGCGGCGGGCGAGTCGCACGTGATCCGCATGAAGGTCCCGAGCGAGGGCGTGTGCCAGGTCAATGACATGCTGCGCGGGACGGTCGAGATCGGCTGGGATCGCATGGACATGCAGGTGCTGATGAAGGCTGATGGCCTGCCGACCTACTTCCTGGCCAATGTCGTCGACGACCATCTGATGGGCATCACCCATGTGCTACGCGGCGAGGAGTGGCTGCCGTCGGCGCCGAAGCTGATCAAGCTGTACGAGTATTTCGGTTGGGAACAGCCGCAGCTCTGCTATATGCCGCTGCTGCGCAACCCGGACAAGAGCAAGCTTTCCAAGCGCAAGAATCCGACCTCGGTAACCTTCTACGAGCGCATGGGCTTCATGCCCGAAGCGATGCTCAACTACCTGGGCCGCATGGGTTGGTCGATGCCGGACGAGCGCGAAAAATTCACCCTGGCGGAAATGATCGAGCACTTCGACATCAACCGCGTCTCTCTGGGTGGGCCGATCTTCGATGTCGAGAAGCTGTCATGGCTCAATGGTCAGTGGCTGCGCGAGCTACCGGTCGAGCAGTTCGCACACGAGGTGCAGAAGTGGGCATTCAACCCTGACTACATGATGAAGATTGCGCCCCATGTGCAGCAGCGTGTCGAGACCTTCAGTCAGATCGCGCCATTGGCAGGGTTCTTTTTCTCCGGCGCACTGAATCTCGATCCGGCCTTGTTCGAGCACAAGAAGCTCGTCAGCACCCAGGTCCGTCAGGTGCTGCAGCTGACGCTGTGGAAGCTGGAAGCGCTGCGTCAGTGGGACAAAGAGCGCATTACCGAGTGCATCCAGGCGGTTGGGGGGCATCTCGAATTGAAGCTGCGCGATGTCATGCCCTTGATGTTCGCCTCTATCACTGGCCAGGCCAGCTCCGTGTCGGTACTCGACGCCATGGAAATCATCGGGCCAGACCTGACCCGCTTCCGCCTACGTCAGGCGCTGGAGTTGTTGGGCGGCGCCTCGAAGAAGGAAGTGAAGGAGTGGGAGAAGCTCTTCGCTGCGATGGGCTGACCCGCGATTGCTTCATGGGCGGCGGTTGGCGCTGCGCCGCAGTTGTCCGTCGCTTGCCACTCGTTGCCGGTAAGTATTTGTTCTGATGCCAAAAAATCTTCGGGGTCAGGCAAAAATATCGTTGACACTCCGAGAGGCCGCACCTAATATGCGCCCCGTCCTCGAGATGGGGCTATAGCTCAGCTGGGAGAGCGCTTGCATGGCATGCAAGAGGTCGACGGTTCGATCCCGTCTAGCTCCACCAATCTCGATTGCCACACCGGTTCACGCCGGTTGCCTTTGAAGGGCTTTGCGTCCCCTTCGTCTAGTGGCCTAGGACACCGCCCTTTCACGGCGGTAACAGGGGTTCGAGTCCCCTAGGGGACGCCATTATTAAAATCGCAACGCGAAAGCGGGGCGAGTCGAGAGACGTTAAATCCGGGGCTATAGCTCAGCTGGGAGAGCGCTTGCATGGCATGCAAGAGGTCGACGGTTCGATCCCGTCTAGCTCCACCAATCTCGATTGCCACACCGGTTCACGCCGGTTGCCTTTGAAGGGCTTTGCGTCCCCTTCGTCTAGTGGCCTAGGACACCGCCCTTTCACGGCGGTAACAGGGGTTCGAGTCCCCTAGGGGACGCCATTTTTTTGCCCGGTTTGGGCACCGAAGGGTCATTTCTCACGAAATGACCCTTTTTGTTTTGCCTGTAATTCAGCGCGGCGTCATCAATCTGAAGTGAACCGTCATGCTGGATGGCTCGTCATAGATGTCCGCAGTACGCGTGACAATCATCCGTACGTGGCTTCCAATAGGCGATACGGCCGCATAGGCGGCGCACGGTACAGCGAGGGTATGCATGATCTGGGACCAGGCGGACGCATTCGTCATCGACATTGAGGTGCAATCCGAGCACATCGACGAGCTCGGCCACGCTAACAATGCGGTGTATGTGACCTGGCTGGAAACGTGCGCCTGGCGCCATTCACAGAGTCTAGGGCTGGGGTTGGAGGATTATCGCCGACTGGATCGCGCGATGGCCGTGCTACGGCACGAGATCGACTATCTGGCTGCTGCGTATAAGGGCGATCAATTGCAGCTCGGCACCTGGATCGTGGACTCTGATCAGCGCCTGAAGATGAAGCGTAATTTCCAGTTGATCAGACCAGTTGACCAAGTGACGCTGCTGCGTGCGCAAACCACGTTCGTCTGCATCCAGCTGTCCACCGGCAAGCCCAAGCGCATGCCTGGTGAGTTCGTCGAGGGGTACGGCAAGGCATTGGTTCAGCCTTATCCCCTCGAACTCTGATGCCTGTACCGGTCAGCGCTGTTCTGGCTTGCTGACGTCTGCCTCGCGACGTTCCTCGGCATCGCCGCGCCAGTCGTCCTGCACCTCGTTTTCCATTTTCTGCTCGAGGGTCTTGGGATCATTCTTGATGTTCGCCGTATCGGCGCGCTGGTGGTTTTCGTTCATCGCGCTGCCCTGCGCGGTGCTGGATAAGCCAAGGTCGTCATCCTGCATGGCTTCCTGATTTGCCATGGCGCCGGTCGCAAGCAGGCTGGTGAAAACGGCAGTGGCAATACTCAAGGTCTTCATCGGTCATCCTCCGGGTAGCTTGGAAGTTTTTGCTGCTCTACCTCTTAAAATCCGACTCGGTAGCCCGGAAATTGTTCGTGGATAGCCCCAGCCGCCGGGCGTGCAAGCGTTGGCGTAGCCTCTAGCGCAGCGCTTTCGTGCGTCTTACCTCTGGTCGGTTTGCCGTGTGAGTGGCTTGCTCAGTTGGGTAATTACTCTGTTTGAAGGGCAAGCAGCTAATTTTTCTGGACGGTTCTCAGGTTGACGCCTCGCTTATCCGCTCATCCCCGCCATATCCTCGTGGCCACCCGGATCGGCCATAATGTCGCGCGGCGCGCTTCGCTCTTGATGGCCTTGTGCAAGAGGCGCAGCGTTTCAGTCCACTCACGAGTTTCCTACCGTTAGCCCGTCCAGAAAAATTATCCATGTCGATTGCGATTGCTTCTATGCCGCGATCGAAATGCGCGACGATCCCAGCCTCGCCAACCGGCCCATAGCGGTCGGTGGCTTGGCTGATCGGCGCGGCGTGATTGCAACGTGCAACTACGAAGCTCGCGCATACGGCGTTCGCTCGGCCATGGCCTCTGGACATGCGCTGAAGCTCTGTCCGGATCTGCTGATCGTGCGGCCGCGGATGGATGCCTATAAGGAAGCGTCCCGCGAAATCCACGGGATCTTTCGAACCTACACCGATCTCATCGAACCCCTGTCGCTCGACGAGGCTTTTCTCGATGTGAGTGGCTGCGAGCATTTTGCCGGCAGTGCCACGCGTATCGCTCAGGACATCCGCCGGCGAGTCTGGCAGCAGCTGCGCATCACGGTGTCGGCAGGCGTCGCGCCCAACAAGTTTCTGGCGAAGATCGCCAGCGATTGGAACAAGCCGGACGGACTGTTCGTGATTACCCCGGATCAGGTGGACGACTTCGTACTCGCACTGCCGGTCACCAAACTCCATGGTGTCGGCCGAGTGACGGCGGAGAAGCTGAAGCGCATGGGTATTCACACCTGCGCTGACCTGCGCAGCTGGAGGCGCCTTGATCTGGTTCGGGATTTCGGCTCGTTCGGTGAGCGGCTCTGGGGGCTGGCGCATGGCGTCGACGAGCGCCTGGTTCAGGTCGAGAGCCGGCGCCAATCGGTCAGCGTCGAGAACACGTACGAGCGCGACTTGCCTGACCTCGCCGCCTGCCTTGAGTGCCTCCCGGAGCTGCTCGAGCAGCTCGCCGGCAGAATGGCCCGACTCGATAGTGGCTACCGTCCCGGCAAGCCTTTCGTGAAGCTGAAGTTCCATGACTTCACTCAGACGACGCTCGAGCAGTCCGGGGCCGGACTGGAGCTTGAAGACTATTCCGATCTTCTGGCAGGCGCCTTCGCCCGTGGCAAGCGACCGGTGCGGCTGATTGGCGTGGGAGTTCGTCTAGTTGATCTGCGCAGCGGTTTCGAGCAGTTGCGGTTGTTTTAGGTCACCACCCGTCGGTCAATCACATCTGTCAGATTTCACCCTGCTTTCTGGTACGTCTGTTGCTGCAGGCGTTGCGGCGTTGCCGAAAAGGTCACTTTTCCGGCGCGGCTCCATCTGAAGCGTGCACGGGTGAAGGCGGTTCTCCTAAAGCGTAGCGGTTGATGATAAATCGCAAGTTTCTTGACGCGCCTCCGCCGTGAAGAGGCGCCGGTGACGGTGATTGGACTGGGCCACGCATTTTGTTAGGCTTCCCGCGGCAAGGGTGGCAATCTGATATCAGGCTGGGTGAGTGTGTTCCGTCTCGTGTTTACAGTTGTGCAAGTCGCGAAGCGGCAGGAGTGCCTTCCCTGATGGGGCTATTTTTCAAACGTCGCAAAGCCGCTGCAGCTGGGCTGCTGGGCCTCGAATTTGCGCCGCAAGGCGTCGCGCTTGCGCAGGTCCAGCGCGCTGACGGCGAGGCACCACAGTTGCTGCGTTGCGACTACCTCGAAGGTCAGCCGGAGGCGCAAGCCGAGTTGCTCAGGCAGGTCGTTGCCGACTATGGCCTGAGCGGTATGCCGGTCAATCTCCTGCTCCACCCTTCGGCTTATCAAATGTTCCTGCTGGAAGCGCCAGAGGTTCCGGCCGAAGAGCTGCGTGACGCCATGCGCTGGCGCGTCAAGGATTTGCTCAGCGAACCGCTTGAAGACGTTGTCATCGATTGCTTCAGCCTTCCTGAGGATGCCTACCGTGGCCGCACGCGCATGGTCTATTGCGTGGTGCTGAAAAAGTCCCGGATGAACGAGTTTCGCTCGCTCGTTCAGCAGGCCGGCCTGACCCTGGCAAGCATCGATATCACCGAGATGGCCTTTCGCAACCTAGGGCTGCTGGCCGGCGCCGATGCCATCAATCTGGCGCTGTTGCGCCTGCGCACCAGCGAAGGCTTGATCAGTGTGCAGAATGGCGCCGATCTTTATATGGCGCGTCGCATTGAGCATGGCCTGGCGCGTGCCGAGCAGGACCTGTCCAGCATGACCCTGGAAATCCAGCGCTCGCTTGATTATTACGAAAGCCAACTGGGCAAAGGCTATATCAGCCGCCTGCTGCTGCTGCCGATGAAACAGGACGGTGAGCGGACCCACCAGGCGCTGGCGGCTGGGTTGGCAGTCAATCTGCAACGGATGGACCTGCGCGAGCTGTTCCCGGGTCAACCGGCGGCCGACCTCTCGGAATCGAGCCAGGCCTTCTGTATCGGCGCGGTCGGCGCCGCCCTGCGTCAGGATGAAGTCTGATGCAGAACATCAACCTCTATCAGCGCGAGCGCCGTACCGGCGGCGGACCACGGCCCAGGCATATGCTGCTTGGCGCCATAACGGTTATCGCAGTGCTGGCGATCCATGGCGCATGGCAGGGTTGGCAGCTGCATGCCGCCAGCCAAGCGGCCGTAGCTGCCGAACAACAGGCCGCGCAGGCTGAGGCCCGGCTAGACGTGGTCAAAGCGGATTTCCGCGAGCCGACACTCGATCCGCGGCTTCCGCTGCAGCTGGCCGCGCGCGAAGCCGAGAACCGCGAACTGCAACGACTGGCCGACCACCTCAAAACGCTTGATGCGCAGCGCAGCAGCGGCTTCTCGGCGTTGCTGCAGGGTTTGGCTGATCGCCACCCGCCGCACGGGCTGTGGCTGACGCAGATTCGCCTGCAGGCGGGAGGGGATGAGATGGCACTGCTGGGGCTGACGCAGGATCAGGAACTTCTTCCGCTCTATTTGCAGAGTCTGGGCCAAAGCAGCGCGTTTAGCGGGCGAGCGTTTGCCCGGTTCGAGATTCAGCGCGACGACAGCGATCTGCTGCAATTCCGCTTGTCCTCGCAAGCCGTGACGGAGCAGGACGATGAATAAGCTCATCCAGCATTGGCAGGCCCTGGCGCCGCGTGAGCAATGGCTGACCTACGGCGTCGGGTTGGCAGTGCTGATCATGCTCTACGTCCTGCTGATCGCCGAGCCGCTGGGCTTGCGCATCGCGGCCGAAGGCAGTCGGCAAAAGGACGCGCATACCCGTCTCCTCGCGGCCGACAACAGCATGCTCGAAATCCAGGCCAAGCTCGCGGCTGATCCGAACCTAAGCTACCGCCAGGCCCTGGCGGCCGCTCAGACCAGCCACGACAACCTGTTGCAGCGCATTGATCTGGAAACCAGCACGCTGATATCACCGGCACGGATGAAGGCGCTGCTGCAGGATCTCTTGCGCAACCAGGCCAAGCTGAAACTGGTCGCCCTGCAGAGTTCGAGCGGGCCCCTTGCTGTGCCTTCAGCGGTAACGGCTGATAACAAAGAACAGAAGACGCCGCCGGTGGTGTTCTACCGCCACGGCCTGCGCCTGACGCTGGAAGGTGGCTATTCCGATCTGCTGGCGTATCTCAACGCAATCCAGGCGAGTGGCTGGCGCTTGCATTGGGACAGCCTGAATTACGAAGTCGGAGAGGAGGGCGCTAGCCGGGCTCGCGTCATCCTCGACTTGCATACCTTGAGTCGCGATGCGGGGTGGGTTGGTGTTTAAGTCTGCAGTCAACACGATCTGCTTGGCCGCGCTGTGTTTCACCGCGCCGGTCTTAGCCCTGGATCCTACCCAACCGCCGACCGGGCGGCTCGCTGCTGATGCGCCGGCAGAGGCTGCGGCCAGCTTGCATCTGCAGGCGATCCTGCGAGGTCCCGGGCGTGCCAGTGCCGTGATCAACGGAAACATCCTGCGGGTTGGAGATCGAGTGGGGGATGCCCGCATCCTCGCAGTCCACCGGCACGCCGTCGTCATCGATCGCGAGGGTAAGCAGCAAGAGCTGCACCTGAGCACCCCCATCATTCAAACGAGCCGTACCCAGCCATGATGCCGACCCAGATGTCTCGCTTCGGCGTGTTGAGCGTGTTCTGCCTGCTGTCTGCCTGCCAGACCTTTGAAGACGGCGACAAACGCCTGTACGAGCAGAGCAATCGTCTGTTCGAGGAAAGCCTGGAACAGAATCAGCTGAAGGTTGTTCCGCCGGCTTCGGTACAGGCCGGTCTGATACCGCCGCTGGCAGCCGACAACCTGGTCGTGTCGGGGCCTCGTTTCGATGTGGCCGTCAGCGACATGCCGGCCCGCGAATTTTTCCTGAGCCTGATGGAAAGCGCTGGGGAGAATCTGCTGGTGCACCCTGGGGTGACCGGCAACGTGACCTTCAGCCTGCGTAATGTCACCCTCGAAGAAACACTGGCGGCGGTGCGAGATAGCTACGGCTACGATTACCGCCGCACTGCCTACGGCTATCAGATCCAGCCCAATCAGGCGATCACCCGCACCTACGATCTGGACTACCTGAACGTCCAGCGCCAGGGGATGACCGATACCCGCGTGAGCTCCGGTCAGGTCACCAGCAGTGACAGCACCGGCGTTGGCGCGGCAGGCACCACGACCAGCAGCACCTCCTCAACCGTGAACGCCAGCCAATTGCTGACCACCAGCAATGTGGACTTCTGGAGTGAAGTACGCGCGGTGATCGAAATGATGATTGGCGGCGAAGAGGGCAATCAGGTCGTGGTCAATCCGCAAAGCGGCTTGCTCGTGGTGCGCGCCTCCAGCGCAGACCAGCAGGCGGTGGAACGTTTTCTCGCACTGGCGCAGCGCAACCTGCAGCGTCAGGTCATCCTCGAAACCAAGATTCTCGAAGTGAACCTGTCCGCTGGCTTTCAGTCCGGGATTAACTGGGCGCAGCTCGGCAGCATGGGCAATGCCGATTTCAGCCTCGGCGTGCAAGGCGACACCCTGAGCGGACCGAACAGTGTCGGCGGTGTGTTCAGTGCCGCTGTGCAGGTCGGGGATTTCAGCGGTGTGCTGCAGCTATTGGAGACCCAGGGCGAAGTGCGGGTGTTGTCCAGTCCGCGGATTTCCACCCTGAACAACCAGAAGGCGGTCATCAAGGTCGGGACCGACGAATTCTTCGTGACTGATGTGTCGACCACCACCACTTCCCTTGTGGGCGGCACCACCGCGCCGGATCTGGATATCACCCTGACGCCCTTCTTCTCCGGCATCTCGCTGGACGTCACCCCGCAGATCGATGAAAGCGGCCAGGTCACGCTGCATGTGCGGCCTACTGTCAGCCGCGTGCAGGACCAGAACAAGAGCATTCAGTTGGGCGGCTCGGACAACGTCTTCAATCTGCCGCTTGCACTCTCGACCACGCGTCAGTCCGACTCCATCGTGCGCGCTCGCAGCGGTCAGGTTGTAGTGATCGGCGGCCTCTTGGAAAACCGCAACACCAACACTGACGCGAACATTCCTTGGGCGTCGAAGCTGCCGATAGTCGGCACGCTGTTTCAGCAGCAGCGCAAAGCCTTGCTGCAGACCGAGCTGGTGATCCTCATGCGGCCGCAAGTAGTGGACGATCAGGTATGGCTGGATGATCTGCGCAAATCCGCCGAATCCTTCCGGTCGACCAGGTAACGGCTGGTATGTACGAAGCATTTTTCGGCCTGCGCGAGAAGCCCTTCGCGCTGACGCCGAACACCGGCTTCATGGTCCAGCTGGCGCCCTACCAGGCCTGCCTCAATCTGCTGCGGGTGGCATTGGGCGAGGGCGAGGGCTTCATCAAGGTCACCGGTGAGGTGGGCACGGGCAAGACGCTACTGTGCCGCGCCCTGCTCAACGAACTGGACGCTGCCCAGTACCAGGTCGCCTGGCTGCCGAATCCGACGTTGACGCCGATGGCTTTGCGCCAGGCGCTGGCGCAAGAGCTACATATAGCCGGGGCGGCGGAGCTGGATAATCACGGCCTGCTCACCGCGCTCCATGCGCGCCTGATCCAGCTGGCCGGGCAGGGCAAGAGCACTGTGCTGCTGATCGACGAAGCCCAGGCGCTGCCGACAGCGACGCTGGAAGCCTTGCGCCTGCTGACCAACCTCGAGACCGAACAGCGCAAGCTGCTGCAAGTGGTGCTGTTCGGCCAGCCGGAACTGGACGCGACGCTGGCCCGTGAAGACTTCCGCCAGCTGCGTCAGCGCATCACCTTTTCCTACAGCCTGCGGCCGCTGGATGTCAGCGATGCTACTCGCTACCTGCAGGAGCGGCTGGCCGTGGCCGGCTACCGTGGCGAGCCGTTGTTCAAGGCTGCGGCGGTACGTTTGCTGGTGCGCGGCAGTGGCGGCATTCCACGCTTGCTCAACATTCTGGCGAACAAGTGCCTGATGGTGGCGTTCGGCGAAGGGTCTCGTCAGGTCCTGGCCCGCCATGTCCGCCGTGCGTTGCACGATACCGAAGGGGCAAAGCCGTTCTGGCGAAGCGCCTCAAGACTGCTGGGTTGGAAGATCGCTGCTGGCGGCTTGTCACTGGTGCTGATCGTCGGTGCCTGGCCCTGGCTAGCGCACCTCGCCGAGGTGCTGCCGTGAGCCTGGTCAACGACATGTTGCGGGATCTGGAGACCCGCCGCGCCGCGCCGGCCGAACGTGAGCAACTGGGCAGCCTCTACGCCGTGGACGAGGCCGCCGCGGCAAGGCGTGAGCGTCATGGGCGCATGCGTCGTGGCTTGCTGGTCGCCGCGGCCCTCGTGGTAGCGGCCGTTGGGCTGTTCCTGCTTTCAGAACGCCTGCAGCCGGTTGCCAAGCCACCTGTCGTCTCAGCCCCTGTTGTCCCGGCACCTCTCGAAGAGCTTGCACCGCCGCCAGAGGTTGTCGCCACGACCCGGCTGCTGGATGTGTTGCCACAAAACGACGGCCGACGTTTCGTCCTGCAGCTGCTGCTTGATCGATCCGTCAGCTACCAGCGAGTCGATACGACCGGGTCGGTCAGCTTCCGGCTCAACGATGTGCAGTTCACAGGCGAGGCGCGCACCGGGCGCATCGAAAAAGCCGGGCAGACCCTGTCGTGGCGCGTCGAGTCGCAGGACGGCGATGTCAATGTGCTGATCATCGGTTTCGGCGACCAGCTGAACGTCGCTGATCGCCTCGAATCGATTGATGATCGCTCGCAGCTCTGGCTCGATGTGTCGCTTGTCGGTGCCGCTGAAGCCGACCCGCAGACCCTATCGTTGCCAGTTGCCGAATCGCCGGATATGGACGAGGCGCCGTTGCCGGACTGGGTGACCCGTGAAGTAGAGCAGGCTGAGCCGCTCAACGAGCCGGCCCGCGCCAAGCCGTCACCTGAGCCCAAGGCTGTGCTCCGCGCTGCAGTTGCTGCAGAACCCGTTGCTCCCTCAGCGAAAGCAAATCTCACCATCGGTGCGCATCAGCCCGATTCTCTCGCGCAAGCCCGCAGCGCACTGGATCGCGGTGATCATCTAGCGGCTGTTCAGCAATTGCAGGCACTGCATCAGGCACAACCGGACAACCCGGAGATCAGCCGCTGGCTGGCTCGTGCTTACCTCAGTGCCGGCGACACCGCCGCATTGCTCAAGTGGCTGCCGGCTCAGCTGCAGGCGCGTCCGTTCGATGCCGAGCTGCGCGAGCTGCTCGCACGCGGCCAGCTACAGCTCGGAGATCAAGACTCCGCTATCGCGACGCTGCAGCAGAACGCGCCGCCACTGCAGCGTCACACGGCGTATCACGCGCTGCTGGCTGCGCTCTACCAGCAGGTCAACGACTGGTCCGCCAGCGCTGCGACCTACCGCCAGCTGATCGCCGTTCAACCCGGACAAGGCGCTTGGCAGCTCGGCCTGGCTATCGCGCTGGAACAACTCGATCAGCCGGCGCAGGCCGGCCGGCATTACCGGCTCGCTCTTCAAAGGCAGGGGTTGGATGAAAGCGCGCGTCGGTTCGCCACCGAACGCGCCGGTTCACTCGGAGGCACGCAATGACTCAGGATATTCGCCAGCGCAAGATTCGCCTCGGCGATCTCCTGGTTCAGGCCGGGCTGATCAGTGACGCTCAGTTGCAGCTCGCGCTGCAGGACCAGAAGCGGACCGGCTCGAAGCTCGGGCGCACGGTGCTGGACCTTGGCTTTATCGATGAAGGTCGCCTGCTCAGGGCGCTGTCCGAGCAGTTGCAGATTCCCTTCGTCGAGCTCAAACACTACAAGTTCGACAATCAGCTGACGCAGAGCCTGCCCGAGGCGGTGGCGCGACGTTTCCGCGTGATCGTGCTGTCGCGCCAGGCCGAGGGCGTGCTGGTCGGCATGACCGATCCGCTCGACCTGTTCGCTCAGGACGAGATGGAGCGCATGCTGGGCAAGCGGGTATTCCCGGCCGTAGTGCGTGAAAGCGAATTGCTCGGCGCGCTCGACCAGCTCTACCGCCGGACAAGTGAAATCGCCTCGCTGGCCGGTGAGCTGGAAGGCGAACTGCAGGAAAGCGATTTCGACCTCTCGCGCCTTGGTGCCGAAAGCAACAGTGACGCACCCGTGGTGCGGCTGCTGCAGACGCTGTTCGAAGATGCCGTGCAGATGAAGGCCTCGGATATTCACATCGAGCCCGACGAAGGCGTGGTGCGGATCCGTCAGCGTATCGATGGCGTGCTCAATGAGCAGGTGATGAAGGAGCACCGCGTCGCCTCGGCGCTGGTCATGCGCCTGAAGATCATGTCCGGTCTGGATATCTCCGAAAAGCGCCTGCCGCAGGACGGCCGCTTCAATATCCGGGTCAAGAACCGCAACCTCGATGTGCGGGTCTCGACCATGCCCGTGCAATTCGGTGAGTCGGTGGTGATGCGCCTGCTCGACCAGAGCGGGGCGATGTTCCAACTCGACGGCACCGGCATGCCGGCAGCGATGCTCGAACGCTTCCGTCGCTTGCTGCAACGTCCCCACGGCATGGTGCTGGTCACCGGCCCGACCGGCTCGGGCAAGACCACCACGCTCTATGCGGGACTTTCGGAGCTGAACAGCCCGGAAAAGAAGATCATCACCGTGGAAGATCCGGTGGAATACCGCCTGCCACGAATCAACCAGGTGCAGGTCAACGCCAAGATCGACCTGACCTTTGCCCGCGTGTTGCGTGCCGCCCTGCGTCAGGACCCGGACATCGTCCTGGTCGGCGAGATCCGAGACCAGGAAACCGCCGAGATCGGCTTGCGCGCGGCGCTGACCGGCCACCTTGTGCTGTCGACGCTGCACACCAACGACGCCTTGACCTCGGCCATGCGCCTGATCGACATGGGCGTGGAGCCCTTCCTCGTCGCCACGGCGCTCAACGCGGTGCTGGCCCAGCGTTTGATTCGCCGCGTCTGCGAGAACTGCCAGGAAGAACACCAGCCCGATCCGCGCCAGCTGGCTTGGCTGGAGACGCTGCACGGTGGCTCGCTGGCCGGCAAGCGTTTCCATCGCGGCAGCGGCTGCCACCAGTGCCACAACAGTGGGTACAGCGGCCGGATTGGCGTCTACGAACTGCTCGAACTCGACGAGCCAATGATCGCTGCGTTGCGCCGGGGTGATCCGCAAGGTTTTGCCGAAGCGGCACGCCAGCAACCGCACTACCGTCCATTGGCCGAATGCGCGTTGGATTCCGCAATCGCCGGCATCACCAGCGTCGATGAAGTGCTCAAGGTTTGCGCGACCCTAGCGGATGACGAGGTGACGGCGTGAACGCCCAGCATCGGTCTGACCACGCTGCTCTTGTAGGAGCCAGCTTGCTGGCGAACCAAGCGTGCACAGCCAGCCGCCGGATAGCTTTCGTAGGAGTCAGCTTGCTGAAGAATGCGCAATGCACGCTGAACTGCATTCGCGAGCAAGCTCGCTCCCACAGACGCTTGGCTTCCTCGGAATACTTCAGGAAGCTTGATCATCACGTCCGCACCAACGCTCCCTCGCCCCTACGGGGAGAGGGCTCGAGTGAGGAGACGTTTTTTGGTCGTGCACAGAGCCGACCCGGCCTGCGAACAGCTGGAGCACCCATCTAGTGCCCACGTTCCGCTACACCGGCCGCAACGCCCAAGGCGCCAAGATCAGCGGCGCACTCGAAGGCCCCAGCGCCGATTCCGTGGCGGGTGAATTGCTGTCACGCCAAATCACCCCGCTGACCATCGAGGCCAGCGAGAGCCAGACGGGCAGCGGCGATGCGTTGGCGGTGCTGCGCGAAAAGCTGCGGCGCAAGCGCGTCGATCTGGATGAGCTGATTATCTTCAGCCGCCAGATGTACAGCCTGAGCAAGGCAGGCGTGCCGATCATCCGCGCCATTGGCGGTCTGGCAGAGTCGAACCGAAACCTGTTCTTCCGGCAGATTCTGCAGGACGTGCGCGCCAGCCTGGAAAGCGGCCAGTCGATGGCCGTGGCGCTGAACGCCCACCCCAAGGTGTTCAACAACCTGTTCGTCAGCATGGTCAGCGTCGGTGAGAACACCGGCCAGCTCGATCAGGCGTTCAAGCAACTGGCGGCCTACCTTGAGCTGGAGCGTGAAACCCGCAAGCGCATCAAGCAGGCGACTCGATATCCCATCTTCGTCATGGTCGCCATGGGCGTCGCGCTCGCGGTGATCAATCTGCTAGTGATCCCGGCTTTCGCCAAGGTCTTCGCTCAGTTCCACGCCCAGCTGCCCTGGGCCACCCGCGTGCTTATCGGCACCTCGAACTTCATGCGCGACTACTGGTGGCTGTTGCTGCTGGTCATCGTCGGCGGGCTCTACGCCTTCTTCAAATGGATCGAGACCGACCCAGGTCAACTCAAGTGGGACCGGATCAAGTTACGTTTGCCCATCGTCGGCGGCATTTTCGAACGCATCGCCCTGGCGCGCTTCACCCGTACCTTCGCAATGATGTACCGCGCCGGCGTGCCGTTGCTGCAGACGCTCTCGATCAACAGCGCCAGCGTCGGCAACCAGCATATCGGTCAGGCGATTCTCGGCATCCGCGAAAGCGTTGAGCGCGGCGAAGCCCTGACCCGTTCGGCGCACAACTCCGGCCTGTTCACCCCGTTGGTCCTACAGATGATGGCTGTGGGTGAAGAAACCGGCGCACTGGACGACCTCTTCATCGAAGTCGCTGATTTCTACGAGCAGGAAGTCGACTACGACCTCAAGCAATTGGCCGACGCCATCGAACCGATTCTCATCGTCTGCATGGGCGTGATGGTGCTGGTACTGGCGCTGGGCGTATTTCTGCCGATGTGGGAGCTGGGTAGTGCAGCGCAGGGGAGAGGGTAAGGCAACTGGCCGATAGCTTGCTAAGGCCATGCACCGGCGGGATTACCGTCAAGCACATGGCGTGACGTGCAAAAGATTGCTGACAGGTCAGGGAAGACGTGTCGGTACAAACAAAACGGTTCGGCCACGGAAAGGCCGCGTTGACCGGCAAAACGAGGAGCAGCAATGAGTAGGAACAAGGGTTTCACGATGATCGAGCTGGTGGTGGTAATCGCCATCCTCGGCATCTTGGCGGCGGTTGCGCTGCCGCGTTTTATCGATGTTGCAGATGATGCACATGAGGCTTCGGTGCGAGGCGTCGGCGGTGCGCTTGCGTCCGCAGTCATGCTCGCGCGTGCACAGTGGGAAGTTAACCGGGGCAAGGGCATAACGTCGAACGATAACGTTGTGGGCTTTGGCGCCGGCAACGTCGACGTCAACACCAGTGGCTGGCCGGTAGGTATCGATGGCGGTAACACCCTTGGCTCGGTTGCTGACTGTCAGGCGCTCTGGACCAACCTGCTGCAGGGCTCCGCACCGACCATCACGGGAACCAACACGGACTATGTCGCCACTCTGGCTGGCGGCACTGGCCAGGCCTGCACCTATACCTATCAAGGGCAGGGCAACAACGACACGATCGTCTACGACTCGGCACTCGGTACTGTCGTCACCACTTTCAAACCGTAATACCAACTGCCTCGGGGGCATCGATATGAAGAAACAACAAAGCGGTTTCACTCTAATTGAACTGATCATGGTGATTGTGATTCTGGGGATTCTGGCGGCGTTTGCGTTGCCGCGATTTGCGAACTTGGGCGGCGACGCTAGGGCTTCGACAATCAATGCATTAGGAGGAACAGTTCGTTCCGCTGCAGCAATCGCGCACTCGGCGCAGCTGGCGGCGGGCGGGGCTCACAATGCTGCTGTCAACCTAGAGGGTGCCGCCGGTGTGACGATGGTTGGAGGCTATCCGACTGCTGACGCCGGCGGGATTGGTGCAGCCATCCAGCTTGATGGTTTTGATCCTGACTATACGGGAGGAGTGGCAACCTTTACTCCAAATGGCTTCACTGGAACAGATTGTTTCGTGACCTACACCCCAGCCGTAGTTGCGGATGCCGGTCCGCCTGTAGTGGCTGCCGCAGCGCATGATGTCGAAGTTGAGGCTGATGGTTGCGACGGCTAATTGTGAGCCGGTCATGACCCATATACGCGGCTTCACCCTCGTCGAGCTGGTGCTGACCCTGGTCATCATCGGCATCCTCGCCGCTGTGGTGGGGCCGCGATTCTTCGATCGAAAGGTGTTCGACGAGCGACTTTTCTTTGAAGAGACGGTATCGGCTGTGCGCTATGCACAGAAGCTGGCGCTGGCCAGCGGTTGCTTGACCGAGTTTAGCCTGGGAACGGGCGGCTACCATCTGCGCCGTGCGGCGAACTGCACCTCGGGCGCGTTCAGCGCCGAGGTGCAGGGACCGGACGGCCAGACTCCTTTCGCCAATACCGAGGTCCCCACGGGCGTGTCGGTGTCGGCTACCAACTTTTCCGTGGTGTTCGATTCGCTCGGGCGCCCCTCCAGCGCGGCGAGCGCCACCATCGGCGCGTTCACATTCAGCGTGACCGCCGAAACCGGGCTGGTGCAATGAAACGCCAGCGCGGCATGACACTGGTCGAGCTGGTGATCACCATCGTGATCATCGGTATTGCGGCCGCGGCACTGTTTACTGCCATGGCCTCGATAACGGCACGTTCCGCCGATCCGCTGCTGCGTCAGCAGAGCCTTGCGATCGCTGAGGCATATCTCGAGGAAATCGAGTTGCAGGCGTTTGCCACGCAGGCCAACGCCGCGTGCAGCCCTGCGCGCGCCTGCTTCAACGACGTTCGTGACTACGCGGGGATATCCGAGGCGCCGCATGATGCCTTCGGTACTGCGATTGCTGGCTTGGCCGCCTATAACGTGGCCGTTACGGTCAACGGCCCAGACGCTTGGAGCGGCGTTCAGGCCCTGCATATTGACGTCCGCGTCACCGATCCGGCTGGTGCCACGTTGCAGCTGAGCGGCTATCGCACCTGCTACGGCGAAACGGACACCTCGGGGGCAAGCCTATGCCCCTGAAGTTGCGCGGCTTCACTTTGGTCGAGCTGGTTATGGTCATCGCACTGGCCGGCTTGGTGGCTGTCATGATTTCGACGGTGTTGGGTCGGCCGATGGAAAGCTTCGCAGCGCAGAGTCGTCGTGCTGAGCTGGTCGATCTTGGCGCGGGTGCCCTTCAGCGGATGACGCGGGACGTCAGGCTTGCGGTCCCCAACTCCCTGCGCGTGTCCGCTGACGGCCAGGCGCTCGAATTGCTGTTGATCCACAGCGCCGGTCGATACCGTCCGAACCGCAACGACAGCGATGGACTACGTTTCGGCGAAGCCGCGACCAACTGCGGAAGTACGACAGTTGACCTGAGCTGCGATAGCGTCCAGCTGCTTGCCCCGTCGATGGATCCCTCGGGGGCGCGTTGGATGGTGCTGTACAACGTTGGTGCCGAGTCTGGCGGCGTACCGCTTGCCGGCGCTAACGTCTGGAAGTTTGCCAATCCGGGTGTAATTACGCCGAGCGGGACGACCTTCTCGCTGCGGGCCGGTGCGCCGGCAGACGAGTCGCTCATTGCGCTTGGCAATCTGCCTGCCGGTGGGTTCCGCTTCGCTCTGGCCTCACCCCAGCGTCGGGTGTATTTGGCCGAGCGCGTGGTGGGGTATCGCTGCCAGAACGGCGAACTGGTGCGCTATAGCTACAACCAGTTACTTGAGAGCCTGCCGCTATCGGCACCGTCCGGTTCCAACCCGCGAAAACTCACCGGTGATGTCAGTCAGTGCCGCTTCAGCTACCGAGCCGGCACCGCGCAGCGGGGAGGGCTGTTGAGCCTTGCGCTCGGTATAGCTCAGGACGGTGAGACCCTTCGCCTCACCCAACAGGTTCATGTCGACAATGCGCCCTGATTTCCGAGCACCGCGACTTTCGGCCGGGTTCGGCCTTGTTGCGGCCTTGTTCCTGATGATTGTGGTAACCGTCATCATCATGACCATGGCGCATCTGTCTGCGATCCAGCACGGGACCAGCAGCCTTGCTATTCAGCAGGCACGCGCGTACCAGGCCGCACGAGCGGGGCTTGAGTGGAGCATCGCTCGAACTCTGGACAACGGAACCTGCCCAGCGGGTTCACCCGGACTGAGCGGCAGTCTGTCGGAGTACAGCGTGGCCGTAACCTGCGTCTCGAGTGTTTACACGGAAGACACGTCCACCGTCGCCATCTACCGGCTGACCGCCACTGCACAGAACGGCACGCCAGGCAGTCGACCGGATTATGCCTATCGCCAGTTGACCGCCGTCGTGGAGCGTTGAGTTGAAAGAGGCAAGCGTAATAGGGCGTCTATCAATGGTTGTTTGCCGGCTCTTGACGCTGGGGACGCTGCTCCTGACGGGGCAGGTGATGGCCGAGAGTTATGCGCTGGAGACAAACCAGAAGAATCTGCCCCCATGCAGCGGTGACTGGAGCAGGAGCAACGGCAATAGTGTCTACACCTGCTCGGGTCAGGTGACGCTCAGCGCTGGTGACATGCTTGCTGCAAGCGGTGCTGTAACGCTACGGGCTGCCGGTTTCACAATTGCCAGCGCCAAGGTCGGCAGCGGCAGCGGACCGATCTCCATCGAGGCTGACTGGGGTGGCATCACGGCGACTGGCTCGTCCAGTTTCAGTGGGGCGGTGTCGTCCAACGGCAATATCTCGTTG
This sequence comes from Stutzerimonas tianxiuensis, assembly GCF_053470365.1. Lineage (NCBI taxonomy): Bacteria > Pseudomonadati > Pseudomonadota > Gammaproteobacteria > Pseudomonadales > Pseudomonadaceae > Stutzerimonas > Stutzerimonas tianxiuensis. The sequence goes on along the minus strand of NZ_JBPVWS010000015.1, from coordinate 20,643 downwards.
GACAATGCGACCATCGCTGGCAGCCTGACTGGGAGAAGCCCAATCGCCATGAGCGGTGGCAGCGTCGGAGGGGATGTCAGCTCGGTATCGGGCTCGATTCGGCTGACCGGGGTTTCGGTAACAGGCGCGGTAATTGCCAATAGCGGATCTATTACGCTCAGTGGCGGCAGCGTGGCAGGGCTGGTCAACAGCGACTGCTGTAACGTGGTGACCACTGGAACCAATCTTCAAGGCGGAGCCCGTTCGGGGTCGTCTTCGCTGTCGATCACCGGTGGGGCCATCCAGGGCGATTTCTCCTCGAATAACGCTGCCACCTTTAACACCGTGACGATGGTATCCGGCACGGTCTTGGCTGGATCGATTTCATTCACTGACAGTACGGTTGGCTCTTCCACGGCGTCAGTGACCATGACGTCGCGCAATAACGCGATCACTTTGTCCGGGTCGCTGGTGTACGGCGATCTCACTGCCCCTAATTACTCGACGGTGAATGTGAGCAATGGCAGTGCCGTCTATGGCACCTGCCGGCCAAACTCTACGCCGGCTAACGCCTGCAAGGGCAAGACGTTGCTGCTTAGCTGGTGGCTGAACGAGGGGAGTTGGAGTGGTGCCGCTGGCGAAGTGCTGGATCGCTCCGGCAACAACCTGAACGGTCAGGCTTATAACGGTGCTTCGACCGCTGCTACGACGCCGGCTCTCGCCACGGTAGGCGGGCAGGGCACCTGCCGCTATGGCAGTTTTACTGCGGCGTCCCGACAGTATGTTCAGGCCGCGCATAGTGACCTGCTGAGCCTGCAGCAGGAATTCACCATTGGCGTATGGATCAGACCGCGGACGCTACCAGCAAGCGGCCTCATGAGCATTCTGTCCAAGGACGAAAACTACGAGTTCCATCTGCGCCCGGACGGCACGGTCAACTGGTGGTGGCAAACCTCCGGCCCGAGCGCCACACGAGAGTTCAGCAGTACTGGCAAGGTTACGGTTGGCCAATGGAACCATGTGGTCATCCGATATACCGCAGCCCAACAGTCCATCTACATAAACGGAGCGGTGGCAGGCCAAGCGAGCCTGAGTGGTACGCCGCGCTCCAACAACGACCCACTGCAATTGGGCTGGGACCAGCTCGCCGGTCGCTATTTCGACGGCGATCTGGACGAGTTGCGCATCTATCAAGGGGCGCTCAGCAACTCGGATATCGCTGCGCTGGCGACTGAGCGCCACGCCTGTAGCCAGGCACTGCAGTGCGTCAGCGATGATTTCGACAGGTCGCTGTTGGGCACCGACTGGGTCGTATCCAGTCGAGGCCTCACGGGGTTCACGCCAGCCATCATCGGCAACCGACTGCGCCTGACCAGCAATCAGGGCAACGTGGCCACGGCGAGTGCCTTGCAACGACTGTTTCCGGGAGAGGGCAATTTCATCCAGGCCCAGTTCAAGTACTACGCCTACAACGGCAATGGGGCTGACGGCATCGCGCTGATCCTGTCGGATGCCACGCAGACGCCACAGCCAGGTGGATACGGCGGCTCGTTGGGCTATGCGCAGCTCAATTCCACCAGCGGCTTCGCGGGTGGCTGGTTGGGTATCGCGCTGGACGAATACGGTAACTTTTCCAACCCGACGGAAAATCGCCAGGGCGGGCCAGGATTGCGGCAGGACTCGGTTTCGATACGCGGCCCAGGCTCCGGCACATCCGGTTATCGCTACCTTGCAGGCACCCCCGCAGGGCTGAATCCTGGGGTAGACAGCGCCACCAGCAGCAGCGCTGCGCCTGGGCACACCTACCGCATCACCATCGATGCGCGGACGGCGGGCAAGGCGTTGGTTACCGTCGAACGCGACAACGGTTCAGGGTTCGTGGTGCTTCCGGGGTTGGAAAGTTTCGATGCCCTGGCCGCTTCAGGCCAGACATCAATCCCGGAAAACCTCTACCTGTCCCTGACGGGGTCCACCGGTGGCTCGAACAACGTCCATGAGATCGATGACCTGCAAGTCTGCGCCAGCGAGATCAAGCCAATCGGCCAGCAGATACATCATTTCGACCTGAATTACTCGACCCCTGTCCTTACCTGCAACCCACAGGAGGTCATCGTGACGGCGTGCCTGAACGCCGACTGCTCGCAGCGCTATACGGATCCAGTGAAGGTCACGTTGACCGCCACTGACGGCGCAGTCTGGCAGAACGGGAATGCCGTCAGCTTCACTGGCGGCCAAGGCAGGGCGAGTGTCCAGGTCACCAAAGTGGGCGAAGCCGTGATTGGCGTCGGCGGATCGACTCCGTCCGCGCTGTCATTCAACACCACGACCTGTTCCACCGCTGGGTGCAAGCTGATGGGCGTCGAAAGCGGCTTTATATTCGATGTGCCTACGCTTACTGCTGCCAAGCCTCAAGAGCAGATTGCCTTCCGTGCGGTTAAGGCCGATCCAAACGATCCCTTGCAGTGCATACCTGGGTTCGATGGCGGTACGCGAAACGTTGCGTTCAGTTCAACCTATGCCAACCCGGCCACTGGCACTCAGCCTGTGATTGTCAACGGCCAGGCCATTGGCGCGAACGCGACCGAGGTCCCCCTCAGTTTCGACAGTCAGGCGGTGGCTCGGCTTTCGGTGCGCTACGACGACGCCGGCCTGATGACCCTAGCGGCACGATATGCGCCCACATCGGGCAACGAGGCAGGGCTGCTGATGCACGGCAGCGACCAGTTCGTCAGCAAGCCCTACGGTCTCTGCATCCAGACGATTCCCGCGGCGGAACAGGCGTGTACCCGTGACGACACCACGTGCCCGTTGTTCAGCAACAATGGGACGATCATCCGGGCCGGCGATCCTTTCCCGGTCTCGGTTCGGGCAGTGGGTTGGCAGAGTGACGGCGAGGCGCTCACCGCTGATCAACTGTGTGTCGGGAATATTACGACGCCGAACTTTGAGCTGGCCGGAGTCGCACTGACCAGCGAGTTGCTCGCTCCTGCATCCGGTGAGACCGGGACGCTCTCGTTGACTGCTTACTCCCATGATCTGGGTGTAGAGACAAAGCTGGTCGATGCCGCACAGCGGAACGTAATGTCTGTATCGGAAGTCGGCATCTTTCGCTTGGTTGCTGCACCGCCGGAATATTTCGATGAGTCAATAAACGGTGGAACGAGCAACCGGCTCGGACGGTTCTCGCCGGCCTTTCTCGGCGCGACCGGCAGCGCCAGCCTGACGCCCAGTTGCGGCCCTGGATTCAGCTATCAAGGCCAGCCGATGGAATTCGCGGCTGGCCGGGAGCCGACCCTGACGGTTACCGGATACAACCGGCAGGGTGGCGTCACGCGAAACTATGACCGGGGGGGGTTCTGGCGGTTGAGTCCGCCGGCGGCAGGCAGTTACAGCTCGGCAGTAGGGCGCTCTGGACTCGACACACGGTTGACCACGATTGGAAATGCCACGACTGCCATTGAAGGCGCGGGCGATGGTGACGGCAGCCGGACCTACCGCTGGAGCGGGCAATCCCTCGTCTATGACCCGGCGGCCAGGCCGTCAGCCGATGACTTACCGTTCAAGACGAAGATCAATCAAGTGTTCAACGCTGCCAGTCTGACCGACGCCGATGCTGCATGCCTGATGGGGGCCACCCTGTGCCAGTCGTACAGCTACGATTTCGTCGACCAGCCGGGCAGTGTGGTGCGCCTGGGTCGATTGAGCATCGGCAATGGCCACGGCTCGGAACTGCAGTCACTGGTGCTGCCGTTAACGGTGGAATCCTGGCAGGCGACGCCGGCCGGTCCCGGCTTTCGCGCTGAGCCCGAGGACTCGTGCAGCAATTCAGCTTCGCTCGGCAGCGCGCTGCTGGACAGTTTCACCGGGCGGTTGGCTGATGGCGAAACCTCGGCGGTCGTGCCCGGCCTCGGTTTGGGGATGGGGCGCGTCGAACTAAGTGCGCCGGGGCCTGATAACGATGGGTCTGTACAGGTGTCGTTTCCCGGCATCCCTGAATGGCTCCGCTATGACTGGCGCGGAGCGGGGCGTGAACCGGGACGAGGACTTGCTACATTCGGTATCTACGGCGGCTCGAAGCCGCTGATATTCCGCCGCGAACTCTATCGCTAGACAAGCAAAAGGGCCGCAATCAGCGGCCCTTTTGGCGGGTGTAAAAGAGGGGAATCCCTGGCCTGCCTGTACCAGGGTCCCCAAAACTGGTTACCTGGGTTATTGCAGGGCGCGTGCCAATTCTGGCAGCTATAGCTGCGGTCGCGTCTGGTAGCTGTCAAGACGCAGGCGTAAGTTATCGGTGCGTGGCCTGGGCAGCAGTGGCTATGCGGGTTTCAGCGGCTTTTAATGGTGCTGATTACAAACGACCCGAGCGGTATGGCTGGTTGCTGGAGGCTTTGAATGCTCAGCGCCACATCGGATTACGCTTGCTCGAAGGGCACGCCAGTGTCGGCATGCCCATCTTTCGCGCAGTTCAGTTCTGCTCTGGCCATACCCGCAGCGGAGCGCCTTCTGCGGGCCAGAAGCGCAGTTGATCGATCCTGGAAACGTCCCAGCGCTCTATCTGCGAGAGCAGTTCGAAGAAGTGCTGTTCCTGCTTCATGATGTGTTCAGGACACATCTTCCGGGTGCTGCCGATTTCGCTGAAGCGCAGCTTCTGACCGTCGAGCTGGTAGCTGGCGAACCAGTGGTTGCAACCGGCGTTGCCGTAGGCGCGGTCTTCGCTGAAGGTCAGCGAGACAGGGTTACGGCCTACGACGGGTTCGTCACCGATCCATTCGGCGATATAGGTGACTTCGTTCTGCAGGGTCAAGGGTTCAACCGAGCAGCCCGTTACGGACAAGAAGGCCAAGCTGGCAAACAAGGCTTTTCTCACGACTTCGCCCTCTGGCAGGCAGGGCACAGGTGACGGCCGGCGTCGTTCGTCCAGCCCAGTTCGGCGATCCGCGCTTCGGCCGCTGGGGCGCGAGCGGCTTCGCCTTTGGCGGCGTCTACGGCGAACTCGAAATCGAGCTGTTTGCCGCAGCCGTCGCAGTCGACCTGCCAGTTGATGATTGCCAGTTCCTTGAAGACAGGCCCGTTCGCCACGGCCATCCACTGGCCTGGTGGATTGATCAGGTGACGAACCTTGTCCACGGTCAGGCGCTGGTAGAGGTCACGGCTGCCCTTGAGGGTGACGATCAGGACGTCACCGGCGCGCACGTTGCCGCCGTTACCGGTGACCTGGTAACGGCCCGGCGCCAGGGCGCGGCATTCGGTGAGGGTGTGTCCGGGATTGAGCAGGGTGTAGCGGAAATCGTGTTCGGCCATGACTCGCGATCAGTTCGAAATGGGGAGGGGCGATGAGGTCGCAATGCTAGCACGGCATCGGCTCGGTGGGCTGTCGAGACAAGGTTTGGCGGCTCTAGTGGCGAGGTAGATGTCGCGGATTCTTGGTGCCCAGGTGGGTGTGGGCCGGCAGATCACTACCGCGAAACGCAAGCAATGTAATCGCAACCGAGACAGGTTGCGGGCGGGGCCATAGGCAACCGGTATTCGGCGACGCTAGCCCCCACCCCAGCCCTCTCCCCTCAGGGGAGAGGGGGGCAGGCCGTGCAGTAGTTTCGGATGTATTGAAACTGCATCCACTAAGCCATCCTTGGCATTGGCTATCAGGAGTGGTCAACACGTTCAGTACAACCAGAACGCTGAAGAAGAGCGTTCAGTTATTCCAACATCCAACCATTCGCAACGAGTGCCGGTGCGATCCCTGGCAAGTCATGGTCGGCTGCTATCGAATGTTTCGTCGAGAAACCGTTGCATGTCGTTCCACGAGCGTTCGGCTGCGGCTTTGTTGTAAGCCACGTCGACGCCTTTTTCCTGAAACTTGTCAGCGCCTGGATTGGTGAAGCCGTGCTTGGCGCCTGGCAGGTTAACGAATTGATAGTCAGCGCCGGCCTTGACCATTTCCGCGCTCAGGGCCGCGACGTCTTCGGCGCTGACCATGCTGTCTGCGCTGCCGTGTTCGACCAGTACACGCGCCTTGACGCTGCCCGGTGCTGCGCGGGTTTCGGTAGCCAATGCACCGTGGAAACTGACGACAGCCTCTAGCGGGACGCCCTGGCGGGCCATGTCCAGCACGACCTTGCCGCCGAAGCAGTAGCCGACTGCTGCAAGCTTGGCGCTGTCGGTCTGTTGTTGCTGTTTGAGCAGATCCAGGCCGGCGTTGAAGCGGACTTTGGCGGCATCGGCATCGGCCAGTGCGGCTTTCATGAAGCTCATCGCGTCCTTTGGATGCTCGGTGTTCTTGCCCTCGCCGTACATGTCGATCGCCAGAGCGCTGTAACCAAGCCCGGCGAGGTCACGGGCACGGCTTTTGGCATAGTCGTTGAGGCCCCACCATTCATGGACGACCACGACACCCGGGCGCTGGCCTTCGATTGCGTCGTCATAGGCGTAATAGCCGACCATCTTGGTGCCGTCGGCGGCGGTGTAGGGGATTTCCTGAGTCTGAATTTCAGCGTGAGCGAAGGCGCTCACAGCCATCAGGGCTGCACCGAACAGGTGATATCGCATGGGGGACTCCTTGTTGTCGTTGATGTCGAGACGATCCGATAGATAGCTGGAGTTCGACATAGCTGCAACAGGGTTGTTCAGTGGCTTGAGAGAGGGAGGAACCAACTGGTTGGAAGGCCCGAGCCCGTTTCTGGGCTCAGGTTCATCAATGGCGGTCCGGCGCTGTGGGTTACCAGCCAGGCACGCCATGCATATCCGGCAGGCGGTGGGCGATGCCCTTGTGGCAGTCGATACAGGTCGCTTCGCCTTTGCCTAGCGCTGTGGAGTGGAACTCAGCGGCGCGTTTGCTCTGGCGGGTGAAATCCATGAACTCGTAGTTGTGACAGTTGCGGCACTCCAGCGAGTCATTGGCTTTCAGGCGACGCCATTCACGCTCGGCCATTTCCCGGCGCATGCCGAGGAATTTTTCGCGTGTGTTGATGGTGCCGAAGATCTTGCCCCAGACTTCCTTGGAGGCCTGCATCTTGCGCGCGATCTTGTCCGTCCATTCGTGCGGTACATGGCAATCCGGGCAGGTCGCACGCACGCCGGAACGGTTGGTGTAGTGGATGGTGTCCTTGATCTCCATGTACACGTTGTCTTCCATCTCGTGACAGGAAATGCAGAAGGCCTCGGTGTTGGTCGCTTCCAGCGCGGTATTGAAACCGCCCCAGAAGATGATGCCCGCCAGGAAGCCCCCGAGCGTCAGGACGCCCAGGCTGTAGTGCACGCTCGGTCGGCGCAGGACGGTCCAGTAACGTTTGAGAAACGACAGTATCGACTTCATCCAGGCGTCCTCACTGTTCGTTCTGTTTGTTTTCGTGATAGAGCAGCTCGTCGATGTTCTCGAAGTTGTTCTGCACCAACGGTTTCACATCGTGCTGCACCACATGGCACTGGGTGCAAAAGTAGCGACGAGGGGCGACGGCGCCCAGCGTCTGGCTATCGCGATCAGTAAAGTGCGTGATGCTGATCATCGGCGCCTGGGTACGCGCGCTGTTGGCGCGGCTGTGGCAGGACAGGCACTTGTTGCTGTTTTTGTCGACCTGATAACCGCGAATGGTGTGCGGAATGGTCGGTGGCTGCTCCGGATAGTTGCGCTCGCGCTTGAGGTCCTTGTTTTCCTCATCCTTGAGCGGCGGCGGGGTGAACTCCTGGGTGATGGTGCCGCCCGGCCGGCGGCCGTCCGGGGCAGGCGCATCCAGTGGGTAGTCGGGCCCGGCTGCGACGGCCAGGCCAAACACCGCGAGGAGCATCAAAGGCAGTAAACGGTATTTCATGGTGACTCTCCTCAGGCGATGCTGACCACTTCGATCTTCACGGCACACTTCTTGAAGTCGGTTTGCTTGGAGATCGGGTCGGTAGCGTCGAGGGTGACCTTGTTGATCAGTTTGTTGGCATCGAAGAAGGGCACGAAGATCAGCCCCTTCGGTGGCTTGTTGCGACCACGGGTTTCGATGCGGGCCTGCATTTCACCGCGACGACTGATGACCTTGACCACACTGCCGCGGCGGGCCTTGAGGTCACGCGCATCGTCGGGGTGCATGTACACCAGGGCATCGGGTACTGCCTGGTGTAGCTCATCGACACGCTGGGTCATGCTGCCGGTGTGCCAGTGCTCCAGGACGCGGCCGGTGCTGAGCCAGAACGGATACTCTTCGTCCGGCATCTCTGCAGGTGCTTCATAAGGCAGCGCGAAGATGATCGCTTTCTTGTCCGGGTAGCCGTAGAACTGGACGCCTGAGCCTTTCTCGACGTAGGGGTCATGGCCTTCACGATAGCGCCAGAGGGTTTCCTTGCCGTCTACGACGGGCCAGCGCAGGCCGCGCTCCTGGTGATAGCGGTCGAAGTCGGCGAGGTCATGGCCATGGCCGCGGCCGAACTGGGCATATTCCTCGAACAGGCCTTTCTGCACATAGAAACCGTAGTCCTCCGACTCTTGATTTCGATAGCCTTCCTGGATGTCCGACACCGGGAAATTGTCGACCTGACCGTTCTTGAACAGCACCTCGAACAGCGTTTTGCCCTTGAGGTCCGGTGTCTTGGCCAGCAGTTCCGCCGGCCACACTTCCTCAGTGGTGAAACGCTTGGAAAACTCCATCAATTGCCAGAGGTCGGAGCGCGCTTTGCCAGGCGGGCTGACCAGTTGATGCCACAGGTGCGTGCGTCGCTCGGCGTTGCCGTAGGCGCCTTCCTTTTCTACCCACATCGCGGCGGGCAGAATCAGGTCTGCTGCCTGGGCAGATACGGTGGGGTAAACATCGGAAACGATCACGAAGGTTTCCGGGTTCCGCCAGCCCGGCAGCACCTCCTGCATGATGTTCGGCCCGGCCTGCATGTTGTTGGTGGCCTGGGTCCAGTAGACCTTGAGGTTGCCATCCTTCAGCTCGCGGCTTTGCTGCACGGCATGGAAACCGGGCTTTTCCGGGATGGTGCCTTCGGGCAGTTTCCAGATCTTCTCGGTAACGGCCCGATGCTTGGGGTTGGTAACGACCATGTCCGCAGGCAAACGGTGCGAAAAGGTGCCGACTTCACGTGCCGTACCGCAGGCTGACGGCTGTCCGGTCAGCGAGAAGGGGCTGTTGCCGGGCTCGCTGATTTTCCCTGTCAGCAGATGGATGTTGTAGATCATGTTGTTCGCCCAGACCCCGCGTGTGTGCTGGTTGAAACCCATGGTCCAGAACGACATCACTTTCGTTTTCGGATCGGCATAGAGTTCGGCGAGCATCTTCAGCCGTTCTGCCGGAACACCCGATTCGCGAGCCGCACGCTCCAGCGTGTAGGGCTTGAGGAACTCGGCGTAGTCTTCAAAGCTGATGTCGGTCCAACCGCCTGCGGCGGCAGCGTTCTCGGCCTTCATTTCCCGCGCATCGGTTGTGCGCAGGCCATAACCGATGTTGGTATTGCCTTTGGCGAATTTGGTGTGGTTCTTGATGAAGTCCTGATTGACTGCGCCACTCTCGATGATGTGGTTGGCGATGTAGTTGAGGATCACCAGGTCGGTCTGCGGCGTGAACACCATCGGAATATCCGCAAGATCGAAGCTGCGGTGCTCGAAGGTCGACATCACGGCGACTTTCACATGCGGCGCGCTCAGGCGTCGGTCGGTCACACGTGTCCAGAGCACCGGGTGCATCTCGGCCATGTTCGAGCCCCAGAGCACGAACGCGTCGGCAGCCTCGATATCGTCATAGCAACCCATGGGCTCGTCCATGCCGAAGGTACGCATAAAGCCAACGGCGGCGGAAGCCATGCAGTGACGTGCGTTCGGGTCGAGGTTGTTGGAGCGGAAACCGGCCTTCATCAGCTTGCTGGCCGCATAGCCTTCCCAAACGGTCCACTGACCGGAACCGAACATGCCGACGGCGGTGGGGCCGTGGTCCCGCAACGCAGCCTTGTACTTCTCTTCCATGATGTCGAACGCTTGTTCCCAGCTCACTGGCTGGAATTCGCCTTGCTTGTCGTACTTGCCGTCCTTCATTCGCAACAACGGCTCAGTAAGGCGGTCGGCGCCGTACATGATCTTCGACAGGAAATAGCCTTTGACGCAGTTGATGCCGCGGTTGACCTCGGCCTTCACATCGCCATGCGTGGCGACGACGCGGTCGCCGCTGGTGGCGACCATCACACCGCAGCCGGTGCCGCAGAACCGGCACGGCGCCTTGTGCCACTTGAGTGCCGTCGCTTGCGGATCAGTAACGAGATTGCTGGCGCTGGTAGCGATAGGCATGCCTGCCACGCTGGCGGCGATGGCCGCGGCGTTGGCTTTGGCGAATTGACGTCGTGTGAGGCTCATTCAGGCTCTCCTTCGGGGCTGAGGAGTTCGTGGTAAATCAGGGCAGCGTTGAGGACGCCGGGTAATTGTTGGATGTGGCTGATGGTGTCGAGAATGCGGCTTTCATGCTCCGCCTCGAGGACCACCACCACTTTTCCGGCGGCGCTTTCCTGATGCAGCTCTGTGCCAGGCAACAGCATCAGGTTCTGTTTCACTGCATCCATCAGCTCGGGGCGGCAGTGCACGAGCAGGCTCGCGATATGCAAGGCGTTGGTCATTTTTGTTGTGAAGCTCCGCCTGCCCGAAAATGAGCAGGCATACATGGGAGGAGAGTGTTCAGGTCAGCTGCAATCAGCTCGGCGGGCCGGGTGGGCCAAAAAACATCTGGCTTATCCAGACTATGAAGCCGTAGCCGGATACGGTCAGGACGCTTAATAGTGGAAACAGAAAGACCAGCAGAAAGACAAATAGCCGTGTTTCCTCAGGCTTGCCCACTGGTGCGGGATCGGTATGGTGTGGCACTGCGTTCACCTTCAAATCCGAGTGGCGTAGTGGGAGTCTAGTAAGCGTTCCCTGCTTAATCAAAGTCAGCTGTCTATTTGACTAAGGGCTATGGGGGCTAAAACCACTTATATTGATTTGGCGCAATGAACTGGCTCGTGCTGGAGGTGTTTCGTCCGTCGCGCTCGATCGCGATTTGCTGGATACGAGGCTCTGGGACGGTATGTAGGCAGCTTGCTGATAGTAAGGTTGTGCTAGCTTGTGAGGCTTTTTGGGCCCGTGTTGCCCGGGCGTAGAGATTGTTTCATGTCCTGTGACTCGCTTGATTCCCACCTGAAACGCGGCACCGCTGCTTACCGTCGAGCGACCCTGGCGTTGTTCTGCGCCGGGTTCGCAACCTTTGCCATGCTCTATTGCGTGCAGCCACTGCTGCCGCTGCTGGCCTTGCACTTTTCAGTGTCGGCCGCCACCAGCAGCCTGGCCCTTTCATTGACCACGCTGTCACTGGCGCTCTGCCTGTTGATTTCAGGCGGCTTGGCGGAAAGCTGGGGGCGCAAGCATGTCATGGGCGTGGCGCTCCTGTTGGCGGGCTTGCTTGGGCTTGCTTGCGCCCTGGTGGAGTCCTGGACGCTGCTGCTTGTGTTGCGAGCCTTACTGGGGCTCGCACTCAGCGGGCTACCGGCATTGGCGATGGCTTACGTGGGGGAGGAGTTCGATCCCGAATCGTTGCCAGCGGCAATGGGGCTGTATATCGGCGGAACTGCACTAGGTGGCCTCTTGGGCAGGCTCCTGTCGGGCCTGTTAAGCGATCTCGGCGGTTGGCAGCTGGCGCTTGGCGGAATTGCCGGCTTGGGTCTGGTGGCGCTGGGCGCCTTTGTCTGGCTGCTTCCCCCGTCTCGTCATTTCAAGGCTCAACCGCTGTCGCTGCGCGGGTTGCTGAGCAATTTTGCCGAGCACCTGAGCAATCCGACCCTGCGTAATCTCTTCCTTCAGGCTTTTCTGCTGATGGGCGGCTTCGTCGCCTTGTTCAACTACATTGGTTTCCGTCTGGCCGGAGCACCGTTCGGGCTTTCGTCGACCGTTATCGGTCTGCTGTTTACCGTTTACCTAGCCGGAATCTTCAGTGCGGGTTGGGCCGGGCGGCTGGTGCCACGCCTGGGGGCGAGAACGGTGCTGCAAGGCGGTGTCGGGTTGATGCTGCTGGGCGTGGGGTTGTGTTCGACACCCTGGCTGTTCGCGATCGTGGTCGGGCTGGCGCTGTTCACGCTCGGCTTCTTTGCCGCGCACGCCGTGGCCAGCGGACAGGTTGGCGTACATGCCAAGGGCGCCAAGGCGCAGGCCTCGGCGCTCTACCTGTGCGCCTATTATCTGGGTTCGAGTGTGGTGGGTTATGCGGCGGGCTACGTCTGGGAACATGCGGGATGGCTGCCGCTGATGGCGGTGCTGGCTACGCTGTTTCTGATTGCCGCCTGGCGCGCCAGGCGCCTGTAGCGCGCCGTTCGTTCAGTCGATTCGCAGTTCGCCGCTGAAAGCCAGGGTGGCGCGGCAGCTGCGGCAGAAGTAGCGGCGCCCTTTGCGTACCAGGGCATGGCGCTGCGCTGTAAATGGAAAGTCCCGCTCGGGACAGGCGCAGCGGTAGATATAAGCGCTGGTTTGCCGACGGGTGATTGCGTAGCTATGGCAGCGATCAGGCGCCAGTTCATACACGCCGCGCATGATCAATTGCCACTCTTCGCCATGTGGACGAATCCGGCCGCCGAACATTTGATGAGCGATCAGGTGGGCCACTTCGTGAGCCACGGTCTGCTTGAGAAAGTGCTCGCTATTTTCCTGATACAGCTGGGGGTTGAATCGCAGCAAGTTGGTGTTCAGGTGCGCAACACCGGCTTTCTGTCCACGCAGTTTGAAACTGACTTGTGGCCGCTCGAAGCGCTTGTTGAAAAAAGCTTCGGCCTGTTGGTAACAGGCTTCGACTCGAGCGTGTAGCTGATCGGGCATAGGGCCTCCGAGGAAGCCCTGAATTATGCCGCATTCCGCTTGGCTGACAACCACTCACAGCTTAGGGGGAACACGCTCTGGGAGATCATCCTGAGTTCCGTAGGCCTGGTCCTGCTGCACAGTTCGTTCATATGTGGGCGCTAGGGAGAGATTCCAGTACAGGATCGTGGTAACCATCACCGTTACTAGTGTCAGCAACGCTACCCCCCAGATTGAAGCGGCATAGAGGAAGCTCTGTGAGCTGCGTTGACGCATGAATGCAGGCAGTCCGGTAAACAGCAGGTAGGTCGAATAGATGCCGGCGATAAGCAGCACGATGGCGGCAAACCAGCGATTCGGATACAGGCCGGTCAAACCGGCGAGCAAGAACGGCGTGATGACATAGGCAATAAAGCCGATGCACTGGTTGAGGTTAGGACGAACATCAAACGCACGTGCCATCCAGCGTACGAAGAAGCCCATGATCACGGTTCCGATAACGATCGCGAGATACAGCAACAGACAGAGCTGTAGGGCGCTCGCGGTATCGAGCCGAACGCGCTCCTCATCTACCAGACTCCAGCCAACGATGGTGACGCCGATGAAAAGGCACACGGCCGGAACCAGGGCCAGCAGGAGTAGGTGCATCAGGTAGTGCAGCGAGTGAGCATCTTCCTTCTGGCGGATGGTTTCCCAGGCGCGGTCGGGCCGGGTGAACAAACTGATGAATTCTGGGGTCATGAGGCCTCCGATGCTGACGCTTGAGCGGGTCTTGCTGGTTTAGACGCTCGAGCGCGGCAGGGATTCAACGCCATTCTGTCGCAGGCAAAAAAACGGGCCGACGCGGAGGCCATCGCGTCGGCCCGTTTCGTGGTGACGTTAGCGTACGTAGATCGGGCCAACCCCCATGCCCCACATGATCACTGAGAGCGCCAGAATCGCGACCAGGACGACCAGTCCGACAGCCAACACTGAGCTGGAGAACAGGAAGCCCTCATCGGCGTGGATGTTCATGAAGGTCGGCAAGCCGACATAGAGCAGGTAGGTCGTATAGCAGATCGCAGCCGTACCCACGATCATGCCCAGCCAGATATGCGGGTAGAGCGCGGCCAGGCCACCGACGAACAGCGGCGTGGCGGTGTATGCGGCAAACACGATGCATTGAACGAGCGTCGGGCTGGCGTCGTAGGTGCGCGACATCCAATGGATGAAGCCGCCCATGACCGCGACCCCCGCGAGCATCGCCAGGTAAGAGAGGATGGTCAGTTGCAGTGCACTGCTTTCAGTGAGTTTGACTGCTTCGCCTCCGCCAATGCTCCAGCCGACCTGCGTTGTGCCGATGAACGCCGAGATGGCTGGAATCGCGGCCAGTACCGCCACTTCTCCAAGGTGCAGTCGGCCAACGGCGCGTTCTTCTCCGGTTATTTCCTGCCATTCCTGGCCAGGGTGTGCAAACAGTCCCCAAACGTGATTGATCATGCCAGCGTCTCCTCGGTTTTGGAGGGTCGCTTCGCCTGGCGTGCCGTCAGTTGGACGGGCGTGCGACCTTAAGTCGCAGTATAGGAAGAGGACGGTACGGCGCACTGAGCCGGATTAGAGCATTTGGGAGCTATGAGCCTATCGGTAATAGCGTTGCAGTATTTCCATCGCCAGATTGATTGACTGCAGGCGTGTCGTACTGCCGCCCCGGTCCGGATGATGGATGCTGACCAGCTGGCGATAGCGCCGCTTGATAGTGTGCAAGCTCAATGGCGCAGCGTCCTGGTCCAGTTCGAACAGCTCCAGAGCAGCGCGCTTCTGATCTGGGTCCCAGCTTTCGTTGCGCTCACCCAGATGATCGCCGCGCATGCGCGACCAGAAGCTCGCCAGCAGGCGTTCTACTTCAGCCTCATCGGTATCGCGAAGGTTGGTCATGTCGAGGTAGTAATCGCGCAGCGGATCGTTTTCAACAATACCGCTGACCCCTGGGACGTAGGGTTGAAGCTGGACGCACAGCGGCGAGATCTGCACGGTATGGCTCGTCTCGCCCCAGAGCTGGTCGCGCAAGCGATATAGCGCATTGAATACCAGGAAATGGGTACGGAACAGCACGAGCTTGTCGAGCAGCGGAAGGTTGGGGATATGCGTGCTATGGCGGGCCTTGAGCTGTTGAATCAACTCATATTCGCTGCAGCCTTCCGGCTGCTCGCGCAGCAGCACGAGTATCTGCTCGGCCAAGTCCATTTCGGGTTCGAGATCGTCGTTCATGTCGAAAAGCCTAGCACAAGGCCAGCGTTGCAAACGGCTGGATGGATGGGGTGGGGCACTGGTGCCTTTTGCGCGTAAAATGCGCGCCTTTCGCATCTCACCGGACTCCTGAAATGGGCAACCTCTCGGTCAACCGAAACAAACTGCAGAAGCGTCTGCGTCGCCTTGCCGGCGAGGCGGTCACTGATTTCAACATGATCGAGGAAGGCGACAAGGTGATGGTCTGCCTGTCCGGCGGCAAGGACAGCTACACCATGCTCGACGTGCTGCTGTACCTGCAAAAGGTTGCGCCGATCAAGTTCGAGATCGTGGCCGTCAACATGGACCAGAAGCAACCCGGCTTCCCCGAGCACGTGCTGCCCGAATACCTGAAGTCCATCGGCGTTGAGTACCACATCGTCGAGAAAGACACCTATTCGGTGGTCAAGGAGAAGATCCCGGAAGGCAAGACCACCTGCTCGCTGTGCTCGCGCCTGCGTCGCGGCACGCTCTATACCTTTGCCGACGAGATCGGTGCGACCAAGATGGCGCTCGGTCACCACCGTGACGACATCCTCGAGACGTTCTTCCTCAACATGTTCTATGGCGGCACGCTAAAAGCCATGCCGCCCAAGCTACTTTCCGATGATGGCCGCAACGTGGTCATTCGCCCGTTGGCCTATTGCAGCGAGGCGGATATCGAAGCCTATTCCCAGATGAAAGAGTTCCCGATCATCCCGTGCAACCTATGCGGCTCGCAGGAAAACCTGCAGCGCCAGGTGGTCAAGGAGATGCTGCAGGAGTGGGAGCGCAAATCGCCGGGCCGCGTCGAGATCATGTTCCGTGCCTTGCAGAACGTGGTGCCCTCGCAACTGGCCGATCGTAATCTGTTCGATTTCACCAGCCTGCGCATCGACAACGACGCCACGCCACGCTTCCTCGATGTGATGAGCTTGTAACGGCAGCCGCGGGCTTCAAGCCATAAGTCCCAAGCGAACGCTTGTAGGGTGGGCGGTGCACCGCTTCAGCCCACCACGGCAGTGGGGGCTTGGGAACGGTCGGATAGCGCTTCGCTGCAGTCCCGTACACCTGACTCCAGCGACTCGCGCTGTCCTTTAACGTGAGGTTTGCGCCCGGCTCGCCAACCGAGCAGGCGCACGCTATTGCAGGTGATATCAGCTAGGTCGGACCTGCTTCAGCGTCTCAGCGATCATGAACGCCATCTCCAGCGACTGATCGGCGTTCAAGCGGGGATCGCAATGGGTGTGGTAGCGGTCGGAGAGCCCGTCCTCGGTAATCGGGCGTGAGCCGCCGATGCACTCGGTGACGTTCTGCCCAGTCATTTCAATATGAATCCCGCCGGGGTAGCTGCCTTCGGCGCGGTGCACGTCGAAGAACTGCCTCACCTCCGCCAGCACCCGTGCAAAGTCCCGGGTCTTGTAGCCGCTGGAGGCCTTCATGGTGTTGCCGTGCATCGGGTCGGAGCTCCACAGCACCTGACGACCTTCTTGCTGCACAGTCTGAATCAGGCGAGGCAAGCCTTCCTGAACCTTGTCTGCACCCATCCGCACGATAAGGTTCAGGCGGCCGGGATCATTCTCTGGATTGAGGATATCGATAAGGCGAATCAGATCCTCGCTGGCCATGCTTGGCCCCACCTTCACCCCGATGGGGTTGCCCACGCCGCGGAGGAACTCCACATGGGCGCCGTCCAGCTGCCGCGTGCGGTCGCCAATCCAGAGCATGTGCGCAGAGCAGTCGTACCAACCACCGCTGAGGCTGTCCTGGCGCACGAACGCCTGCTCGTAGTTCAGCAGTAATGCCTCATGAGCGGTGAAGAAGCTGGTTTCGCGCAGCTGGGGCGCATTGTCCATTCCACAGGCGCGCATGAACCTCAGCGCTTGATCAATTCGTGCGCCCAAGCGGTGATACTTCTCCGCCATCTGGGAGTTGGCGATGAAATCAAGATTCCACTGATGCACTTGGTGCAGGTCGGCGAAACCGCCTTGGGCGAAGGCGCGCAGCAGGTTCAGGCTGGACGTGGATTGGTGGTATGCCTGCAGCAGGCGCTCCGGGTCCGGCACGCGGCTTTTCTCATCGAAGCCGATACCGTTGACGATGTCGCCGCGGTACGCCGGGAGGGTCACGCCGTCGATAGTCTCGTCGCCGGAAGAGCGCGGTTTGGCGAACTGGCCGGCCATGCGACCAACCTTTACTACAGGGCATCCGGCGGCGAAGGTCATCACGATCGCCATCTGCAGCAGTACTTTGAAGGTGTCGCGGATTTTCGGTGCGGAGAACTCGGCGAAGCTTTCCGCGCAATCACCACCCTGCAGCAGAAACGCGCGGCCTTGGGTGACCTCAGCGAATTGCCGGCGCAGCTCCCGTGCCTCGCCAGCGAACACCAGCGGCGGCAAACTCGCCAGCGTCCTCTCGACGCGCTGCAGATGCGCGGCGTCCGGGTATTCGGGCTGCTGCTGGATAGGTTTGGTTCTCCAGCTGGTGGGGCTCCAGGCGTGGGTCATGGAAATTGATTCCGTCCGCAAAAAAGTGCCCGGATTTTACCTGATGCGACAGCTCAGCGCTGATAGCCCTTGCCAATCGGGCTGGTAAGATGCGCCGACCGGTTTGGGAGTGAACGCAGGTGGACAAGCAGGAAGTGTTGCTGGCTGAAGTGCATGACGCGTTCGGCCTGATCCGTGTGCTGGAAGTGGGCGAGTACCGATTTCTAGAGTTCGGCGCGGCGGTCGAGCAGAGCTGCGTGTTTACCCAAGATCCGAGCTGGTTGGAGTACGACTATACGCGCGCCATGTTGATGGGCGGCTTGCTGCACGCTGCTCCGGAAACCGCGCTTTTTCTCGGGCTGGGCGCTGGCACCCTGACCCAGGCATGCCTCGAATTCCTGCCGCTGGAAGACGTCGAGGCCATCGAACTGCGGCCGGACGTGCCTGAGCTGGCGATGCGTTATATGGGCCTGCAGAACGATTCGCGGCTCTACATCCGCATTGGCGATGCGGTGGAACTGCTGGATTCGGCCGAAACCGCGGACCTGATATTTGTCGACCTTTATACAGACGTAGGCCCGGCGGCGGCGCACCTGGCGTGGCGTTTTCTCCAGAGTTGCCAGCAAAAGCTGAGCCCAGATGGCTGGTTGATCATCAATCAGTGGGGTACCGACGAGGACAAGCCGCTGGGCGCGGCGTTGCTTCGTGGCTTGTTTCACCGCCACTATTGGGAATGCCCGGTGAAGGAGGGCAACGTCATCCTGTTCGTGCCCGCCGAGCTGGAACAGGCGCTCGACGAGGCTGGCCTGCGTGAGCGCGCCGCAGCGCTGGCGCCGCGGCTGGGCTACACGCTGGATTCACTGATCGGCGCACTTCGGCCGGCGAGCTGAGCGCGCGATGAGCTGCTGACCAACGTTATTGATGTCTGTTCGTGCAAACCATGTACAGCACTGTCTCCGGCGGGAGCTAGCTGCGCTCGCGAAGACCGGCGCAAACGCTTCGCCAGCAGCCGAACGCTCTGGTTAGAGCACTCCAGGCTCATTCGCTAGTGCCGGTCCCGCCGGAGATCTGCTGTCCGGAACCTAACTCCAAAGACAAATTACACGCACAGCTTCACAGAATTCCGGTATAGTACGCGCCGGCTGAAACCCAGCCTGCGTTCAGGTACTGCAACACACGAAGCGCTGCTTCGGCTGCTTTCCGCTTCTCGCGGCTGTCCTAGACGATTCATCATTCATTACGTTTTCGCAAACCCCGCCGACCAGGCTGCCAGGGTGACCTTCGGGTTTTGCATGGCATGCGCAGCTTCGGAACATGGGTCTTTGCGGAGCATCAGGAAAAGACCCATGACCCAGGAAATCGGCGGCTTTGCCGCACTCGGTATTCATCCCTCCGTACTCGCTGCTGTCATTGCAGTAGGTTACGAAGAGCCTTCGGCCATTCAGAGCCAGGCTATCCCGGTAATTCTCGGCGGCCACGACATGATCGGCCAGGCCCAGACCGGTACCGGTAAAACCGCAGCCTTCGCGCTGCCTATCCTCTCCAAGATCGATCCGGCCAAGCGTGAGCCACAAGCGCTGATTCTAGCGCCGACTCGTGAACTGGCCCTGCAGGTTGCCACTGCGTTCGAAACGTACTCCAAGCAGATGCCAGGCGTTGGCGTCGTCGCCGTTTACGGTGGCGCTCCGATGGGGCCGCAGCTCAAGGCCATCCGCCAGGGCGCGCAGATCATCGTCGCCACCCCAGGTCGTCTGGTCGACCACCTGAGCCGTAACGGCACGCTGCTGTCGACCATCCAGTACCTCGTTCTCGACGAAGCTGACGAAATGCTCAAGCTTGGCTTCATGGACGACCTCGAAGTCATCTTCGAAGCCATGCCGGAAAGCCGTCAGACTGTGCTGTTCTCCGCGACCCTGCCGCATTCGATTCGCGCAATCGCCGAGAAGCACCTGCGCGAGCCGCAGCACATCAAGGTGGCTACCAAGACCCAGACCGTGACCGCCATCGAGCAGGCGCACCTGATGGTCCATGCTGATCAGAAGATTGCTGCCGTGCTGCGCCTGCTCGAAGTTGAAGACTTCGACGCACTGATCGCCTTCGTGCGCACCAAGCAGGCCACGCTGGATCTCGCCGCCGCGTTGGAAGCCAAGGGCTACAAAGCCGCCGCGCTGAACGGTGACATCGCCCAGAACCAGCGTGAGCGCGTGATCGAGTCGCTCAAGGATGGCCGTCTGGACATCGTTGTCGCCACCGACGTCGCTGCCCGTGGCCTCGACGTATCGCGTATCACCCACGTCTTCAACGTCGACATGCCTTACGACCCGGAATCCTACGTGCACCGTATCGGCCGTACCGGCCGTGCCGGTCGTGAAGGCCGTGCGTTGCTGCTGGTCACCCCGCGTGAGCGCCGCATGCTGCAGGTCATCGAGCGTGTAACCAACCAGAAGGTTGCCGAAGCCCGTCTTCCGAACGGGCAGCAAGTACTTGAGGCGCGCATCAAGAAGCTGACCAACAGCCTGGCTCCGCTCGTGGCCGACGCCGAAGCCAGTCATGGCGAATTGCTCGATAAGCTAGTTGCCGACACCGGCTGCAGCCTGCGTGCACTGGCCGCCGCCTTGTTGCGTAAAGCCACTAATGGTCAGGCGTTGACCTTGGCCGAAGTCGAAAGAGAGCAGCCGCTGGTTCCGACCAGCAGCCCGCGCGAGCGCTCCGATCGTCCTGAGCGTAGCGGTGACCGCGAGCGCCGTGCACCGATCCCGTTGGCCGAAGGTCGCGCCCGCTGCCGTACAGCATTGGGTGCCCGCGACGGCATCGCCGCACGCAACCTGCTCGGCGCCATCCTCAACGAAGGCGGCCTGGCCCGTGAAGACATCGGTCGCATCCAAGTGCGCGACAGCTTCAGCCTGGTCGAACTACCGGAAGAAGGCCTCGAGCGCCTTCTGGGTAAACTCAAGGACACCCGCGTCGGCGGTAAGCAGCTCAAACTGCGTCGCTATCGCGAAGATTGATGCTTGGATGTAGCGGCATGCGATGAGGCTGGGCCTCGTCAGAAATAGAAAGGGTGGACTTCGGTCCACCTTTTTTTTGGTGCGCCAGGCATGGCGCGTTGCGCGCAAGCGCAACCAGCTTGGCTGTGGTGGCCACGCTGGTGACTGG
>NZ_JBPVWS010000014.1:0-141718 GCF_053470365.1 Stutzerimonas tianxiuensis | reverse complement strand
ACCTCCCAGTCACCAGCGTGGCCACCACAGCCAAGCTGGTTGCGCTTGCGCGCAACGCGCCATGCCTGGCGCACCAATAAAAAACGGGCCCGAAGGCCCGTTCTTTATATCAGTCCCTATTACAGCGGACCGATGGTGGAGCATGTTCTCTTCGCAGCAGCGTGCTTTTGCAGCGGAGCCAACTGAGGACGATGCTTACCGCTGGTTACGTCCAGCGCCATGATGTTCTCACCCCAGCGAGGACCCGCTGCCCAGTAGGTGCTCGGGATGCAGTTCGCGTTCAGGTAAGCCAGCAGGTTGTCAGTCGCGACCACAGCAGATGGAGAGAAGTCCGGAATGCCGTGCTCACCAAGGAAACCACGCAGCTTGTTGGCCTTCAACCACTCGACCCAAGGCTTGACCCGCTCGACACCCAGCATCGGCGCGAAGGTTTCAGCACGCTTGGTGTAAGTACCCGAATAGTCGAAGTCCAGATACTGATGCGCTTCATAGACCAGGTTGTTCTTCGGATCACGCATCCACGGATCGTTGATCAGCGAGGTGTTGTACTTCTGCCAGTGGAAGGCGCTGGAGTAACGGTCACCGGCGATCATGATCCACTTGCTCGGATCGATCTTGCGAATCGCCTGTCCAGCGGCCTGAGCAGTCTGCGGCCAGAGGTTGTTACCGGTGTTGTAGGGCTCGTTCATCAGACCGTAGCCATACAACGCAGGGTGCTTGGACACCGCAACCGCGATCTTGCGCCAGGTCTCGGCGAACTGAGCGCGCGGCACCTCCGGCGAGTTGATGACCTTGCCGTAGTAGCGGTAGTAGTTGTGCATATCAAGGACGACCTTGATGCCGTACTTCTGCGCGTAATCCAACGACTGCTTGATGCGACCCAGTTCAGCTGCATCCAGCTCGGTGCCCAGCTTGGGCTGGATACGTTCCCAGAGGAAGCCCAGGCGGATCAGCTTGAAGCCGAGCCCCGCATGACGCTTGTAGTAGGACTCGTCTGCATAGGTGTAACCCTTGTTATAGATGCCCGGAACAGTGCCCGGATCGAACACACCCGAACCGAAGTTAACACCCACAAGATTAATACCGCTGCCATCACTGACTACCGGAGCCGGCGCTGGCGCTGGCGTCGGGGCCGGTGCTGGAGTAGGCGCAGGTGTAACGGCCGCTGGTGGCGTGGTTGTACCAGCGTTGCTGGACACAACACGAATCGGTTTCGGATAGCCAACGCTAGCCGCCGAAAGCTTCGAGCCACTGAGCATGACGGAAAGATGCGCGCCTACATCATAGACAGCCGCAACTTTACGGACTTGGCCATCGGCCAACTGAACCGATGCGCCGACTTTGAACGCAGCCTTGTTGGCACCGGTGTCAGGGATCGAGAAGCCGGCCGCCTTGCGGTAGATGCCATTCTCCCAATCGGAGTTAGAGAAACTGTTCATCGACGCGGTGTAGGTGCTGCTAGGCGCCGGGGCTGCCGGAGCTGCCGGAGCGGTTGTGACCGGAGCTGAAGGGGCTGGAGCGCTCGGCGCCGCAGCGGCTGCAGCAACAGTGCTGACGGTGCGTGGCGCGCCGACTTTGTTGCCATCCAACAGACCGCCATCTACATAAATGCTGAGGTTGGCTCCAACCTTATAGACCCTGGAAATCTTACGTACCTGGCCGTCAGCAAACTTGAGCTGAACGCCCGGCTTGAAGGCAGCGATAGAAGCGGAGGTGGCCGGGACTGAAAAGGCTGCCGTACGACGCCAAACGCCATTAAGAAAATCGGTGCTGTTGAACTTGTTGATTTTAGAGGTAAAGGCACCGGTAGACGCGGCAGTTGTTGCAGAGGCGGCAGTCACCTCTCCTGTGAAAGTAACAGCACTGAACACGGCAGCGAGCGCGATGGAACGAACGAGTGCCTTAGGGGCGCCCATAAATACATTGGTAGACATGCAGTCTCTCCGAAACTTAATACTTCAAAAGGCCTAAGCCTTTAAAAAAGTGGCGGGAGTTGTAATTAAGTCGTACAGGCGCTTGGGGCAGATGCATCACTCGCGCAACCGGACGAACCGCGTTGCAACGACGCCGGATCACCAGTAGTGAAACCCGGCAATCCGTTGCGTGGCGTCTTTATAATAGGTTTCCAAAACGATTCAAAATTTATTTGGCGGCTTTAGAACGCCAACTCTACGTCACAATTTTGACCAGCCATTAATCCGCTATTAGTTTGTGGCTTAGTGCCATCATCTTAAATAGGGTTTAATCCGCTTTAGCACGTTTCGTTTATGGTCCTACCAGCGTCATTTTTTTGGATTTTATCTATCGGCATCAGTGTTAGCTGCTATCAGACCAGCCGACGAACGGTAGGCGTAAGGAAGCCCTGTTTCCGGTCGCTCATAGAGAGAGAGGAAGTCGTTTCCCAAACAGAAACGTTGCTCGCCACCTTTTTGAGCATCAGGAGCGTTTTATGAGTCGAGAACAGTTTGCAGTGGGCGATCACGTCCGCTGGAATTCGGAAGCGGGGCATGTAACGGGGCGTATCGTAAAAGTGCACACCAGCGATACCGAATACAAAGGCCACAAGCGACACGCCAGCCCAGATGAACCCCAATACGAGATCGCAAGCGACAAGACCGATCACGTGGCAATGCACAAGGGCAGCGCGCTGAGCAGGGCGAAATGAGTCCACCTCAGCCACACCGAATCTGGACCATTGGCCACTCAACACGCACACCTGCGGCCCTTGTCGCCTTGTTGGAGCACTACGGCATACGGGCGATAGCCGACGTTCGACGTTTCCCCGGTTCCAGGCGATTTCCGCAATTCATGTCGGCAAACCTGCACGCCACGCTCGCCGAGAATGGGATTGCCTATGAGTGGATCGAAACGCTGGGCGGTCGCCGACGAGCTTCACCGGGTCCTAGCGCGAGCGCTTGGCGCAACAGCTCTTTTCGCGGCTACGCCGAACACCTGCACAGCGACGAGTTTGCGAGCGGGCTAGAGCAACTTTTACGGCTGGCTGCCGAGCAACCTACGGCGATGATGTGTGCCGAATTACTCTGGTGGCGATGCCACCGGTCAATGGTGTCCGACGTCTTGAAGCTACGCGGAGTTGAAGTGCTGCACATCCAGGACGAGCAACGTCTGACAGTGCACCCCTATACATCGCCAGCAAGACTCAATAACGGCAAGCTGGTTTACGACGAAGGCGCTGGCCAGCCACTTAAGACATCGGGGCCGGGCATCGACTGAGCGTGTGGACTACATAGGGATCGAGTCGGCATAACTGGCCGGTTTTCACGGCGCTGCGCCAGTAGGCTTAGCGGCCGAAATGACAATCGGAACCGGCGAGGCGAGGCGCATGGGTTGTCCGCTACAAAACAGTACTCGCTCACCAGAACTTTTTCTTTAGAGCGACTTCTTATGGCCGGATGCACTCCAAGCGTCATGTCAACGGTCAACTCGGCGCATGACGCGCAGTACGGAACCGCACACGCTGCCTAGGCAGCTCGCTCATAGGAAGAGGAGTTCAAGTGCAAAGCCTCCGTACGGGCAAACTAATCGCAATCCGGCAAAGACTGGCGGGCGACGCCTCCGCCAAAGTGTTTAAGGGTATGGCGACCCTTGCCGTCGGCAACGGCTTGGCCAGAATAGTTGGCCTCGCCTCCATCCCGATCCTCACTCGAATCTACAGCCCGGAGCATTTCGGCGTCCTGTCGGTCTTTACCGCCTTGCTGCTGATTCTTACGCCGCTAATGACGCTGCGCTACGAACTTGCGGTTCCGCTGCCTAGCCGGCATGGGGCCGCCATGACGCTGATGGCATTGGCCGCAGCCTTCGTTGCGGTGACAACGGTATTGGTGAGCACTGTTCTTTGGCTTGCTGGCCCCGTCTTGTTGACCAGCATCTCAATGGAGGCGCTGATTCCGTATCGCTGGATGCTGGCAGTGGCACTGGCAAGCGCTGGCTTCTACGAAGTCTTTCTGATCTGGGCGGTTCGCCGGCGCGCCTATGCGGCTATCGCCCGCACACAGCTGCAGCAGAGCGCCGTTGGCTCGATTGCCAAGGTAGTGTTGGGATTGCTGGGAATGAAGCCCCTCGGGCTTCTGGCTGGCCAGGTGCTCGGGGCTGGCGCGGGGACGTTCAAGCTGGTGCGGTTGTTCAGCGCGGATGTGAAGCGCTACTGGCGGCAGGTCACCTTGCTGCGGGCGTGGTGGCTGTTCCGGCATTACCGGAGTTTTCCAATCTACCGGCTGCCGTCACAGCTGTTACAGATCTTTTCCAGCCAGGCGCCCCTGCTACTGACTGCAGCCCTCTATGACCCGGCCACGACCGGACAACTTGGGCTGGCGATGATGACTCTGGCTTTGCCTATGAATCTGCTCGGCCACTCGACCAGCAAGGCGTACTACGCTGAAATCGCCACGATAGGACGCAAGCGCCCTGCAGAAATCCGCACGCTGACCTATTCGGTGATCAAAAGGTTGCTGTTACTCGCACTCGCACCGACGCTGCTGCTTTTGCTGTTCGGCGAGCGATTATTTGCGGTGGCGTTCGGCGCAGAATGGGCCGTGGCCGGCGAGATGGCGTCGATATTGGCCATCTATCTGTTGTTTCAGTTCATGCACGCGCCCGCTTCGCATCTGTTGTCGATCTTCCAGGGCCAGCGGCTGCTTTTGATGCTGAACGTGCAACGCGCAGTGCTTACCGCTGCTTGCTTTGCCAGCGGGCACCTGCTCGAGCTACCGATCACTTCGGTTGTGTTGATCTACGCGGTCACGCTCTCGGCCCACTACCTGTTCAGCCTGGCGATGACGCTACGGGTGATTCCTCGATAGTCGTCGGCGCCGCCCGCCCCTGCTGCCGCGGCCATCCATGGCGATGCGGCCGCAGCGGGACCGTATCAGGGCTCGCGCTTCAGTTCATTCCAGCCGCCTACACGCCGGGCGCTGGATAAGGCATTACGCGACAGGTAGAAGAAGAACACCGGTATACCGATGGCATATCGCTTGAATAGCCGGCGCGGCTCAATGAGCATGCGGAACGCCCATTCCAGCCCAAGACGGCGAAAGACCACGGGCGCGCGCGGAAAACGCTGCGCTGAAAAGTCCAGAATCGCACCGCCACAGATCAGCAGCGCACGGGTATCCATTGCCTTTTGCAGATGCAGTGCAACGCGCTCCTGCTTGGGCATCCCCATCGCCAGCACGATGATTGGATAACGGCCTGGCACATGGTGCTTCTGATAGAACTCCAGGTACTCCTCAGGCGCCTTGAAGCCATCAATGGCGTAGAAACGCCTGTCTCCGAACAGGTTGCGCGCACCTTCGCTTAACCAGGGCTCTCGCGTACCCATGGCAAACAGCTCATAACGATCATGGGATTCACCCACCAGATCTTCGATCAGCTCAGGGATGAAGTCGGACCCGTTGAGATTGGCCTTGGGATCGCGGCCATTGAATGAGCAGGCCATCTTGATCCCAATCCCGTCGCGCAGCAGGTAGTTGACCTGCATAAAGCTATCCAACACCGCCGGCTGGCGTTGTGCAATGTTGTAGCCGTGCTGATTGAGAAAGCCAAGAATCGTCGGCGCTTCGCGCTTTTTCAATTCAGAAATGAAGGGGCCGGTATCCGATTCTTCCAGCAGTTTCAGCTTCCCTATCAAAGGATCCATCCTTTTGGCGAGGGGATTTTTCATAAATAGATTCTCTGTCTGTAACCCATGAAAGTTGTTGGCACCCGATTCCCATCTTGGTCGTCGTGCGCCGCCAAGCAGAAAGATTCGCCTGACAAAAATGAACATTGCCTTCTGTCGCCGGACAAACGAAGCAGCCGCAGCCGCGGCATCGTCCACAAGAGCAGAAAGAGGTAGTGAGATGTTAAGGACACGCAGCGCTTCGAACCGATCAAAAGGAATACTCCTCGGACTCACGGTTATGCTCTGGAGTGCCGCCAGCCATGCGGAAAATATCGATCTGGTTGGCTTGAACATTGGCGGAGCAGCGTTTTCCGGCAATGTCATCCCCGGAAAATATAAAACAAATTATTTCTTCCCCGCGCCCGGCTACTTTGCCAAGTGGAAAGCCAAGGGTATCGAGACCCTCCGCTTCCCCATCATGTGGGAGCGTTTGCAGCCAGCATTGAATGCCGAACTGGATGAGGACTATGCAGAACTGATCGACCAGACCTTGCAGCAGGCCGCCCAATACGACATGCGCATCATCCTCGACATCCACAACTATGCCCGATATCGAAAGCAAATCATCGGCACCGAGGCCGTGCCGATATCGGCTTACGCCGACCTGCTCGAACGCGTTGCCAAACGCTGGAAAAATGAAAAAGGCCTTTATGCCTACGACATCATGAATGAGCCACATGGCGCCGATGAATACTGGCCGGCAGCCGCTCAGGCCGGTATTGATGCCATTAGAAAACATGACCAGAAGCGGCCCCTGCTCATCGAAGGTAACTTCTGGTCCAGCAGTTATCGCTGGCCTAAGTTCAATGATCCGTTGCTGCAACTGAAAGACCCCTCCGACAAGTTAATTTTTTCTGCTCACCTGTACATCGATAAACATGGGAGCGGACACTACAAAGAGCCGCTGGAGAAAAACTTCGACACCATGCTAGGCGTCAAACGCGTCAAGCCCTTCATCGACTGGCTGATCAAGCATGAAAAACAAGGCCATATCGGTGAATTTGGCATTCCCGCCGACGAACCTCGTTACCTTGAAGCCATGGATAACTTGCTGGCTTATCTTCAGGAACACTGCATCCCTATTACCTATTGGGCAGCAGGCTCCTCGTGGGGCAAATACAAACTATCCATTGAACCCACCAAGGACGGCCGAGACCGCCCCCAGTGGGAAGTGCTCAGCAAATACGTCGGCCAGGGTGACTGCAGTCGCATCGGACCTAATCGCTGATTGAATCACTGACCCGGTGGTTGGTTGCACCTTTTCGGTACAACCAACTGCCCGTTCAACTCTTCGATGATGACGCTACTGGCGCCCATTTGCTCAAAAACGACTTGGCCTTGCCGAGCAGCTTCGCCTTTAGGCTGTGAGTTTTCCGTAGTGTGTTGGCTTTGAGGTTATAGACCTGCCCGGGCACATACATCTCGTTCGTCTCGATGCAGTACACCGGCTTGCGGCTGAGCTTCATGATCTCGACAGCCTGTCTGACTTCGCTCTCGACGAACAACCGTGTCAGCGGCTGCTTGGCATAGACTTCCGCCTTGAACTTGTGGTGAATGTTCAAACGCCGGCGCTCTTCCGCAGTCGGGAGATCCAGCATGTGCAACGTTCCGTATTGCACGCCGTTGCGCTCCAACCACTCCTCCGTTTCGGCTCGATACCTCTCCAATCGACTGGTCACTAAATGCGCGACCTTGACCGAAGGAATGAACAAAGGGCGCGTGCAGCTGAGGAAATCCCGATAGTTCGGCCCGTCATCATTTTCTTCGTTGGTCGGATCGACACAGAGCACGCCGTCGATATCCAGGCACGCCTGAGCCAAGAAGGGATGGTGCATGATGTTCCACTCGAACACCCGAGGCTGCTCCACCAGATCCAGATACAGGTCGACATGGTGCCGATTGTGCTTCTCGGCAAACACCGCCATGGTCAGAACCTGGCCGTCATAAATAGCGCGAACTTGTTCATCCGCGGCACGCATCGACTTGGCCGAAGAGATACTGTCATCGACCAGCAGAATCTTTTTCGCATCCCTCGGCTTTACCAGTTCGGCATGCTTGTAGGTGCGAGTATTACCCTTCTTCAGGTCGTCGTTGCGCAGGAAAGAGTAGAGATCCGTCAGCGGCAGATTCTGTTTCAGCGCAATGATGCTGGCGACCAGCATCCCACTTCTCGGTATGCCGACGACCAGATCGACATCGTTGGGAATTTTGCTGGCACATTCCGTGCTCAACCGCGACAGATCATTCAGGCTTCGGTAATTCATCGAACTCTCTCCTGCGCCCTGTTCTTTTGACAGTCCATTTTTATTGGATCGTTTACCTGTGTTCAGCGCCCCAACGACGAACGCAATTGTTTGGAATGCGTATGGACGTAATGCAACATGTAAAGCGCCAACGCATTGGGTTTGGAAAACTTCAAAAACCGCTTTCGGATATCCATATCTTCACGGATCGCTTCAAAGCGGCGTTTATGCGAGACACCCGTGGTATCGAATATACAGAGTGGAAAAGACAGCTGGAGAACCTCGGCCTGCAAATCCAAGCCCTGTAGAAACTCAAGCAGCAGGCAATAGTCGGCTGACAGCTTGTAATCCAAGCGGAATTTGAACTGCCGCAGCCGCTCATTTTCGAAGTACATCGTTTGATGGCTCGCCGGTAGACCAAGCGGTGCTCGCTCAATGGGGCGCGCGGCAGTACGCTTCAATTCACCACTGGCTTCCTTGCGATAGAAGTCGCCATACACAAATTTTGGTTTTACGTTGGCATCCGTTAATTCTTCGTTGATCCGCTCTAGTACCGTCGGATCGGCAAATGAATCGCCACTGTTAAGGAACAGTGTAAAGCCAGGCGTTTCAACAGCCCGCTGCCGCCCCTTTTCCATTGCGTCATAGATGCCTTTGTCCGGCTCTATGGTTATTTCAGCTTGGCTGTCCTGCAAATTCCTCAACCACTCGCCGCTGCCGTCTTTGGACGCACCGTCGATGACAATCCAGCGGAAGTTTCGGTAAGTCTGGCTGGCCAAGCTCTGATAGGTTTCCTTCAGGCCATCAAAATTATTCCAGTTTATAGTTACGATACTGAAACTGACCATAATTCACCTGTTCTAGATTTGCATTTAAAGGAGCATCCGCCGTCTGCAACTTGGCGTAATAAAGGAAGAACGCAGCAGCCATTCCATACACATCGCCCGAGAACGTCAGTGCGTTGGACAACGTGATATTCAGCATGCTGACCACGAATGAAAGCTGTAATGCGGCAAGAAGGTTGCCTTTGTCCGTGCACTGGCGCATTACCCAGATGAAGCCGCCATAGAACATAAGGACGACAACCGGAGTCAGGAACCCATAGCGGTGATAGACCCCGAATATCCCGACGTCGGCGAGGTAGAAGTGCGAGTTATAGACCCTTGAAAAGCCCCCATTCCATTGCAGGGACAGCGCGCCCATACCGAAGTAATTGTTGCTGCTGATAGCGTCGAGAATCACTGAGACAGTTGTGTCCCGTACCCCAGGTCCGGATGTCGCATCGAACAACAAGGCATCGAATCGTGCGAACTGCTCCTGGTAGAACTCAGGAACCAGAAGATACGACACCACCAGAACAGCCAGGCCAAGCGCACTCAGCTTCAACAGTGAGTCGATGCGCTTGCGGAAAATCCATACTCCGGCCAGCGCCCAGACCAGCATGGTCTGGCGCGTTTGCATGACCAACCACAGATAGGCGACGAAGTAGAGAAGGATTGCCAGCCGGCCGAGGGTGACGCGGTCCTTCATGCTGTACATCACCATGAACACGGCAATGGTCACGAACGGCGAGCCAATGCGGAAGCGGTTCGGTCGCAGCAGATCCTCGTACTGCGTCCAGTCATCGACGGTAAAGGAGGCAATCTGGTTCTGCGGAATGATGCCCAGGTAATACGCAAAGCCCAGCGTCGCGCAAAACAGCGCGATATATAGAAAGTATTTCGCCAGCTCTTCTTGGGTGGGAGAAGCCTTGATCAACAGGAACAGCGTCGGGAAGAACACCAGGTACTGAAAGAAGCGCCGCTCTTCCAGCAAGCCGTACGGCAGCGGTTGGCCGAAGTTCAGGTTGGCGAGTACCGCAGAAATAACCGGCAACAGGCAGCCCATGAAGATGATCCACAGGCTGGTCTTCGATTGGTAGACCCACTTCCACGCCACGAACAGACAGGCAGTCGCCGCCACCACCAATAGCAGGAACACCTCTTGGAAGTATGCGATCCCGGCTCGCTTGTCATCCGTCAGGAAGAAGCAGGTCGAGTTCAGCAGTAACAGGATGAACAACAGATTCTTGTACGCCAGAACTTTCCTTAACAAGCGCTCTCTCCAGTATCCGATTGACGTGGCGAAACATAGAACCGAGCAGCCCATCCTGATGACTTGGATGAGGCAGCACACTGCGGCGAAGAAACATGCGCCATGGATGGACAACAGCAGCGGTAGAAAGGTCCGCTGCCGTCAAATGCATCCATGCCAGTCACTATTTCGGTCAGTGGCGTGCCTGATGCTGGTTTTCCACGAACCAGCGATAGGCGTCGCGCAAGCCGTCTTCCAGGCTGATGCTGGACTGCCAGCCCAGCGCCTTGAGGCGGGAAACGTCCATTAGCTTGCGCGGTGTGCCATCCGGCTTGCTGCTGTCGAACTTCAGTTCACCCTGGTATTCGGTGACCCGGGCGATGGTTTCAGCCAGTTCACGAATGCTGCAGTCAACACCGGTACCCACATTGATGTGCGAAAGCATCGGCTGGGTATGGGCCTGGTAGGTTTCATCATCCAGCTCCATCACGTGCACGCTGGCAGCGGCCATATCGTCGACGTGCAGGAATTCGCGCTGCGGCTTGCCGCTGCCCCAGATCACTACCTCATCGTCGCCACGCTGGGTCGCCTCGTGGAAGCGCTTGAGCAGAGCAGGCACGACGTGGCTGTTTTCCGGGTGGAAGTTGTCGTTGGGACCATAAAGGTTGGTCGGCATTACGCTGCGGTAGTCACGCCCGTACTGGCGGTTGTAGCTTTCACAGAGCTTGATACCGGCAATTTTGGCAACTGCATACGGCTCGTTGGTCGGCTCGAGCACACCGGTCACCAGCGCTTCTTCCTTCATCGGTTGCTCGGCGAACTTCGGATAGATGCACGACGAGCCGAGGAACAGCAACTTGTTCACATCGTTGCAGTGGGCCGCATGAATGATGTTCGCCTCGACCATCAGGTTCTGGTAGATGAACTCGGCCGGATAGGTGTTGTTGGCGTGGATGCCGCCCACCTTGGCCGAGGCCATGTAGACCTGATCGATTTTGTTTTCAGCAAAGAAGGCATTGACGGCCGCCTGATCGACCAGATCCAGCTCTTCACGACCGCGCGTGATGAGGTTGGTGTATCCCAGCGCCTGCAATCGGCGGACGATTGCAGAACCCACCATGCCGCGATGTCCCGCAACAAAAACACGTGCGTCACGATTCATATTCAATTCTCCACACTCACTGGGATTTCGAAGCCGTGCTCTTTGAGCAGGGCATGGCGCTGGGCAACTTTCAGGTCCTCGCGAACCATTTCGGCGCACATTTCCTGCACGCTGATCTCTGGCGTCCAGCCCAGCTTGTTCTTGGCGTTGCTCGGGTCGCCGAGCAATGTTTCCACTTCTGCCGGGCGGAAGTAGCGCGGATCGATGCGGACAACGACGTCACCGACCTTCAATGCCGGCGCCTTGTTCCCTTCGATACCAGCAACGATGGCGCGTTCGTCGATACCGCTGCCTTCGAAGCGCAACTCGATGCCTAGCTCGGCGGCAGACCACTTGATGAACTCACGCACCGAATACTGCACGCCGGTAGCGATGACGAAGTCTTCGGCCTGATCCTGCTGCAGCATCATCCACTGCATGCGCACGTAGTCTTTGGCATGGCCCCAGTCGCGCAGTGCATCGAGGTTGCCCATGTGCAGGCAGCTCTCCAGCCCCTGAGCGATATTTGCCAGGCCACGGGTGATTTTGCGGGTCACGAAGGTTTCGCCACGGCGTGGGGATTCGTGGTTGAAGAGAATCCCGTTGCAGGCATACATGCCGTAGGCTTCGCGGTAGTTCACCGTGATCCAGTAGGCGTAGAGCTTGGCGACTGCATAAGGGGAACGCGGGTAGAACGGCGTGGTTTCCTTCTGCGGAATCTCCTGAACCAGGCCATAGAGCTCTGACGTGGAGGCTTGATAGAAGCGCGTCTTCTTTTCCAGACCCAGCAGGCGAATGGCTTCGAGGATGCGCAAAGCGCCCATACCATCGACATCGGCCGTGTACTCCGGCGACTCGAAGCTGACCGCGACGTGGGATTGCGCGCCGAGGTTGTACACCTCGTCCGGCTGGACTTCCTGGATGATGCGGGTCAGGTTCGAGGAGTCGGTCAGGTCGCCGTAATGCAGGACGAAATTCTGATCTTCGACGTGGCGATCCTGATAGATGTGGTCGACCCGCTGCGTATTGAACGACGACGCACGGCGTTTGATGCCGTGTACTTCGTAGCCCTTTTCCAGCAGAAACTCAGCGAGATAGGAACCGTCCTGGCCAGTAATTCCGGTGATCAGCGCGCGTTTCTTTTCCATTTCAGAGTACCTGTAGGTTCCAGATGACGAGAGGGGTGTTGAGTTGATACTGGGACGGCAGCGCAGCGACGCCCAAGCGCCCTGCTCTGCCATGCAGCTGATTGAATCGATGGTTGGCTGGTGACGTTAACGAGGCGTTACCGCCCGGCCCGGGGCGGACAGACGGTCCGCTCATGCGAGCATCTCCTCGTACAGCGCCTGGTATTGACGGGCGATGACGGGGCTGTCGAAGGTGGTCAGGATTTTTTCTCGCGCATTGAGCACAAGCTGCGGATAGTCTGCCTCTCCGGTGATCCACTCGACGCCTTCGGCCAGACCCTGGGCGTCAAAGGGCGCAGCCTTATAACCGTCGTGCTTGTGCGTCACGATGTCCTTCGGCCCTGTGGCATCGAAGCACACTACGGGGGTTCCGCAGCCCATGGCTTCGGCCAAGGTCTTGCCGAAAGCTTCCATAAGGCTTGGTGCGATAAATACATCCGCTGCGGAATAGAGAAGCCGCAGCGAGATGCTGTCATGCAGGTAGCCGAACGAGGTGTAATCGAAGCCCAAACCGTCAGCGACGGACTGGTCCAGCTTGCCGAAAAAGCACAGGTGGTACTTGGTCGGGTCGAGGTGCGTGAGCATCTCCAGATATTTGCCGAAACCCTTGTAGGTGTCTTTGGCACTGGTGCAGCCGGTCAGGATGATCTTCTTCTCGGTCTCGATACCAAGCAGTTGCCGCGCCAGCTGTTTGTCCAGTGGAAAGAACTCACTGGCATCGACGTTGTTGTGGATGGTGCGCACGTCGAAGTCGCGGAACAGAAGACTCTGCCTGGCCTGCTCGGACACCCAGTCGCTGATGCCGATCATCTTCATCGACTCGGGCAGGTACTTGCGCTTGCGGTTGAGTACGAAACGCGACAGGTCTCGGTCGGAGTTGCTGCCGAGCTGATCGCAACTGCCACAGCCGGTGGTGAATTTTTCACAGCCCATGGCGTAGTGGCAGCCGCCAGTCATCGGCCACATGTCGCGCATGGTCCAGACAACGGGCTTGCGCAATTGGGCGAGGTGCTTCATGTCGACGAAGCCACCGTTGACCCAGTGCAGATGCACCACGTCCGCCTCACGACATGCGGTACTGTCAGTGAAATCGGCGCCCATGACCCCAGCGCTGAACATGCCGGACTGGCGCTTGCGGTAGACGCTGGCGAACGCCTGGTCAGCCTGACTTCTGGCAATGCTGATGATCTTGTCTTTCTTGCTGCGACTGACCGATACCACCGAGGTGTCGCCATAGGTTTGCTGACTGTTGGTGTAGACGCGCGAGTCGACACCCAACGAGCGCAAGCCCTGGTGCAGCCAGTAAGCGCCGCGTGCGGCGCCCCCGGTCAGTTCGCCAGCGACCAAATGTAAAACCTTCATCAATCGAAACTCTCTTCTGAATGCTGGGCGTTCTGCTGAGCCGCGTACCACCTGCGCGATGCAATCAGCACGATCACCATCAGCGACGAATAGATGACGATGCTCGCGACGGCGAAGGCCTGCACGGTGGCCAGGGCGCTGCCGATCAACAGCGCACCGCCGAACAGCGACAGCACGCGCAAGCTGGTGCTAAAGATTTCGAACAACAGGAAGCGCGCCTGCAGCGACAGCGCCGGGACCGCGACCACGCACGGGCGCGAAACGAAGATCACGTATTCGGCCAAGGCCAGCCAACGGGCGTACTCGCCAGCCACATGCCACTGGTCACCAAACACCAGTGCAAACAGCCATGGGCCAAACACTGCCACCAGCGAAAACGGCACCAGGCCAACCAGACCCAGCGCGGCGGTTGCCTTCAGCAGCATCGCGGCGACCGGCTCGCGGTCGTGGATGGCACGGCTGATGCGCGGGTAGTACACATCGGCGACCGACTTACCGATCAGATTGGTTGGCATCGTCAGCGCCTGCTTGCACAGAGCGAAGAAGCCCGCAGCAGCCGGTCCGAAATAGGCAGCAAGCACCAGCGTCGGCAAATGCTGCGACACAGCGTTGATCAGCATCACCGGCGCACGAAACCTTGGGAAGTCGCTGTGCCTGCGAGCCAGTTCGAGCATGCCGGGGCTGCTCTGCTCGGCGTCTTCCGCATGGTTATCCGCATGGGGTTTGGCGCGCAGCATGGCCAACGCGAGCATTGCCGCATGCAACGCTTGTTGCAGGGCGGTGGTGCAGACCAACACCAGAGCAGAGGACTGCACCAGGCCCGCGACGGTCCGCATCGAGTTGAAGAACAACGAATGCCCCACCGCCACACTTGCGGTGATACGGAAACGCTGGGTGCGAAACAGCCACTGCTGGCAAATCTCAAGCGCCGCGCCGCAGAACATCACGAACGGGATGAGCATCAGGTACGGCTGAATGATCTCGATCTCGAGCGTTCGGGCAAGCTGATCGCCAAAGAAGTACAGGGCCAGAGCGACCACTGTCGCCAGCGACAACGCAGTAGCCAGTGCCAATCGCACCAGACCTCGCGCATCGCCATCGCGCTTGGGCAGCACAATGGCAATGGGATAGGTCAACGCCGCCACCGGAATCAGCATCATCGTGACGCTGAGAAAGGTGCCGAGTACCCCGTACGCTTCCGGACCATAAATGCGCGTGATCACCGGCATGAACGCCAAGGTGATCGCCTGCGCACCGGCGGTGCCAGTCACCACGGTCAGGATATTGCGCAGCAGCTTGCTGCGCATGCTTGCCTGCAGCAGCGCAGCCAGTCTTTCCCTGACCGGGGAAGAAGTACGCCGCATGCTGGACTGATCGATGGCGCTCACTCGCTGCCCCTCGCTCAGGCCTGGACCGGCTGACGGCCGATGCCGTAATAGCTGAACCCTTCGCGCTTGACCTGCTCGCGGTCGTACTGGTTACGCCCGTCGATGATCAGCGGGGTGTTCAGCAGGCGCTTGAGCGCACGGAAATCCGGACGGCGGAACGGCTTCCATTCGGTGACCAGGCACAGCGCATCGGCATCGATAGCGGCTTCGTATTGTCCCTCGACAATCTGCAGACGGCCGTCGGTAAACCAGCTCTCAGGGAACTCGCGGCGGGCAGTTTCACGGGCAACCGGATCGAACGCGCGCACCTTGGCGCCGGCATTGATCAGGCTGTTGATCAGCACCACGCTTGGCGCCTCGCGCATGTCGTCGGTGCCGGGCTTGAACGCCAGCCCCCAGACCGCGAACGTACGGCCGCTCAGGTCGCCGTTGAAGTGGGTGGACAGCTTGTTGAACAGCGAATGCTTCTGCTGATCGTTGCGCGACTCCACTGCCTGTAGCAGCTTGGGCTCGAAGTCGTTCTGATGGGCGATGTTGATCAGCGCCTTGACGTCTTTCGGGAAGCAGGAGCCGCCGTAGCCACAGCCGGCATAGATGAAATGGTAGCCAATACGCTCGTCAGAGCCGATACCCAGGCGCACATTCTCGACATCCACATCGAGGCGCTCGCAGAGGCTGGCGATCTCGTTCATGAAGGAGATTTTGGTCGCCAGCATGGCATTGGCTGCGTACTTGGTCATTTCCGCATCGCGAATGCCCATGAACATGGTGCGCGGACGATTTCGGATGAAGGGTGCGTACAGCGCGCTCATGACCTGACGAGCGTGCTCGTTGTCAGCACCGATAACGATGCGGTCCGGGTGCATGAAGTCGTTGACCGCCGCACCTTCCTTGAGGAATTCCGGGTTGGAGACGACTGAGAATTCAATGTCGACGCCGCGCGCCTCAAGACGCTCGGCAACCGCTGCGCGCACGAGGTCCGCCGTGCCGACCGGCACTGTCGACTTGTTCACCACGATTGCGGGAGCAGTCAGCGTGTCACCAATCTGCTTGGCGACCTCCAGCACATAGCGCAAATCGGCGGAGCCATCTTCGCCCGGCGGAGTGCCGACAGCGATGAAAAACACTTCGGATTGCTCGACTGCCTCGGAGAGCGACGTGGTGAAGAGCAAGCGGCCGGACTGATGGTTCTCGGTGACGATCTCTTCGAGGCCCGGCTCATAAATCGGCAGAATGCCCTGCTTAAGGTTATCGATCTTGGCCTTGTCGACGTCGACGCAGTAAACCGTGTTACCCATCTCCGCGATACAGGCTCCGGTAACCAGTCCGACGTAGCCGCTTCCAACGACGGTGATATTCATAGCAGGATCCTCGATTCATACATTGATACAGGCGTGCCTCGGCGCGACCCTTTTCGGTGGCCGATGGCGCAAATTCTTCGCTTGGGCAGATAGTCAATCCGGGGTGGGTCCATCGCATGGTTGGACACACCCCGGTAATGGATTGACGAGCCGGTCGTCAGACCGTTTGTGGCTCGCTGTATCCGTAATGGTCGTAGTAGCCACGGAACTGACCGTTCTTCTTGGCTTTCTCGATATCGACGTAGTTGAGTACCACGCCGGTGACCGGTGCATTGCTGTTCTGCAGTTGGCTCACCCCTTTCTGCACATGCGGGATCAGCGTGCTGTCGGACTTGACGACGTAGATCACCGCATCAGCGAGCGTGGACAGCACAGCCGCATCACTGACCGCCTGGCTCGGCGGCGAGTCGATGATGATGCGGTCGTAGCGACCCTTGACCACTTCAAGCAGCTTGGCGAAACGCGGTGAAGACAGCAGCTCCAGCGGATTGGAGGGCACCGCACCGGCAGCGATCATGTCGACGTTGCCAACGGTCTGAATGCACTCCTCAAGCTTGGCGTTGCCGCCGATCAGGTTCACCAGGCCCGGCGTGCCCGGCTTGAAGTCGAACGCCTTGTCGAGGGTCGCACGACGCAAGTCGGCGTCGATCAACAGCACGCGATGCAGCTGGCCCATGGCGAACGCGAGGTTGGCCGATACCGAACTCTTACCTTCGCCCGGTGCGGTCGAGGTGATCACCAGTACCTGACGAGGCTGGCTTGCCTCAGTCAGTAGCAGGTTGGTGCGGATGGTCCGTACCGCTTCGCAGAACCGCTTGTCACCGCTGCGCTCGAACAGATGGCTGACTTCCTTGCGCAGCTTGCGTGGCACCTGCGGGACGATACCCATGACAGGCAGACCCAGCTTGGACTCGACCTCTTCAGAGCTCTTGAAGGTGTTGTCGAGAATTTCGCGGATGATCGCTTGGGCGATACCCAGCACCAGTGCCAGGAACAACGCCACCACCAAGATCAGCTTCTTGTTTGGCGCGCTGGCCTCGGTTGGCGGGATGGCTGCATCGACTACCCGAGCATTTGTAGAGCTGAGATCCGAGGTTGCGGTGGTTTCCTGCAGGCGGGTCATGAAGGTGTCGTAGAGCGCACGATCACTTTCGACCTCACGCTGCAGGTCACGCACCTTAAACTCTTTGCGGGAAATATCCTGAATCCGGCCCTTGTTCTCGTCGAAGGAAGCCTTCAAGGAGTTCTCGTTGGCGACGGCCAGCTGATAGTTACGCTCGATGCTCGCGACGACCTGCTCGACCTGCTGTTTCAGGCTGGCGGTGGCCGCATTGAGGTCTGACCGAGCAGAAACCATTGCCGGGTGGCGGTTGCCGTAGCGACGCGAAAGATCTTCGACACGCGAACGGGCATGGGCCTGGTCAGCTTTGAACTGCTGGATCAGCGGATGACCCAGAACGGCCGGCACGCTGGCCAGACGCTCCCAGCCCTGGCTGCGCATGGACTCGACCTGGCGGTACTGGCTTTCGGCTTCGGCACGCTGACGACGCGCATCGATCATGCGATCACCAGTAAGCGACAGCTCGTTGGCGCTGATAGTGCCTACACCATCGAGGTCGACCAGCCCTTCCGCATCGAGATAGGCCTGAAGGCGATCTTCCGAAGCCTGCAGGTTCTCACGCAGCGAAACCAGGCGTTCATTCATCCAGCTCGCAGCCGTCATCGACATGTCGACCTTCGCTTCCAGCTGCGCCTCGATATAGGCCTGCGCCAACCGGTTGGTGGCCTGAGCGGCAGTCAGGTTATCCGCCATGGATACGGACAGATAAACCAGCTGACTCTTGCCCTCGACCCACACTGACGTACGCTCCATGAACTGCTGGGTGGCGTAATCCATGACCTGCGCTTCGGTGATCGGCTCTGGCTCTTCGCCTGTGACCATATCGATCAGAGCGCCAACATCGACCAGCGGGCCCGGCTGCTGTCGCAGATCGAACTCGGGGTGTTCGGTCAGATTCAGATCGCGGACGACGCGCTCGGCAACGCCCCGGCTCTGCATCAGGCTGAGCTGTGTCTGCAGATACTCGCTGAGCTCAACCGGGGTATCGGCTGCCGGCTGGAACGACAACACCGGCGTGCCCTTGCTCTCGATGAGCACCGTGGCGACAGCCTTGTAGATCGGCGTCATGCGCGACAGCAGGAAAACGGTCAGCACCGCGACGACCGCCACGAGGAGTATGATCCCCCACTTGCGCGACCAGATTGCATGCCAGATTTTTTTCAGATCTATGAAATCACTATCAGCCGCGGGCCCAGCGGGGCGCTGCCATGGTCGATCCGGGCGAACTGGGCTATTCATCAGAAGAATCCTTCATCGATGTTGATCGTGTCGCCAGGGCGAACCAGGGTATTCATGGTGGCTTTCTCTTCCGCGCGGCTGCCTTGCGAGCCGCGCACGATGGTCATGCGTTTGGTCGAGGCACGCTCGGTCAGCCCGCCAGCAAGCGCGATGGCGCGGTCAAGCGTGAGGCCGGGCTGAAACGGATAGCCACCTGGAAGCTTTACCTCACCGGCGATGTAGAACTCGCGGTAGTTGGCGACCGATACCGATACGCGCGGATCGACCAGATAGCCATCCTTCAGCTTCTCGACCAAGATGTTGCGCACTTCACCTGGGGTTTTGCCGTTGGCGTCCACCTCACCAATGAAGGGAAAGGTGAAAGTGCCAGCGTCTGTCAGACGAATCTCTTCGAAGGTCAGGTCCGGTTCACCATGCACATTGATGCGAATGACGTCCCCCGAGCCCAGCTGGTATTGCGCAGCACTGGCGCCGGCACTTAGCGCCAGCAACAGCAGCACGGAAAAGAATTTGAAAATGTTCGGGATGCGCATGGTCGGCTCCTCCTTAGGCACTGGTTAACGTCCTACCCGGCCTCAAAGGCTCAGGTCGAAACTCAGCAAGTAAACGTTTCGGTCGAAGGTCCTCGAGCTCAGGCTGGAGTCGTTTTCCGTTCTGAGATATGACAGGGTCACGTCGGCCCAGCGGTCTGGCGACCAGGTCACGCCGGCACCGTAGCCGCTGCGCTCATCGTCTCGATTGATACCTTTGTACTCGCGATCGGAAAAGCGGTAGAGCAGCTCGGTCGATACACGCGAGGTCCACTCGTGATCCCAGGTGGCGAGCGTCGTCCAGTCATTAATGGTGCTGGCACCGTTGTCACCCTCGTCGAAGGCGCGACGGGAATTGAGCGTGAACGCCGAGTAACTACGGGGTTTATAGGTGACGCCGATTTCCCACATGGGGCTGGTGGAGTCTTCACGCTGATCGCTATCGAAGTCCTTGCGCTCGGCGCCAAGCTTGAACATGCCGGAGGTCTTCGCGCCGGCATCCCAGGTCGCACCGCCAAGCAACGCCACGTTGGTGCTGTCACGCAGCGCACTGCTTAGCTTGTAGTCGTGATCGGTATGGCGTATCTCAATGAGCGAGCGCGTCTTGGAACCCAGACGATGGAACCAGACTGAGTTGAACATCAGGCTGTTGCGTTCTTCGGACGCGTTGATGTTGCCGCTGTTGTGGTAGCGCCGCTGCTCGTAGTGCGTACCGAATTCCAGCTGATTGCGAGCCGTGCGGGCACCGAAGCGATAAGCAGCCTGGGCAACGGCGGTGCTGTACTTGTCGTTCTCGGTGTTGATCTCGGTGTCGGCGGTCTCTTCCACGCGGTGGTAGGCGAGACCCCAGGTCAGGCGATGCCGGGAAGTGAATTCCATGGCGCTTCTGAGGCGCAGATGATGGTCGGTGTTACTGGCTTCGGAATCCGAATGGAAGATATCGCTGTTGAACGAGTATTCAAGCTCATACTCGCTGTTGCGATTACCGGTTCCCAGCACGAACGTTGGATTAATACCGGTGACCCAGGATGCCTGCTCGTTGTCCGACAGACCGCGGTAGTTGTCGTCGTAGCTTTCGCGCACAACCAGCGTCGGAGTGAACTCGAACCCTCCCAGCTGTATGTACCGGGGTTCGTCGTCCTGTGCCCAGCTCTGAGTGGCTGCAAGACACAGTAGCGGCAAGCATGGAAGTGTGATCTTCCTCATATAGAATCCCTTCTCGGAGATAAATTGTGGTGCATACCTACCCTCTGGCTGCGTCGCCTGGCTGCTGTGAGGAGGCATAGACACGCAACAGACCGCAAATATCCCAGACAGTTGCACATTCGCTTAGCAGGGCACTTTTCCGGCGCCAACAGCTTTTATCTCGCACCGGCTCTAATCCGGCCGGTTCGTGCAAGCTACCGCCCCGGAGAAATGCTCCCGAGGCGAAACATCCTGTCAACATCCACAGGTGAGCCGCGTCAAGCGTTCGACCCAGGGACGGACAACGGCTTAATCTGACCTTAGCTTAGGTTTTGTTGTTGGCACGGAAGCATGTAGACGTGCGGCGCGGCCCCAGCTTGTCATCACACCGTTGAATCAAGGCTCAGCATGCAGGCGCACATGAGCTGTACTGCAACGGGGAATAAGAAACAGCCCAAGCCTCTACTCGGAACAGCACCGCTCAGACGCCTGTCATGTCTCGTTGCGCCGCTCAGCGTCTCGCGGGCACATCCAGTCGACCGTCTCGACGCACCTTGTAAAGCACCAGCGACCCTTTCTGGACCCAGCCTGATATGAACGAGTTCCATATGGGAACTCGGACGAGTGCGACGGGGATGAGTGGCAGCGGCTAGTGTTTGATCAGACGAGACAGGCCAAAACCTGGCAGATGAGCGAGGTGCTCAAAAACCCGCGCTAGAGGGGTCGGCAAATCGATACGTCGATTCATGATTGGGCGCAGGGCAAAACAGGGGGAAAGGAATGCCAAAGTAACTGGCACGGGCGACCCTGAAGGGCCGCCCGCACACCTCAGGCTCGCTCGATACGGTCGGGATGGATAATGATGCGCCCCTGCTTGTACAAGCCACCGATGGCTTTCTTGAAGTTGCCCTTACTGACGCCGAACAGCCGCGCGATTTCATCTGCGGCGGTCTTGTCGCTGACGGGCAGGCTGCCCTGGTTTTCCTGCAGCTTTTGCAGAATCAACGCCTGCAGTGCATCAGCAGCCTCGCTGCCCACTGGTTGAAGGCTCAGGCTGATCTTGCCATCAGGCCGGATTTCCTTGATGTAGCCTTTCTCGCGGATACCGCCACGCAGGAACTTGAAGGCCTCGTTCTTGTGGATCAGCCCCCAGTGCTTGCCGTTGATGATTGCCTTGTGGCCGAGATCGGTGGGCTCGACCACCAGCAGATCAACGGCTTCGCCGACCTTGTAACGCGCAGGCGTCTTGTCCAGATAACGGTCGAGGCGCGCCGTGGCGGTAATACGACGGGTGTGCTTGTCGAGATAGACGTGCACGACACAGTAGTCACCTTCGTTAAGTGGCCGCTTTTCTTCCGAGTGCGGCAGTAGCAGATCCTTGGGCAGCCCCCAGTCAAGAAATAGCCCGATCCGGTTGATCTCCACGACCTTCAAACTGGCAAACTCGCCGACCTGCACCTTGGGTTTCTCGGTCGTTGCTATGAGCTTGTCTTCGCTGTCCAGGTAGATGAAGACGTTCAGCCAGTCATCAACCTCGGTAGGCGTGTTTTTCGGAATGTAGCGGTTGGGCAGCAGAATTTCGCCATCCGGACCACCATCCAGATAGAGGCCGAAACCGGTGTGCTTGACGATTTGCAGACTATTGAAGCGCCCGATTGCGGCCATGTAACGATTCCTCTGGGTCGAAGGTGGCGATTCTAGCAGGCCACCCGCTTATCGCGTGCGCGCCGCTATGGCGCCCACGC
Source organism: Stutzerimonas tianxiuensis (assembly GCF_053470365.1). Classification (NCBI taxonomy): domain Bacteria; kingdom Pseudomonadati; phylum Pseudomonadota; class Gammaproteobacteria; order Pseudomonadales; family Pseudomonadaceae; genus Stutzerimonas; species Stutzerimonas tianxiuensis. Next base: position 119,464 of record NZ_JBPVWS010000014.1, on the reverse strand, counting down.
GATAACCCTTACTGCGGCAGTGCGTAGGCGATGACCGAGTCCCCGGCTTTGGTGCCGAGCGATCCGTGACCACCGGCAACGACCACGACCATCTGACGTCCCGAACGGCTCTGATAGGTCATCGGCGTCGCCTGGCCACCGGCAGGCAACCGTGCACGCCAGAGCTGCTTGCCAGTGGTGACGTCATAGGCACGCACGTAGTAATCAAGCGTGCTGGAGAGGAACGCCACGCCACCTGCGGTGATCACTGGCCCGCCGAGGCTCGGCACACCCATTTCAAACGGCAGCGGGACCGGTGCACGATCGCGGACCGTACCGTTCTTGCGCAGCCAATGGGTTTTGCCCGTGCGTAGGTCGGCACCCGCCACATAACCCCATGGCGGTGCGGTGCAAGGCAGACCGATCGGTGACACAAATGGTTTGAGTTCTACCGCGAACGGGGCCCCGAAATTTTCGTTCAGGTGCGGCTCGCTATCGGAAACGTAGGTCTTCTCGTCGTTCTCGCGCGGAATCAGCGTTGAGGTGAAAGCCAGGTACGACGGTGCGCTGAAGACCATCTGCCGAACCGGATCGACAGCCACCCCGCCCCAATTGAACACCCCGAAATTCCCGGGATAGACCAATGAGCCCTGAGTTGATGGCGGCGTATAACGCCCCTCATAACGCAACGAGTTGAACTGGATGTGACACATCATCTGATCGATGAACGTCGCACCCCACAGGTCGGAATCCTGCAGTTTGGGCGGCTCGTACGACAGCGCCGAAACGGGCTGAGTTGCCGCAGCATAGTCACACTTCGCTGCTCCCTGTGGCGCTGGAACCTCACGCACGGGGAGCACTGGCTCACCGGTACGGCGATCAAGGACATAGATATCACCCTGCTTGGTGGGCTGTACGAGTGCCGGGACCATGCCAGATTCGGTCTGGATATCCACAAGGCTTGGCTGCGCCGGCACATCCATGTCCCACAGATCGTGATGCACAGTCTGGAAGACCCAGCGCAGCTGCCCGGTTTCCAGATCCAGCGCGACTATGGACGAAGCGAAACGCTCGGTGTTCTCGCTGCGGTTGCCGCCCCACTGATCCGGAACATGGTTGCCCATCGGCACGAATACCAGTCCTAACTCCTCGTCAGCGCTGGAGATGCTCCAGCTGTTCGGCGTGCTTTCGCTATAGGTTTCGCCCGGCGCCATAGGCGCGGTCTGTTCTGGATTACCCGGATCCCAGTTCCACTTCAGCTCGCCGGTAATGACGTCATAAGCGCGGATCACACCGGATGGCTCGGTAGTCGAAACATTATCGTTAACTGCCCCACCGACGATTACCAAGTCGTTCGCGACTACGGGAGGCGACGTCGAGTAGTAGAAGCCCTCGGTGATGTTCGGCATGTTTTTCCATAAATTCACAGCACCGTTTTCGCCGAACGATTCGCACACCTTTCCGGTATCCGGATCAAGCGCGATCAGCCGCGCATCGGCAGTCGGCATGAAGAGACGTTGCTGGCAGGCCTGCCCCTCTACCGGGGTCTCGCTGGCGTGATAAGACAACCCGCGGCACGTCAGATGCTGCCGATTGGTAGAGTCCGGAACCTCCGGATCGAAGCGCCAGCGCTCTTCGCCGGTCTCCGCATCCAGCGCAATCACGAAATTGTGCGGCGTGCAGATAAAGAGGCTGTTATCAATCTTGAGCGGCGTGACTTCGTAGGTGGTCTCGTTTGGATCGCTGGGGCGCCGCATGTCACCCGTGTGGTAGTGCCAGACTTTTTCCAGCCGATCGACGTTGCTTGGCGTGATTTGCTCGAGCGGTGAATAGCGCGTGCCATGCTGGGTGCGGCCGTAAGCATGCCAATCGCTGGCCGGCACATTGTCAGCGGTATTCACCTCCGCCGCCGGCGCAGCAGCCAAAGGAGGCGGCAGCATCCCTTTTATATCGTTGCTGTCAGTGCTCAAGGCATGAATAGCAGTCGCGCCCCAAAGCGCCACGGCAAACATCAACGGGATGGCGCTGCCGCCCCAGGCGCGCGCACCGAAGTGCTGCCAACCCAGTCGCTGGGCGATCCAGGGCGTCAGCAACCACAACCCAAGTGGGCCGATGATGCTAGCGCGGGGGGCCAGCTGCCACCAGTCGAAGCCCACTTCATAGATGGCCCAACCCAGCGCACCGAGCATTACCAGTGCATAAACCCAAAGCGCCGCGCGACGCCGAGCCCACAGCAATCCGCCGGTTAACAGAAAGCCGACTGCGAGGATCGCGAAATACCAGGTACCGCCGAGCGCGATGATTTTCGAACCACCGACGGCAAGCGCCAGGCCCAGGATGATGCACAGGATTGCACTGATGACGACCGCCACTCTCCGCTCCTTATTCCATTGATGGGGCTGGAGATGACGAAACAAATACTTTGCCGCGAGCGTCCCCTGCCTTGTCTTCGTGTCGTGGCAGACCGCCGCTTCGCCAGACCCGATAGTGTGTGGACCGGATGTGAACGAGAATGCTCCCGGGGGAGGGGAAAAATCGAAGACATGTGCGTGCGGGCGACCCAAGCCTGCTAACGCATCCGCCGCCGATCCGTTTGCTGCCGAACACAGGCTACGGCAACGAGCCAGGCGAACCTGAGCCAGGTAGCAAGCGGGTAGAGAAAATCGAGTCAAGCGAAAAATCGAACAAAATTTAGCCAGATCTGTATAATGTCCGGTTCGACTGACCAAAGGAACCAGATGACGATGGCCTCCAAGACCACCACCGCCAAGCGCAAACCCGAACCCGCCAGTGAAACCAGCGAATCGCTGGCCAGCCAGATGGCAGCCTTTCTAAAGGCCGGCGGCGAAGTACAAAAGATCCCTAACGGGGTCAGCGGCCAGACCCAGGGCCCGTCGCGCCAGATCACCATCAGCAAGAAGTAATCTCCGCAACACCCGACCTACTAAGCGAGCCCCCACTGCTTTTAGCCGTTTGCAGTGGCTCGCCAGGTTTCCCCTTCCGAAGTACCCGAGCTCACCATGACTGACCCGATACGCTTGTCCAAACGCCTCGCCGAGCAAATCGGCTGTTCCCGGCGCGAGGCCGAGCTGTATATCGAGGGAGGCTGGGTCAGCGTCGACGGGCAAGTTATCGAAGCCCCCTATTTCAAGGTAGGCGAGCAGCGCATCGAGCTGCTGCCCGGCGCCACCGCGGCCGAACTGCCACCGGTCACGCTGTTGCGGCACAAGCCAGCCGGCCAGCCCACCGCAGTGGAACCCGGCGATGCGATGAAGCAACTTGCCGATGCCGGCCATTGGAGCGGCGATGGCTCACGCCTGGCGCCCCGCGAACGCCACTTTGCGCGCCAGACTGCCATTCTGCCGCTGGAGCAAGACATCAGCGGGTTGGTGGTATTCAGCCAGCAACGCGAGGTGATCCGCAAACTGGCCGATCCACGCGACACGCTAGAGCAGGAGTACATCGTCGAAGTCGCTGGCGAGCCCGAGGAAGGCGGACTGGCGTTGCTGGGCAAGGGCATCGGCCATCGTGGCAAGGTCCTACCCAAGGCCAAAGCCAGCTGGCAGAACGAGACCCGCCTACGCATCGTGCTCAAGTCGCCGCAAGCCGGCGATCTGCGGCAGCTGTGCGAAGCCATCGGCTTGCAGATGATCAGCTGCAAGCGAATCCGGATTGGCCGTCTGTCGATGGCCAAGCTGCCGGTCGGAGAGTGGCGTTTTCTCGGCGAACATGAACGCTTCTAGCCTAAAGCCGTCTCTTGCATAACCCTGATTGCTCACGCGTTGCGGCCGCTGAACTATGCTGATGTTGATGGCAACGAAAACAAAGCCAGCTGCAGGCCGTCGTCACAGGCCCTGATCGCGCCCCTCGCCATCCCGAGATAAAGGTTCGCCATGCACAGACTCGTCCTGTTGCTGACGCTCGTCCTGTTGCCTTCGGTCTGCGGAGCCCAGCAACGAATCGAGGTGTGGACGTATCATTTTTCGCCACCGTTCGTTCTCGATGATGCCCAGGGGCTATCGCAGGCGTTCGTCGAACTGCTCAACAACAACGCCGCCAATGATTACCGCTTTCGCTTCGAGCTGGTCAAATTGCCGCGCAAGCGTGTGGACAAGCGCCTGGAGCGGAAGCGGGCCGGCATTCTGCTATGGGCTACCCCGAGCTTTTTCACAGCCGCGCAGACCGCTGACGGAACCTGGTCGGAACCGCTACTGACAGATCAGCAAGACTTCGTCTCATTACCCGACGCGCCCGTTGAGTACGAGAACCCCGCGTCGCTAGACAACCTGGTCTTGGGTGGCGTGTTGGGTCACCGATACGAAGGGCTTGAAGCGGATATCGCCAGCGGTGCAATCAAACGCCAGGACGCCCAGGGCGATCTGCAAAACCTCGAGAAGCTGCTGTCGGGTCGTATCAGCACCTTGCTGATCCCGCGCTCTGCCCTGCTCTACTACCGCAAAGAAAAAATGCTTCGAGATTTATACGTCTCGAACATGCCGCTGTATCAGTTCAATCGCCGCGTGTGGATCGCCGACACCCTTGGTCAGCCTGTCATCAGCTACCTCGACCACTTTCTAGAAACCTTGCCACAGAACCCCGAGTGGCAGATCCTGCTGTTCCGTTACGGACTGCAGCCCATTGCCGCCGCGCATTGAAACAGGCTGAACAGAAACGAAACACACAGGTCAGAACACGCGCTGACCCACTAAACAATCAAGAGAATAAGGCAGCAATGAAGAACGCACTGGTGATCGGACTGCTCGTTGTCCTGGGCGGCTGCGCCTCACAGCCATGTGATCAACCTGGAAGCGATAGCGCTTGCCGCGCTGAGCGGTTGCTCTACCAGAACGACCTGCTGCAGGCCAAGATTCTGATTTCCATCGGCGATGAAAATGGCTATGAACTCGCCGAGGCGCTACTTGAGCGCAGCGCTCGGCTTGATGATCGTGGCGAGACCGAGTTCTACCAGGCCCTCCTGCTGATCCGTCAGGGCCCCCAAGCCGAGCAGGTCCTGCACTTGCTGGAACAGGCCCGCGCCAAGGGTCACCCGCACGCGGTGGCGCTGCTTTACAAGATTTATCAGGATCCCTACCTGCTGAATGAGCGCAACGCCGTCAAAGCCGAACAATATCGCCAAGCCTACGCCGGGCTAGACGTTGCGCAGAGCGGCTATCCTTCGTTCGACAAAGCCTTGGAGCTGGTTTCCCAGCTCGTCGAGCCGCCTCCTCCACTCCCGGAAAGAGACGACCCGTGCGTTAATCGGTGCCTCTGACGACCATCACTGCGGCGTAGGCGTCTGCGAGATCTTGGGGTCCTGCTCCCCATCCAGCACCGCCTGCGCTTCGGCTTCAGTGGCGTACGGCCCGGCAATCGTCTGGCCATCGATCTCGACCACCCAACAGGTGACCCAGGTTGGACGCCAGCCCTGAGGTACTTCGTCTCCGGTCAGATGCTTGATCCTGCGTTGCATATCCACCTCCGCTAGTAACTCTCAACGTTAGAGCGCCGCGCTTGCGCTGCTCCCTTGAGCTAGGACCACAACCTCGAGCATTTTCTCGCAGAAAAACAAGCCGTTGCTGTTTCGTCTCGAACTGACGGGGCGCTTGCGGCTCTATTGAACAGCGCAACCAAAACCTGTTCAGACATCTCGACACAACCAGACGAGGGCTGCAATGCAGATCAGTCAGGCGCTTGTACGACAAACGATTCTGATCCTGCTGGCGTGTGCCGTTGTGCTTACCGGCTGCAGCCGCATGAATCTGGCTTACCGAAATCTGGACCTGCTGATTCCCTGGTCGCTCAACGATTATCTGGACATGAACCGTGACCAGCAGACGCGCTTTCGTGAGCAGCTGCGCGAGCACATCAGCTGGCACTGCCGTACTCAGCTGCCTGGCTATCTGGATCTCATCGAGCAGTTACAGGCACAGGTTCGCCAGGGTTCGCTGGATGAACCCGCGCTCCGGGAGCACTACGAAATCGCCCAGAAGGCAATTCAAACGATCGCGCTGGAGATCACACCGACCACCGTTCAACTGCTTCGCGACCTTGATGACAGGCAGGTAGAGGAGCTGAACGAACAGTTCGAAAGAGATCGCCAGGAGCGCGAGGACAAATACCTGAAACCGCCGCTGGATCAGCAAGTCGGTAAGCGCACCGACCGCATGCAAGAGCGCGTCGAGCAATGGCTTGGCAATGTCACTGCGGCTCAACGCCAACGCATCCAAGAGTGGGCTGAGGCGCTCAACAAGCAGAATCAGCTCTGGCTCGATAACCGAGCGCAATGGCAGCGTTCAATGGTCGATGCCGTGCGCAACCGGGACCAGGCAAACTTTGACGAGCGCATTGCTCGACTGCTCCAGGATCGCGAGGTCTACTGGACCGCGCCCTATCGAGCTGCCTTTCCGGCCGTTGAACAAGCCACAATCGACCTGATTGTCGACCTGTACGACACGGCCGACGCAACCCAGCGTCGTCATATCAGTGAGCGCCTGCAGGACATGAGGCGCGATCTTGGCTCTCTGGACTGCTTACCGGCAACGGCTGACTGACTAGCCGTCGCCGGCACGAAGAAGTGCTAACGGCGTCGACTTGCCAGCAGCAGTCCGACCAAGCCCGCGGCGGCAATGCCACCCGCCAATAACAAACCACGCTGACTTTTCTCGTCGCTGCGCCAGCCACCATCGATGCGTCGCTCACCCAGCGCGGGATGGTAGAGATTGCCGGCCGACGGCGCGACACGCTCGGCACGCCCCAACGCCGCGCCTGTGAGCAGCCCCGACAACCGATCGAAACCTGGCATGATGAAGTGCGCAAAACGAAGCAGCGTAGCAGTCAGCCCCACCGATGTTGTGTGCCGCGGGTGCAGGGCGAGACTGACCATCGCCTCGGCCACCTGGCGCGGATCACAAAGCGGTGGCGGCGGTTGCAGCGAGCGGCCTGCAAAGTTGCCACCGTCCCGAAAACCGGGGGTATCCACCATCGAGGGGTACACATCGCAGACGTGGATTCCCGGCCACCGCGCCAGCTCGCCCCGCAGCGCATGGGAAAAGCCGCGCAGTCCGAACTTGCTTGCCGAATAGGCCACTGCGTACGGCTGCGGCACCCAACTGCCCACCGACTGCGTGTTGATCAGCACGCCGCCGTTCTGTTGTTTGAAATACGGTAGAACGACATGAGCACCGCGCAGATAGCCGATCAGATCCGTCTGCACGACCTGTTCGTGGGCATCCAGCGGCGTCTCGTCGAAAGCACCGACTGCACCAACCCCGGCGTTGTTGATCCAGATATCGATACGGCCTCGACCGAACTCGGCCGCCGCACTGGCGAGCTGTTCGACCGAATCGCTGCGCGTCACGTCCGTCGGCACCACCAGTGCCTCGGCGCCCAGGGCTCGGCATTCATTAGCCACTTCGTGCAACGCCTCCTCGTCACGCGCCGCCAGGACGACTCGGGCCTGCTCCCGCGCAAAGGCTTGCGCTGTGGCACGGCCAATACCGCTGGAGGCGCCAGTGATGACCACCACCACGCCGTCGAGTCTGGATTCGCTCATGTTCGCTTCTCCGGTTTGCTGTCAGTCATAAGCTGACACCCGCGGCGAGGCAAACATTCCCCCGCGCCACGCGCGACGCTAAGTTTCAGACCATCTGCAAAGGCTGGGATCGGGAGGGCGGCGGGAAAGCCTTGTCGAGAAGCGCCAGGTCGTCGGCGCTCAATGTCAGCTCCGCTGCGCTGGCGTTAAGTCGCACATGAGCTGGGTTTGATGACTTGGGAATCACCAGCACCTCCGGCTGGCGCAGCGACCATGCCAGCGCAATCTGGGCAGGTTCCGCACCATGCCGCCGGGCAATGTCGAGTATGGCCTGATGACGCAATAGACCTCCGCCCTGCCCCAGCGGACAGTAAGCCATGACCGGAATGCCCTGCGCCTGGCACCAGGGCAACAGATCAAACTCGATGCCACGCTCCTGAGGGTTATAGAGCACCTGATTGACCGCACAGTCCGGCGCATCCAGCTCGCGCATGTCATCCAGGTCCAGGTTCGATACGCCCCAACGGCGAATCTTTCCGGCCTCTTTCAAACGCTCGAACGCCTCAACCGTTTCCGCCAGCGGGTATTGGCCGCGCCAGTGCAACAGGTAGAGATCGAGGCAGTCTGTACCGAGACGACGCAGGCTGCGCTCGCAGGCCTCAGGAACACCCTTGCGGCTGGCGTTATGGGGGTAGACCTTGCTGACCAGAAACACCTGGTCGCGGCAGCTGCGGATCGCCTCGCCGACCACCTCTTCGGCACCGCCTTCAGCGTACATCTCCGCGGTATCGATCAGAGTCATGCCCAGCTCGATACCCAGCCGCAACGCAGCGATCTCATTGCCACGCTCTGGGGGATTCTCGCCCATGTGCCAGGTGCCCTGCCCAACCAAGGGAACGCTGGCGCCATCGGCTAGCTTGAGGCTACGCATCAGCAGTCTCCTTGCGGGGCGTTTTGCTCGGCGACCGGCTCGGCCCACGGATCATAGGTGCCGAAGTTCCACAAATGGCCCTCAAGGTCGCGACAACTGAAACCACGCCCGCCGTAATCCTGGTCTTTGAGCTCGATGACGATCTCGGCGCCGGCCGCCTTGGCCTTGGTATAAAGGGCGTCGGCACTGTTGACGATCACATAGATGCTCTGAGTAGAGAGGCCTCCCACCTCATCCGGCTGTTTCACTTGGCGGCCGTATTCCGAATCCGCTACCGGCCCGACCATCAACATGCCGCTGCCGAAACTGAGCTGGGCATGAATGACGCCGACCTGCGCATCTTCGATCACACGCTGCTGCTCGAAATCGAAGACCTGGCAAAGCCATTTCAGCGCCGCGGGCACATCCCGATAGCGCAGACAGGGAATCAGATTGGACGTGGTGTTCTTGCTGTACCGAGACATGAGCACTCCTTTCGGTTGCTGCGGCTGCGTCTACGAAAAGCGCACCGCATACCCTTCAGACCGAAACAGGCGCTGACGTTCCCATGCATGGGCCTGTTGCTTACACCCGTTCAGCCAATCCGAGACGGATACCCAGTCCGATCAACACCGAGCCGAGTACACGGTCGAGCCAAAGACTCAAACGACGGTTACTGCGCAGTGCCGAACTTGCCCGAGCCGCCAAGAACACCATGGCGCATTCCACGACGACCGCCACTAGCACCACCAGCACACCCAATATCAACAATTGCAGCGCCACAGCACCATGGTCGGGTCGAACGAACTGTGGCAGAAATGCCATGAAGAAAATGGCCGCTTTCGGGTTGAGGACATCCACGAGGATGCCTTGCCGATAAGCCTGCCAAACGCTGACTTTCGGCGCCGCTTCGAGGTGGAACGATGCGGTGGCTCCGGCAGAGCGCAACGCCTGAACACCGAGGTAAAGCAGATAAGCTGCCCCCACGTACTTGACCACAGCAAAGGCCAACGCCGAGGTGGCCATGATGGCCGAGATCCCCAGAGCAGCGGCCGCGACGTGCACCAACGCTCCGCTACAGACGCCACATACCGAGGCCACCCCGACCCGCCTGCCGCCGGACAGCGTGCGCGACAGAACGAACAGCAAGTCGGGGCCAGGCGACACATTCAGCGCCAGCGCAGCCGAAAAGAACACTAACCAAAACGTCGGCTCTGGCATTTACCTGCTCTGCTCGATTTGAAAAAAGGAGATTAAATCTAGTTCAGTCTGTTCTCGAAAGCCAATCGGCCACACGCGTTTATCAAATGCGGCTCGTCGGAAAACAGGCACCACTTCTCGTTTACGACTTTTTTTTGTCACGTCTCTGAACTACCTTTCTTCACACAATGTCAAAGCGCCAGTCCCGCGAGGATCACGGGCGCTCCTAGATAGATCTCATTGCAAAGGATATGCGTATGTTCGATGAAGCCACTGCGGTGCTCGTCGCCTCCTCCACTCGTCTTGCCCTGCTGTCCGACAGCGAGGAACTGGACGCCCTGCTCCATCAGCATTTACAGGGCTGCCCACAGGCTCGCCTCACTCGCAGCAACATGTTCCGTTCAGGGATTACCGACGCTGATCTGGTTCTGCTCGATGTCTGCAGCTTTGCACACGAGGAATGCCTGCGCCTGCTTCGCCAATTGCGGGATACGCCGACGGCGCTGGTCAACGCCCCGGTCGATCAGGCCCGTCGTTTGCTGGTTCAGCACCCATGGATCAAAGGTGTGTTCTACCCGAACGCCAGTCGCACCAACTTCAGCCGCGGAGTCGGCGTCATTCTTGAGGGCGGCGACTGGCTACCCCGAGCATTGATGGAAAAGCTATTGGGCCGCTACCGTCAGCTGACCCACGCTTCGCGCGCCATCGACGACCTGTCGGTACGGGAGAAGCAAATTCTCGCGCTGGCCGGGAAAGGCCTTTCGAACTCTGAAATCGCCGAGTCCCTTCATCTGAGCACCCATACCATCAAGAGTCATATCCATAACGCCTTGGGCAAGCTGGGCGCGTCCAACCGCGCGCAGGGCGCGTCGCTCGTGCTGGGGCACGTCGGCGAGTCCGGTATATGAGGGCGGCGTGCCTAGGCCTGCTGCTGCTTTTCAGCATCCAGGCCTGTGCCGATGAAGCCGAACTCAAGGGATTCATCACCAACAACACGGTTTCCCGATCCGGACAGGAGTTCTACCGCAAATTCTGTGAACGTCTGAACGACACCAGCGCGCTGGATTTCAACCTGGCCGTCAAGGAACGCCCCTCGGCGCGCTGGGGAATTCTCGTCTGGGTGGAGCAGAACAATCAGCCGCTGTATCGCCGCTTTTTGCAACCGAACGTCGGTGACATGGAGCAAACCGCCTATGAAGCGGCGGATTTCGTGCTGCAAGAGATAAATCGTAGGAAAGTCGAAGCACTATTCGAAGACACCATTGACCTCGCGAAGGATGAGTTATGAACCGGCCACAACAAAAAATCACCGGCGTGTTCCTGGCCGGATTGCTGCTTAGCTCCGGCCTCAGTGCCACCGAACTGGTCTATACCCCCGTCAATCCATCGTTTGGCGGCAGCCCCCTCAACGGTGCGTGGCTGCTGGGCAGTGCCCAGGCGCAGAACGACAAGAAGGATCCGGATGCGGTCGACCGCTCCATTTATGAGCGGCCTTCAGATCTGGAGCGCCTTACCAGTCAGCTGGAATCAAGCCTGCTGAGTGAGCTGCTTAGGGATGCGCAAGCAGGCGAAACCGGTTCGCTCACAACCACGGACTTCTTCGTTCGGGCCTACAACGGCGATGCTGGCTTACTGATCGTCGAAATTACCGATCGAGTGACCGGTGAAATCTCAGAAATCATCATTGGACAATAACCAGGGAGAGAAAGGCCATGAGAAGCCTATTTGTAGCCATCGGGATGATGGCTGTTCTACAAGGCTGCGCCGTACGCGAGCCAATGTCGGCAGACCAGGAAACCCCAACACTCACGCCGCGTACCTCGACCTACCAGGATCTACTTGAGCTGCCCCGCCCGCGAGGCCCACTCGTGGCAGCGGTCTACGGATTTCGCGATCAGACCGGTCAGTACAAGCCCAGCCCGGCCTCCTCCTTTTCCACAGCGGTAACCCAGGGTGCAGCGAGCATGCTGGTCGATGCCATGCAGGCCAGCGGCTGGTTTATCGTGCTTGAGCGTGAGGGCCTGCAGAACGTGCTGACCGAGCGCAAGATCATTCGGGCTTCGCAAGCCAAACCGGACGTGGCGCCAAATATTCAATCCGAACTGCCATCGCTGCTGGCCGCCAACATCATTATGGAAGGCGCCATCGTCGCCTACGAAACCAACGTGCGCAGTGGCGGGCAAGGTGCTCGCTATCTGGGTATTGGGGTATCGCAGGAATACCGGGTCGATCAAGTCACAGTCAATCTGCGCGCCATCGACGTACGCAGCGGCCAGGTGCTATCCAACGTGATGACCACCAAAACCATCTACTCCATCGGACGCAGCGCCAACGTCTACAAGTTCATCGAATTCAAGGAACTGCTCGAAGCCGAGGCCGGCTACACCACCAACGAACCGGCGCAGCTCTGCGTGCTGTCAGCCATCGAGGCGGCCGTCGCCCACCTCATCGCTCAGGGTGTCGACCGTCGTCTGTGGCAAACCGCCGACAGCACGCCGGCAGTCGACGCTCAGTTGGCCAAGTACCTCAGCACGCCGGCCAACCCCTAGCAAACGAAGCGGTTTCAGCCGTTAGATGGATTTGTTAAATCGCGGTTTAGATCAGGATGACTTACCGCGACTTAACCAAGGATGACTGATGTTCGACGCGCAAAGGATTGCTCGCAAAGCGCTGGTGCCGCTGATGCTGACAGCGCTTAACTGCTCTGCCCTCCAGGCATCCAATCTCTCGACCTCGGCCGACCTAGCGCCTGACGAAATCGCCGCCAGCCGATCTCAAGTGATCTCACTGACACAAACCAAAACCGATATCCCCGCCCGCAACCTGGCGCTCGTCGCTCAGGCTGGCGAAAGCCTGAACGGGGACATCACACAGACTGGCAACGCACTGGAAGCCTTCATCCTCCAGAGCGGCTATGCGCTCGATGCATCCATCGAGCAGCAAGGCAGTCACAACCTCGGATTGATTGTTCAAACGGGCAGCTACAACGAGGCCCGCATCGAACAGTACGGCGCATACAACAACGCGTTGATCGAACAGACCGGCACTGGGCATAGCAGCAGCGTCACGCAGCATGGCCAGGGTCTGAGCGTGCTGGTCCGCCAGTACCGCTGAAAAAAGCACCACCAGGAAGTACCGCTGAAAACATTCCATGGAGATACAACAATGTTCAAGATCAAACCCCTTGTAGCTGCCCTGCTGACCGTTGCCGCCGCTCAGGCTATGGCCGCCGATCACACGTCCGAACAGCGCCAGAACGGTGTAAACAATGTTGCCGAGGTAGCCCAAAGCTTCGGCAGTTCCAGCATGGCCAAACAGGTGCAGAGCGGCTGGGGCAACGACGCAATGGTCGAGCAGACCGGCTCTTCGTCCTCCTCCGCACTGCAGACCCAGACCGCCAATTTTAATGAGGCGGACGTCAACCAGACCCTGGCCTTCAACAGCCGCTCCGTGCAGTGGCAGTACGGACACGCGAATCAAGCCAGCGTCAGCCAGAGCGGCACCTTGGGCAGCAGCGCTGAACAGCGCCAGCGCGGCCAGGGCAACACTGCCAAGACTGAGCAGGGCGTTAGCTATGGCGCCGAAGCGTTCACCAAGCAGGACGGCACCGACAACTCAGCGACCAGCTACCAGTTCGCAGTCAATGGCAGCAAGAGTTCGCTGTATCAGGACGGCAACCTCAACGAGGCTACCCTTAGCCAGACTTTAAGCTCCGGTGATCGCGCCTTGGTCGATCAGCTGGGCGATCGGAACATGGCTGAGGTGGTGCAGACCTGGAGCAGTGGCTCGGTAGCCGAAGTTGAGCAAATTGGCACGGCGAACAACGCCGATGTGTATCAAGCCGGACGCAATCAAGAGGCCTACGCCTACTCGAGCGGCAAATACAACACAGTCAACGTCGACCAACGCGGCAGCAATCAGAACGGCTTCGTGTATCAGCAGGGCAACCTGAACAAGGCAACCCTGGATCAGCGCGGCAATGGCAACACAGCTACCGCCAACCAAACTGGCCTCGATAACGCGGCCGCGATCGACCAGAACGGACGCGAACAGATCGCCAAGGTCGACCAGCGCGGCGGCTACAATCAAGCCGAAGTCGAGCAGCAGGGCAAATACAACGAGCTGAACTTCTCCCAGTCGGACGTCGGCAACATCCTGGCGGCGCATCAGGACGGTGACAGCAACCGCATCACCGGGTCTAGCACGGGTGTCAATAACAACGTCGACATCGACCAGGACGGCGACCTCAACGTGGCCAGCGTCAGCCAGAACGGTTTCTTCAACGAGGCAGACCTGGTTCAGAACGGCCAGAGCCACACCGCTACGGTTATGCAGAGCGGCAGCAACCACACCGCAGACGTTATGCAGAGCGGTATCGGCAACACCGCGTTGATCAGCCAGGCAGGTCTCAACAACATGGCGATTGTTAGCCAACACTGACGTCGCAGCAGCCAAAACTGCCGGCCGTGTGCCGGCAGTTTCGTTTCCATCCCACGTCGACTAATCCGGCTATATGCGCCACCGGCGCTATTCGCCAAACCATACGCCAGCGCCAGGGCATGTCTGTTGGCGTTGCTTCAGCCCTAGACTCGGATCGCTGTGCCTATAACGAGCGACGGGTGAAAACCAATGCCTTGAGACCACTGTCGGGGTTGATATCGGGAAACTCCGGCGGGTTCTCCAGCCGCTCGTGAAACACCAGTTTTGGCGCTTCGGTCGCCATGCCTTGAACGAGAAATTCAGGGCCGGTGTCCGGATCATTAATGCAGGCCAGCACCGTCCCGCTTTCGGTGAGCAGCTCGGGCAGACGCCTGAGGATCTTCTGATAATCGCGGCTCAGCGCAAAGCTGCCCTTCTGGAAAGACGGCGGGTCGATGATCACCAGGTCGTAGGGGCCGGTCTTTTTCACTTTGCCCCAGGATTTAAACAGCTCATGGCCAAGGAAACTGACCCGACTCAGGTCATGGTCGTTGAGCCGATGGTTGTCCCGCCCGCGACTCAACGCGGCGCGTGCCATGTCGAGGTTGACCACATGCTCAGCGCCACCCGCGATCGCAGCGACGGAAAAGCCACAGGTGTAGGCGAACAGATTGAGCACGCGCTTGCCGGCGGCATGCTGCTGAACCCAGCGCCTGCCGTAACGCATGTCGAGAAACAGCCCGTTGTTTTGCTTGATGCCCAGGTCAAGCTTGTAGCGCAGGCCGTTCTCGCTGATCAGCCATTCCTCGATAGGCTCGCCCAGCAGCTGCTGCATGTGGCTATCCGGCAGATAGCGGTGTTGCAGCAAAAGCGTATGCGCCCCGCTCGCCTTCCAGGCTGGTCCTCTCGTCAGGACAGAAAGCATCTCGACCAGTGCATCCAATTCCGATGCGGCCGGCTCGCGGAACAGCGAGATCAATACCACCCCTTGCAGCCAGTCCGCCGTGACGTGCTCAAGCCCGGCCCAGCAGCGCCCTCGCCCGTGAAATATCCGGCGGGTTTCGTCGGGCACCTGGGTCAGGGCTTGGGTGAGGTGCTGCTGGAGGGTAGCGAGGGCGTCGGGCTGCATGATCGGTCGTCTCAAAAAAGGCGCGCGCATTCTAATCGCGAACCGCTGGCGCTGCTGAGCCGATAGCAGTCGAACCGAACAATGTCGATGAACACTGTCACGCGAGACGACAGTAAGACCGCGGGTTTAGACTGCTTGGCTCGGTGCGATAAGCGCACCATGGCGCGAGCAAAAGGACAGCATTGCATGGAAGCCACCGCACACCGCCCCTTCGACGCCTTGCGCCGGGTCGCGCCGGCTGCGTTGGCGATCATCCCGGTAAGCCTGTTGTTCGGCGTGCTGGCCGGACGCTCAGACTGGAGCCCGCTCGACGTCGCCCTGATCGGCCTGCTGGGTTTTACCGGAAGCGGACAGTTTGCCGTTTTACCACTGGCTGATTCCGGCGCCGGGTTCCTCACGATGTTGCTGCTCACCGCCTCGATCAACAGTCGCTATCTGCCGATTGCCTACGTCTCGGCAACGCGCCTGCCCAGGAGCCGGGCACCACGCGCGCTGCTGGCTCACATGCTCGGCGACGAGGCTTATGCCAGCGAGCGCGAACAGGACTCCTGGGCTCAGCTGGCGATGATCCGCGGCAGCCTTTTCCTGACCTGGGTGATCGCCGGAGTGGCGGGCGCCTTGATGGGTCGCCTGATCCCTTCAGCCTGGCTCGACGTCGACCTGAACCTCGGGTTTCCAGCAAGCGTGGTGTTGATGTATCTCTCGATCAGCCAGTTGCGTGCTCGGCTGCCACAGTTTGATGCAGGCAAAGCGCGCCTTTTGTTGGCAGTGTTGCTCTGTGCAGCACTCGCCGTGCTGCTGATCCTGCTACTAGGTCCGCTGTATTTCTGGATCCCCAGCGTGCTGCTCGCCACTTTTGTGCTTTCGAAGGTGCGCGCATGACGACTTCCATACTGCTGGCTATCGCGGCCTTATTCGCCACCAGCTGCCTGGTACGCATCCTGCCGGTATTCGTCAGCATCGACCTGACCGACACAACCCGGCGGCTACTCGAACGCGTACTACCAACCGCCGTGTTCATCAATTTCGCCGCATACATCCTCTATAGCGAGGCCACCAAGGCGCCATTGGCTGCCGGGGTTGCGTTGACGCTGGTCGCGGGCATCGCCGTGGCAACACGGCTGGGCCTGATCATGACAGCCGTGCTGGGTAGCGGCTGTTATTACCTGCTGCAGTCTCTAACTGGAAGCTAAACGAGCCTCACGCCGGGCTCGGTGATCTGGCCGCCCGGCCCTTGCGCGGCGCCGTTTTGCGTCCAGCACCCTTGCGCTTTTTCCAGGGCGCGCCGCGACCGCCAGGCATGGCCGGGCCAGTGATATTCAAGCGAACGCCCTTGCACCGCTCCACCTGCTTGCTCATCCACGCCGATTGTTTGCTGACAAACTCTTCCAGGCTCATCTCACCGTTCTGCACCATGTCCAGGGCCTGTTCCCAGATCGCCGTGGTGCCAGGATCGGCGATGGCGCGCGGCACAGCGTCAATCAGGCTAAACGCCGCTGGCGTTGCCGCCAGCGCCTTGCCCTGCTTGGTCAGATAGCCACGGTCGAGCAGGCCCTGGATGATTCCCGCGCGGGTCGCCTCGGTGCCAATACCAGTGGTGTCCTTGAGCTTTTGTTTCAGCTTGGGATCATCCACCAGCTTCGCAACGTTCTTCATTGCCTTGATCAGGTCGCCTTCGGTGAAGGGTTTGGGCGGTTGGGTCCAGAGGTCCTTGAGCACGACATCGGCCACCGGATACACCTGCCCCTGTTGCAACACCGGCAAGCTTTGCGCGGACGCATTCGCCGCATCTACGTGTCGCCCACGGCTGGCCGCAAGCGCTTCGGGCAAGGCGCGTTTCCAGCCCGGTTCGACAACTTGCTTGCCCACCGCTCGCAGCGCCTCGCCGGCGCAATCGAAGTCAGCCTGCGTACGGTCGTATTCGTGGCTCGGCAGAAACTGCGCCAGGTAACGAGCGCGAATTAGCGTGTAGACAGCACGCGGCTTGCCCGTCAGCCGCTCCAGCGAGCGCGCCGCGGCGGTAGGAATGATGCCGTGGTGCGCGCCTACCTTGGCGTCATTCCAGGCGCGCGACTTGCGCCGCGGATCCAGATGCGGCTTGAGCGCGACCAGTGTCGAGTCAGCCCCGGCCAGCGCTGCAAGAATCGCGGGCGCCTCGCTATGCTGGCTCAACGGCAGATAGCCGCAATCGCTGCGCGGGTAGGTGATCAGCTTGTAGGTTTCGTAAAGTGACTGGGCGATATCAAGGGTTTCCTGAGCGCCCAGCCCGAGCTTTTTCGAACAGATTTCCTGCAGCGTCCCGAGATCGAACGGCAGTGGTGGCGCTTCTCGCATACGCTCGGTCTTGAGTTTCTGCAGCCTCGCCTCCCCCGCCTGACGCATGGCCTCTGCTGCCCGCTGCGCAAGGTGCTGGTCGAGGCAGCGGCCCTGATCATCGCAGCGATCGTCCGCTGCTCGCCATTGCGCGGTGAACGGCACGCCATCACCCAGCAGCTGCACCTCGATGGCCCAGAATGGCAGCGGCACGAAGCCGGCAATGCTGCGATCGCGATCGACCACCAGCCGCAGCGTTGGTGTCTGCACGCGGCCCACGGGCAGCACACCCTGATAGCCGGACTGCTGTCCGAGCAAGGTGAACAACCGGCTCATGTTCATGCCGATCAGCCAGTCCGCCCGCGAACGGCCCAGCGCCGACTGATACAGATTGAAGGTGTCCGCGCCCGCGCGCAGTGAACCGAGTGCCTTGCGGATTGAGGCATCGTCCAGTGCCGACAGCCACAGACGCTGAATCGGCCCGCGATACCGGCAATGCTCGACCAGCTCCCGCGCGATCATTTCGCCTTCGCGGTCGGCATCAGTGGCAATGACTAGCTCGCTCGCTTCGCCCAGCAGCCGCTTGACCGCCTTGTACTGGCTCGCGGTCTTGGGCTTGACCTGCATCTTCCAGCGCTCGGGCACGATGGGCAGATCCGCCAGCACCCAGCGTTTGTAGCGCGCGTCGTAGCTGTCTGGCGGCGCGGTTTCCAGCAAGTGGCCGATGCACCATGTGACGGTAACGCTCGCACCCACCCAGCAGCCATCGCCACGCCGGGTAGCACCAAGCACCTGGGCAATGTCCTTGGCCTGGGAAGGTTTTTCGCAGAGAAACAGCCGCATCGGGTCATCACTAGATCATTCGTGGATGACGCACAGCATGCGCAGCGGTGATGCCTGAAGCAAGATTTATCTGTATGGATATACAGCCAATAGTGACTCCACTATGCGAAGACGCAGCGCCGTGACTCAATCTAGAGGGTTACAGAGCACCGCCTAATTCAAACGGTTACTTGATCAGCCAACGTCTGGACGCTGGACATCACAACGGGCTCTGCTTGGCACACGCGATTGCGCCCGCTTTTCTTGGCGTCGTACAGCGCCCTGTCGGCGCGCCCCAGCGCGGTTTCAATACTCTCTTGCTCGATATTGATCTCCGCGACGCCAATGCTTGCAGTTACCTGAATGTTCTCGCCTATGCTGACAGCGACTTCCAGCGCCTGCACTGCAAGACGGATACGCTCAGCACACTGACTGGCTTCCAACAGGTTGGCACCTGGTAGCAGGACAACAAACTCTTCGCCGCCCAAACGTGCAACAAGGTCAACAGTGCGACTTTCCTCTTTCAGTGTTTTCGCCAGATACATGATGACCTTGTCACCACAGGCATGGCCGTGGGAGTCGTTGATGCGCTTGAAGTGGTCTATATCCAGGGTCACGATCGACATCGGAGTGCGGGTCTGTCTGGCCAACTCCAGCAAATAGTCTGATTCTGGGAAAAAGAACCGTCGGTTATACAACTTGGTTAGCGGATCGGTGGCGGCCTGCTTCTTCAGGTCCTCCTGGGAGGCACGCATGTCTTCAAGCAGCTTGATACGGTGAGAGATGATGAATGCCAGGGTCAGCGCTTCGAGCACGATACCGATACCCACCCCGTGGCTGCTTACGTAACTCGGCGAAAGTAGCCCCTTATAGGTGAGCACGGCGAGGATGTTGAACAGTACGAAGAAGCTATGACCGACCAAGAAATACTTTGCGAGCGGATGGCCCTTACGGTACAGCGAGATGCTGACCGAAAAGGTGACCAGCATCATAAGCGCCGCCAAGCTGCTTGCCGGTTTGAGCGCAGCGGAAATATCGAATACGGACCAGACAAGGGTCGCTGTTAGGAGTGCAATCAATCCCTGTAAAAAACGGTGCTCGGCCGGGTAGAACAATTTGGTTTCGAAGATAGCCATCATGAATAGCAGCAGGAAGATCGGCATTGTGATCAGTGACATGTTCAGCTGGAAAACGGCGTCACCATATCCGTTGAACACACTGGCGATCAGGCCGTAGGACAGTGCAATCCAAGTCAGTCCGGAAATCAGATACAGCGAGTAGTAGATATTTTCCCGGTTACTGGTAGCGAAATATAGCAACGCGTTGTAAAGCACTAGCGCGAGTAGCATTCCGACCATCAGGGCTATATCGGTGTTTATACTTACCAGTGCTAGACGCGAGGCTTGTTCATCAAAAATTTCGACTGCAAACCACTGATGCGAATAAGAGAAGCTGCGCACGTAGAGCGTGGTGGACTGTTGCACCGCCAGCGTCAGAGGGAAAACTACAGTCCCGCGATACATCAAATCGGAACCGGCCGTTTGGTTCAGATCTAGCACTTCGTGCCGCAGCAGCTCGCCGTCTCGCTCCTGATAAATACTGACTGAGCGTAGATGGTAGGCGTGTGGCAGATGGACAAACAGCTTCTGATCCGCGCTCGATGCATTCTTCAGAGCCAGCCGGTACCAGGCGACTCGCGCATCAGTGCCCAAGGAGGTCCGGTTGCTGGTTTCCTTGAACGGCTGGGTTCTGGCCTGTTCAAAAGTTAGGGTACGCGAGGGATCGACGAGGTAGCCCATATTAAAGTCGGTCAGTTCGACTGGGCCCTGGTCAATTACCAACTGTGATGCGGCACATGTCTGTTCCACTGCCAGCAGAAACATAAGTGCGAACAACACCTGCTTGTATAGATCCATCTGCCAAAGCCTGTCTTATGTTCGCGTGTGCCGGGGTTTATCTGTGCGCTGCGGTTCCCTCGAAGCGAATATACTCAAATCCGACCGCCAATCCCATGTTGACCTTTGTATACATAGTATTTTCCTGATATATGCGCGGGTCTTGGATCAGGCGGATGGTAGCTGCATAATTTGCCTTCGCTGGCTGCCTCGGCATATGTCCCGTGGCGCTCAACGGTAGCGCTGGCTTCTTGCAGATTCTTGAGCCCTGCACGCAAGATGTTCCGCGAAGTTAAGTCGTCACGCTCCTGCTTGAAATTTGGCGCTGCTAATGTGGTGGTGGTGCAGGATGATTTGCCTGCTTTGACCTAAAGCAGCCGCCCGCCCATCAGACCCGAGCAGACATATATCTGTCTTCAGCAGAACGGCAGCCCCTTCCCGGCTCGCCCCGACAAGCAGTGATTACCACGGCAACCCCTCTCCGCTATATGCATAAAACCCACCGCTGGCCTCCGGCCCCAGCCCGTCGATGACGCGCAGCAGGTCATCGGCCGCCTCGCTGGCCGGCCGGCCTATTTCGCTGCCGCGGAAAGGCTGTGACAGGCGGGAGCTCACCGTACCCGGATGTAGAGCCAGCAACACGGCATTCGGCTGGCTGCGCTTGACCTCGATGGCAGCCGTCTTGATCAGCATGTTCAGCGCGGCCTTGGAAGCGCGGTAGCTGTACCAGCCGCCGAGGCGGTTGTCGCCGATGCTGCCGACCTTGGCTGAGAGCATGGCCAATACACCGCGCTGGCGGTCGAGCAGCGGACAGAAGTGTCGCAGCAACAGCGCGGGACCGAAGGTGTTCACCTGGAAGGTGTCGAGCAGCTGCTGGTGATCGAGGTCGGCGAGGCGCTTTTCCGGCATGAAAGCGTCGCTGTGCAGCACACCCGCCGCATTGATGATGAGGTGGAACGGGCCCTGCCCGGCTACCTCCGCCGCGGCTTGTCCGATGCTGGTGGGGTCGGTTAGGTCCAGCGGCGGTATGGTGGAGCGCGCAAGTTCAGTTACCGAGGCGCAACGCGGGTCCGCCCGTAACGTTTCGACCAGCGCAGCACCGATGCCGCCAGAGGCACCGATGACCAGTGCGCGATATCCCTCGGGAAAAGAATCCATCTGCATTCTGTTTGCCTCTGGCCGCGATCAGGCCTGATTGGAATGGTCGGGTCCGACTTTAGGGTTGAGCGCTTAGCCTGGTTTGTCGGGCAAACCGGTGCGCCATTGCTCGATGTGCTTCGCCAGCAGGTCGGCCACCGGCAGACAGGCGCCGAGCCGGTAGAGGTTCCAGTAATGCCCTTCCAGCGTTCGATTGACCAGTAGCGTACCGGACGCCGGCTGCAGACTGCCGAGTGCGGACATCAGCAAAGGCGAGAGCTCGACCAGCTGCTGATGCAGGGACGCGCCGCGGAAATCCCATTCCGCGCCCGGTTGCAGCAGCGGATGCAGCAGCAAATGGATGCGTCGATACAGGCTATGCGGCGGCGCGCTGCCGGGCTGGCGCCCTCCGAGTGCCTGGAAGCCCGCCTCCAGCGCCTCGCTGGAGGGACCGCGCAGGGCGTCGAAGATCTGTACATAAGCACGCAGCAAGCGCTCCGGCAGCGGCACGACGCTGCCGAAGTCGTAGACCACCAGTTCCCCGGTCTCGGTCCAGGCGAGATTGCCTGGGTGCGGGTCCGCGTGCAGCAGTCCCAGGCCGAACGCCTGCTCGGCAAGCCAGTCGCACAGAGCTTCGGCCAGCTGTTGCCGAATTTTGAGGGCCGCCTGGTCGACCTCGTTCATTGAGCGCCCCGGCACTTCCTCCAGCACCAGCACACCCGGAAGGCACAACGCCGGGACGGCATACGGAATGCGCAGGCCAGGCCAGCCGCTGAAATGCTGGCGAAAGCGCTCGAGGTTGTTGCGCTCGGCCTCGTAGTCGAGCTCCTGGTCGATGGCGCGCTGCAGCTCACGGTAGACGGATTCGAGCCGCGCCGAGGGCGTGCCGAACAGCCGCCCCAGCGGCATCAAGCGACGCAACTGTCGGAGGTCAGCGTCGCAGATGCCGCGAATGCCTGGATACTGGACCTTCATGATCAGAGCCCGCCCCTGCCGATCACGTGCGCGGTGTACCTGCCCCAGTGACGCCGCCGCAGCGGGTTGGGGTTCGATGGTTTCGAACAGCTCGTACAGCTGCCCGTCGTAGAGACGTTGCAGGTAGGACTCAAGCGAGGCGAACGGCAGCGAAGGAACCTGGTTCTGTAGACGAGACAGCGCCGCGCTTATCGGCTGGGGCAACACGTCCTGCCATTGCGAAGCCTGTTGGCCGAGCTTGAGTACCGGGCCCTTCATCTGCCCTAGCGTCTCGCCGAGCGATGAGCCGACCGGCTCCCAGTCGATACGCGCCTTGCCAGGTGTGATGCGCTGCACCAGCAGATTGCCTGCTATCCGGGCGCCAGTGCCACCAAGGTTGAGGAAGCGCCCCAGCGCTGACGTCGATGGGCGAGAGAAACGAGACATGCAGGCTACCTGTCACAGGCAAAGGATGATCATGGAGCAGCCGCCCAGGTGAACCAAGGGGCAATGGTTGCAACCTGTTACATCATCAACACGTCAGTAGCCCGTTCGGAGCAACTGGCGAAACGCCAGCGACCGGTGACGTGGCAGGCCATTACCCGCATGAAAAGCCCTCCTGAGCGCAGCTGACAAAGAGCCTGACACGGAACGGGCCGCGGAAAAGCGAGTCGGATTAGCTGACTACGCCCCTCGGCTATCGTCCGCCGAACACCTGTAATAAGCTCGCTCGGCACGCCTCTGACGATCGTTCGAGAGGGTTTTTGCCCGACCCGCCTACCAGGCATTTTATGGGCGTGTTCCGCATGGCCTTGCCTGGATTAAGGACTTGGCCGGCAGGAACAACCAACGCGGCTTCCTTTGAAATAGAAGCCTGCGTAAGGAGTACGGAATGACCGACTCAAGTGATCTTTCCTTCAACGCGGACGACGAACTCCCACGTATTTCCACCGGCAGCGAAGGCCTGGACGACATCCTCGGCGGCGGCCTCGATGCCAATCGCATGTACCTTTATGAAGGCAGCCCGGGCGCTGGCAAAACCACCATCGCCATGCAGTTTCTGCTCGAAGGCGTCCGCCAGGGTGAGCGCGTACTCTACGTCACCCTGTCGGAGACCAAGCAGGAGCTGGAGTTGGTCGCCAAGCGTCACGGCTGGTCGCTCGAGGGTGTCGACGTATTCGAGCTCGTCACCCCGGAAGACAGCCTCGACCCAGAGCTCGAGCTGACGGTGCTGCACCCGGCAGAGATGGAGCTGAGCGAAACCACTCAACAAGTCTTCGACCGTGTGACCCAAACCAATCCGACCCGAGTGATCTTCGACAGCCTCTCGGAAATGCGCCTGCTGGCGCAGAGCCCGCTGCGCTATCGGCGCCAGGTATTGGCGCTCAAGCACTTCTTCACCACGCGCCGTTGCACCGTGATTCTGCTGGATGACCAGACCTCCGAACTGGGCGACCTGCAGCTGCACTCGATTTCACACGGCGTGGTCATGCTGGAACAGTTGGCCATCGACTATGGCGCGGAGCGGCGGCGTCTGCGCGTCGTGAAGATGCGCGGTATCCAGTTCCGCGGTGGCTATCACGACTTCGTCATACGCAAGGGCGGGTTGCAAATCTTCCCTCGGCTGATCGCCTCAGAGCATCATTCGAATTACATCGGCGAAGCGGCTTCCTGCGGGAATGCAGCGCTGGACACCATGCTCGGCGGCGGACTGGAGCGGGGCACCAATGCCCTGTTCGTGGGTGCTGCCGGTGTTGGAAAGTCTTCATTGGCATTGAGCTTTGCGGTCGCAGCGTGCAAGCGCGGTGAGCAGGTGTCCTTTTTCGTCTTTGACGAAAATATCGGCACCTTAATGGCACGTGGACGCTCGTTGGGTCTCGACGTCGAGCCGTGGGTCGAACAGGGCCTGCTGCATTTGCAACAGGTCGACCCGGCCGAGCTGTCGCCCGGCGAATTCACCGCAGCCGTGAGGCGCGGTGTGGAAGAGCAAGGCTCGCGGCTGGTGATTCTGGACAGCCTCAACGGCTACCTGCATGCGATGCCGGACGGCCGTTTTCTGATCCTGCAAATGCACGAGCTGCTGAGCTACCTGGGGCAGAAAGGTGTGATCAGCATCATGGTGCTGGCCCAGCATGGCCTGGTGGGCCCGATGGATACGCCCATCGATATCAGCTACTTAAGCGATGCGGTTATCATGCTGCGCTACTTCGAGCACGCCGGTATCGTTCGCAGGGCCTTGTCTGTTGTCAAAAAGCGCAGCGGGCGGCATGAGAACACCGTTCGCGAGTACCGCCTCAGCGCCAGCAGCGTTCAGGTCGGGCCACCGTTGAGTCACTTCAGCGGCATTCTATCGGGCACACCGGAATACACCGGTGATGCGACTCAGCTACTGACAGACGAGCATGACAACGCCCACTAAATCAGAGCATCCGCGGATCGTTGTCTATGCCCCCATTGGCCGGGATGGCCCGGCCACAGCCGAGCTGCTACGCCGCAGCGGCATGGATGCGATGGTCTGTCACGGCGTTGATGAAGTGCTGCAACGCGCCGAAACCGACGCGTCTGCCGTGTTCATCGCTGAGGAAGGCCTGTTCGGCCATGACCTTCAAGCGCTATCGAACTGGGTCGATCGACAACCGCCCTGGTCGGATTTTCCTTTCGTGGTCCTCACCAGCAAGCACCAGCAACCCGCTGTTGCCGCCTGGCGGCAACGCATGGTCGCGGCGCTGCGCAATGTTTCGCTGCTCGAACGTCCGGTGCAGAGCATCACCCTGACCAGTGCCGTGCAGGCCGCGGTACGCGGGCGGCTGCGCCAGTACGAAGTGCGCGCCCTGATCGAGGCTCGCGAACGGGCATCCCAGGAGCTCGAAGCACTGGTGGTCGAACGCACCAGCGAGCTGGAACGTACCAACCTCGAATTGCGCACGCAGATGGCCGAGCGCGCGCACATCGAAGAAACCCTGCGGCAAACGCAGAAGATCGAAGCCATCGGCCAGCTTACCGGCGGCATCGCACATGACTTCAACAACCTGTTGATGGTCATCTCCGGCGGGCTCGACATGCTCGACCGCCGCGACGACATGGAGCGCCGCAAGCGCCTCATGGACGGCATGCGCCAAGCCGCCCAGCGTGGCGCCGCGCTGACCCGCCAATTGCTGGCCTTTTCCCGCCGTCAATCCCTGGCGCCCGAGGCTGTCGACCTGGCTCAGCGGATCAGCCAGATGCGCGAGCTGCTCGACCGTAGCCTGCGCGGCGACGTACACGTCAAGGAAGAATTCGCGCCCGATCTCTGGCCGGTGGAAGTCGACCCAGGGGAGCTGGAGCTGGTCATCCTCAACCTCGCCGTCAATGCGCGTGATGCCATGCCTGAGGGCGGCTCGATTCTTCTGCAGGCTTGCAACGCGCCCGATCAGCAAGTGCTCGGTCGCAGGGGCGATTTCGTTCGCCTGGCGGTCATCGATTCGGGCGTCGGCATACCTGATGACGTTCGCAACCGGGTCTTCGACCCGTTTTTCACCACCAAGGAAATTGGCAAGGGTTCGGGCCTTGGATTGGCGCAGGTCTATGGTTTCGCACGTCAATCCGGCGGCACGGTGTGGATCGATTCCGAATGCGGCCAGGGCACCAGCGTCGTGATGCTGCTGCCGCGCTCGGTGAACCTGCCGAACCCCACCAAGGATCAGCCACCGGTGGACGAACCGGCCCGGCGTTCGGCCGGCAACGTACTGCTGGTGGATGACGATGAAGAGGTAGCGGCGCTGGTCGGCGAGATGCTCGAACACCTTGGCTACGAAGTGACCTACGCAGCCAGCGCGGCGGCAGCGCTGGGTGCGCTCGCCAACGAGCGCGAGGTCGATGTGGTGTTCTCCGACGTGATGATGCCCGGCGGCATGAACGGCCTGGACCTGGCCCGCGAAATCCGTGCGCGTCAATTCGGCGTGCCCGTACTGCTCACCAGTGGTTACGCCGAAGCGATCAAACAATCGGCCGAAGCCGAAGGTGTGCAGGTGTTGGCAAAACCCTATCGGCTGGAAGAGCTGGCTGCGGCGCTCAAGAGCGCAGTCGAAGTCATCGAGGCCTGATCGTTCTGCCTTGGCGCATGCCGTGGACGAACGCCGTTGCCCGGACGACGGCAGCATGCCTGGTGTAGGAGCGAGCTTGCTCGCGAATCGTGTTACTGGTCCTCTCCGAACGCGCACTCCGGTCATCGACCGGCTTGTCGCTTCGAAAGCCTGTTGATCCGCGCTGCCCCACTGCTCGCGACGTGTATCGCCTTGATGGCTTGCACATCCCTCCAGAACTAAGCGCCTCCCAGGTCGTCAAACGCCAGCCCTGCCTTTACGGTACGCCGCAAGCTCCCGTACCCCCCTTGCATCGCGCTCGTTTGCGCTTCAATCACAAGGACCCGATCGATGCCCTTTGCTTCCAACCAGTCCCGCCGAGCCATTCTGCTCCCTGGAAATCCGATCATTTATGCTGCTTTCACTAGCCTTTTGCTTTCAGGCGCCCCACTGTTAGCCCATGCCGATGAACCGGCCATCGCCGCGCGCGATGCGCAGAACAAGCGCTGGAGCCAGGAAATGATCGAGCAGCCCAAGCATCAGCCGCCGGTTCTCGATGCGAAGTACAACCACGTCATCACTTTCGGTCAGTCGCTGGCATCGGCTGCCGAGGGCTGGCCTGCGCTATCCAAGCAGCCGGGCTATGACAACCTCATGCTGGGAGATTCGACGCGCTCGGCCACCTTTAGCGGCGATCGCTTCGTCCCTGTCGGCGGCGCCGCGTTCAAGCCGCTCCAGGCGGTGGTGCAACTCAAACGCGACCCGAAGGTTCTGCTCGATGCCGACGCCGTTGCGCAGCTGGAAGAAAAGGCCCAGGAAGAAGGCGAGTCGGTGGAAGTCGGCGCATTGAACATGGCCCGGCGGCTCTATTTCGATAGCAAAGGCATCGAGGCCGACCCGGAGCATTTGCTCGTCGCCAGTAACGCTGCGACCTCCGGCCGCTCCATTGCTCAGCTGTCCAAGGTCGGCGGCACCCACGAATACAAGCGCGTGCTTCAAGCGGTGGATCAGGCCCGGCAGGTCGCGCAGGCCGATGACGCCAGCTACAACCTCAGCGCCCTGTTCTGGCTGCAAGGCGAATACGACTATGCCGAGGTACAGGGCGGGGTCAACGACAAGGCCACCTACAAGAAGATGCTGCGTCAATTGCGCAACGACCTGAACGAGGACACGGCCAAGGCCATCGGCCAGGAGCGGATGCCCGCGTTCATCAGCTACCAGACCGACGCCAAGACATCGGTCGTCGATGGCAGCCTGGACATCGGCCTTGCGCAGTGGGAGCTGGCGAAGGAAGAGCCCAACTGGTACCTGGCCGGCCCCGTCTATCCCTACGTCGACAAAGGCACGCATCTGTCGGCCAATGGCTACCGCTGGTTCGGCCAGATGCTCGGCAAAGTATTCCACCAGGTGGTGGTCGAGCAGCGCGGCTGGCAACCGTTATCACCTCTGCACGCGACGGTCGAAGGCCGTGAAATCCTGATGGACTTCCACGTGCCTCATCCGCCGCTGGCCTTCAGCGAGCCCTATCTGGGGCACAAGGCGCAAATGATCGAGAACTACGGTTTCGTCATCACCGATGACAAGGGCAAGGTACCGGTGGAAAACATCGAAGCCGCCGCTGATACCGTGTTGCGCCTGGTGGTTGGCCGCGATCTGGTGGGCATCCCGACGATTCGCTATGCCAGCCATGCGACAGGCGGCGCCGGTGAACTGCATGACAGTGCCCCCACCGTCGCGGACGCCAATTACGAATATCTGCCCGATGAAGGCATGCCGGACGAAGCCAATATTGAAGCGCTGGTGGATAAACCCTACCCGCTCTACAACTGGTCGATTGCCTTCGAGGTCAAGCCCAGCAGAGGACACGACTCGGCGCGTTGAGATCAGGCGCTGTTGCGCAGGCGGGCCAGATCCTTGACCGGGGAGGCACCGAACAGCCGGCTGTATTCGCGGCTGAATTGGGATGGGCTCTCGTAGCCGACCCGGTACCCTGCAGCCGACACTTCCAACCCTTCGACCACCAACAACCGGCGGGCTTCCTGCAGGCGAAGCTGCTTCTGATACTGCAACGGGCTCATGGCCGTCAGTGCCTTGAATCGATGATGCAGGCTGGAGCTGCTGAGATTGACCCGTCGCGCCAGCTCCTCGATGCGCAGCGGCTCGACATAGTTGTGATTGAGCCATTCGATAGCATCGTTGACCCGGTGCGACTGACTCCCCTGCAGCGCCACCGCCTGCAGATGATGCCCCTGCGGGCCGCAGAGCAGGCGGTAGAAAATCTCGCGCAAGGCCAGGGGCGCCAGGACCGGAATGTCATTCGGATTGCTCAGCAGGCGCACCAGCCGAAGCGTGGCATCTAGCAGCGGCGCGTCGATACGGTCCAGATAGAGGCCGCGCCCTGCAGTGTCTTTCGGCGTTGGTGGCAGGCTGGCCTCAGCGACCAGCCCGGCAATCAGCGACGGATCGATGTCCAGCCGAATGCAGATGTAAGGCTCATCGCTGGACGCCCGAATGACGCAGCCGGCGACCGGCAACGTCACCGACACCACCAGATAGTGCAACGGGTCGTAGCGATACAGCTCGTCGGCCAGGCGCACTTCCTTGCCGCCCTGCACGATGACGCACAACGCGGGCTTGTGCAGCCCGTAGGTCACCTCGCCAGGCTTTGCGCAACGGATCAGATGCAACGGCTCGATGGCGGTCGGGTGCATGCCGTCGCCGCTGACGGCACCCTCGACCAGCCGTGCCAGCTCGGCACGCTGGGCGCTGGTCTCTTCATTTATCGGAGAAATGAAAGAATTCATGGACGGACTCTGGAATCGGATGAATCAGCTTAGCAGCTCATTTGGCATTCTCTGCGTTGAGGCAACACAGGCGCGACTCGATTGCTGACAGACCGGCTAACCTGCGTCGAAGCACCAACCTGCACCGCTGGGAACGTTTCCAATATTTGTCATTGTTGTGACACATCATGATGATATTTTGACATCACACCATCGCGCGAGTGCTGTGCCGTGATTCGACGGTTTCTGTCATCCCCCAAGTTCCCCCAGCTTCTGCTGCTTTCACTCTGTATAGCCACGCTGACATTCCTATGGGGGCTTTACTGGCATCACGAACAGTCGTCTCGGAAGGAGGCGTTGCAAGCCAAGGCCGCCGAGCATCTGAGCCTGGCCAGTATGGCTGCGGAAAACCTGCGACAACTTATCGACCGAACACAGGTAATCGGCTCGCTCTCATTCGGCGCTGCGGATGACCAGACGCCTGATAGCCAAGGCATCACCCAGCGGCTGGCCGCTGACCCTATGCTCGAGCGCGCAAGCCTCTACGACCTGAACGGACAAGCACTCGCCTCCACCCACTCGACCCACGCTCCGCCACTGCCGGAACAATGGCTCGGGGAATTTCGGGCCCACATCACGCAATACGGTAATAAACCCTACCTGCCCCGACGTACCGACTCGCAACAGGAGCCGGCGTCAGCGAGCTGGCGGCTGCCGTTCCTGTTACCACTGACGAACCCAAGCTCGCTAGAGCTTGAGCGCATCTTGCTGGTGGAGCTGGACGTCGGCTATCTCTCCGCGCTGCTGCACAACAGTGACCTTGGCGATACCGGCCTGGTGCGTTTGCTGGATAGCGCCGACGAGGAACGGCTGTACCTGAGCAACGGCGGGATTGTCGCAACTGGCAAAGGTCTGACGCCCACGCTGCCCGCAGCGAAGGATGCAGGCCGGGCCACGCAGTATCGCGCTGGGGACGAATATCAAAGCCTCTACAGCCGAGTTCGTGACAGCGGTTTCAGCATGGTCGTCAGCCAGCAGGTCGATGAAATCCTCGAAGCGCAACAGCGCAGCTTCAGCCATCAACTATGGATGAACCTGGGCATGACGCTGGTGATTCTTGTAGGGATGATCTGGACGATCCGGCTGCTGCACAAACGTCATGAGGCGTTTTGCGCACTTGAGCAGGAGCATCGAATCAACCAGGAGCTGATCAGCCGTTTGGAAGACGAGCATCGGCGCAGCAGCCATGCAGCTGCCACCGATCACCTCAGCGGCCTGCACAACCGCCGGCAGTTCATAGACATCTGCGCAGAGACATTGGCGCGGCAGCGCAGCCAGCGTCGTTTGATGGCGATTCTGTTCATCGACATGGACCGCTTCAAGTCGATCAACGACTCGCTGGGACACAAGGTCGGGGATCTGCTTCTGCAAGCCGTGGCGGGACGGATAAGCCGCGCGCTGGAGACAGGCGATCAGGCGGCTCGCTTTGGCGGTGATGAGTTCGTGGTGCTGCTCGCAGGCGACCGCAGCGAAGAGCAGATCGATACCTGGGTGCGCGAGCTGGTGAACAAGCTCACCGCTGTGTACGCCCTCGATGAACATGAGGTCAATACCAGCCCGAGCATCGGCGTGAGCATCTGCCCCCGAGACGGCCAGGAACTCGATGGCTTGATCCGCTGTGCGGACGCAGCGATGTATTCGGCCAAGCAGTGCGGCCGCGGCCAGTATCGGTTCTTCGATCCCTCGCTGAACCTGTCGGACATCAACGAGTTCTCGCTGGAGCAGTCGCTGGTCGCAGCGTTGAGCGAGCGACAGTTTGTCCTTCACTACCAACCGCAGATCCAGCTGGATTCGATGCAGGTCATTGGATATGAAGCGCTGGTTCGCTGGGAACACCCACAGTTCGGCCTCCTGTACCCGGATCGTTTCATCTCGCTGGCAGAACGCAGCGGGTTCATTGTCGCGCTCGGTTGGGAAGTGATTCGTTTGGCGCTCGAGGAGCTCAAGCACTGGCGGGCGCAAGGGCGCTCTTCGCGGCTCGCGGTCAACGTCTCCGCGATGCAACTGCGCCAAGCTGATTTCAGCGAACGCCTGCTGAGTGAGCTGGCACAGCGCGGCATCGAAAACTGGCAATTCGAGCTGGAGATTACCGAGACGGTCGTACTGGACGATGAAGGGATGGCGGTCGAGCATCTTGAACGGCTACGGGTGGCTGGGCTGAACATCAGCCTTGACGACTTCGGCAGAGGCTATGCGGGCTTCGCCCACTTGCACTCGATGCCGCTTAGCACGCTGAAGATAGACCGTGCACTGATCGCCCCGCTGTCCAACAGCTACGATGACAACCCCATCGTCTCGTCCACCATCACCTTGGCAAAGCGACTGGGTCTGACCGTAGTGGCCGAGGGCGTGGAAACGCGTGATCAGCTCGTCTACTTGAAGCTGGCCGGCTGCGACATCGCTCAGGGTTATCACTTCAGCCGCCCGATGTCCGGTGAACAGCTCTACCAATACGAGCCGTTCACAAGCACGGCGGAACCTGTACTGGAGTGAAGCGCTAGCCCGCAATCGATGTAGGACGAAAAACGCCGGCACTATGGCCGGCGTCCTTCACTGCATCGATCAATCAGCTACGGGCGCGTTCGGCGTCGCGCAGTGCTTTGACCTGATCATGGTTGCGCTGCACGCCCTGCATCTGGCGCTCCACGACTGAACGCACATCCATCGGCAGGTCTTTTTCCAGCGCCTTGCGGTAGCTCTTGAGGGCGACATCTTCGCCACGCTCGCACTCATTGAGAATGGCTTCGTCGTCCTTGCCGGTGACCATCGTCTTGAGGTCAACCCAGCGGCGGTGCATATCACCTGCAGTGCTGGTAGTGGTTTCTGGGTCGCCACCCAGGGTGCGTACCAACTGCTGCAGCTCGGCGGCCGCCGTGGCGCAATCCTGGGCACGCTGGTTCATGGTGGTCTTCAGCTGCGGATTCTTCAGATCCTCAGCGCACTCGCGAAAACCCTTCTCACCGTCCTTGCTGGTTTCGATGAGATCGTTGAGTACGGAAATGGTGTCTTTGGTATCCATGAAGAGTCCTCCTAAGGGCTTTTGAACGGGCCGGAACAAACACGGCCAACCTGTTAAGTCGACTGTGCCGTTTCGACAAAGGTTCAGCCGGGCCGCCCGGTGGAAGCCGGGCTCAACAAGGAAAAGACAAGCTGAAGCTGGTGCCTGATGCGTCGCTTGTCACCCGCACCTCACCCCCGTGCAACTGCATGATCGAGCGCACTATTGCCAGTCCCAGCCCGCCAGAGTCGCCCGGCTCGGCACGGGACGGATCGCACCGATAAAAGCGGTCGAACAGGCGCGGCAGGTGCTCTGGAGGAATCGCCGGCCCCTTGTTGGCGACGCTGATCACGACCCGGTCGCCGATGCATTGGCTGGCCACGGTTACGGCCGTCCCCGCCTCGCCGTAGCGCAGCGCATTGGCGATCAGGTTGGCCAGCGCCCGGCGCAGCAGCTCGGGATCGGCGCGCAGCTTGCCGGTTGCCTCATTGTGCAGGCGCATGCCGTGCTCTTCGGCAATGCCTTCGAAATAGTCGCCGAGCTGCTCCACCGCTTCGGCCAGATCGATCTCCTCCGGGCCGACCTGTTCGTTTGCCTGTTCGGTACGTGCGAGAAACAGCATGTTGTTGATCATGCGCGCCAAGCGCTCGTACTCCTCCTGGTTTGACGCCATAAGACTCTGGTAGTCCTCCAGCGAACGCACCCGACGCAGCGCCTGTTGGGTCTGGCCCATCAGGTTGCTGAGCGGGGTGCGCATCTCGTGCGCCAGGTCCTCGGAGAACCGCGACAGCTGGGTGAAACCCGCCTCCAGCCGCGCCAGCATCTGGTTCAGTGCATCGCTCAAGGCCCGCAGCTCGCTCAACTCGGCGCAATCGTCGATTCGCAGGTGCAGGTGCTGGACGTCGATCGCCAATGCGCGGCGGGTCAGCTGACGCACCGGCCGCAGCCCGCGCTCACTCACCAGCCAGCCCAAGAGAAACGCCAGCAGCGCGCCGGCTGCCAGCGCCAGGCAGAGCTTCAGGCGGTACGCCGCAAGCATCTGCTCACGCTCGGTCAGCAATTTGCCGGCAATCAGCGTCAGACCGCCCTCCGCCCGCTCGATATGCACCCAGGCCAGGCGCGCCTTGTCGCCAAGGTCATCGAGTTGCGGCTGCGCTTCAAGCGGCAGCTGCGGGATCGCCAATTGAACGGGGTTGATCTCGATCAGCGGCTGGCCGCCCTCTCCCAGCACCCAGAGCAGGTTGTCCCGATTGCCGAGCATGTTGGCGTAGAGCTGGGGCCGCTCACGCAATGCCTCGATGCTATCGCTGTCATCGAGCAGGGCTCGCATGCGCTCCAGCCGACCCAGCAAGGCCTGATCGTCGCGCCAGGCGATCTCGCGCTCGAGAGACTGGTACAGATAAAAACCGATCGCACCCAGCAGCGCCGTGCTAACCACCGCGAACATCAGCGCCAGCCGCAGGCTCAACGAGCGTGGCATCAGGCTCATTCCGGCGCCTCCAGCAGGTAGCCCATGCCGCGTACGGTATGGATCAGCTTGGGCTGGTAGGGGTCGTCCACCTTGGCGCGTAGGCGGCGAATGGCGACATCCACCACATTGGTGTCGCTGTCGAAATTCATCTGCCAGACCTGCGAAGCGATCTGCGCTCGCGACAGCACCTCGCCTTCGCGGCTGAGCAGCAGATGCAGCAGCGCGAACTCCTTGTTGGTCAGCGTCAGCCGCTCGCCGTTGCGGCTGACGCGACGGCGCAGCAAGTCCAGCTCAAGATCGGCCACCTTGAAATGCTCGACCTCACGCGGCGGCCCGCGGCGCAGCAAGGTGCGCACCCGCGCCAGCAGCTCGGCATAGGAAAACGGCTTCACCAGGTAATCATCAGCGCCGAGTTCAAGGCCCTTGACCCGATCCTCCACGGCATCGCGTGCGGTGAGAAAGAGCACCGGCGTCTGCGCCCTGCGCCGCACGATTTGCAACAGCTGCCAGCCGTCGATGCCGGGCAGCATGACGTCGAGAATGATCAGATCGAACTCGCTCTCCTGAATCAGGTGCTGACCATCCAGACCATTGAGCGCAACCTCCACCAGATAGCCGGATTCGCTCAAGCCCTTGCGTAGGTAGTCGGCTGTCTTGAATTCGTCTTCCACCACCAGTATGCGCATCTGTACCTCCCGGGCGAGGCGCATAGGCTAGGCCGGCCAGTGCGTTTATCCCATTACAAATACGTAATTCACCGGCAATGGGTTTGACGGGGCCGCCCGCACAGGATGGCGCCACCTGCTCCACGGAGCCCATTGAGGAGAAACCGATGCGCATTGTTCCCCTGTCGCTGCTCGGCCTGGCGCTTGCCAGTGCCCAGGCGCTGGCCGCCACGCCACAACCCGTTAACCAGCAGAACGTATCGCTGCAACTGGCCAACGCCCTGCTCGACTCGACCATGGCCGCCTGCCATGCCGACGGCCGTACTGCCGCTGTGGCAGTGGTTGATCGCGGCGGCAACCTCGTCGCACTACAGCGTGATGACAATGTCGGTCCGCACAACACCATCGCGGCACAGCGCAAGGCCTATACCGCACTGTCGAGCAAGACGCCCACTCGCTTGTTCGGTGAGCGTGCGCGCAACAACCCGGACGCCGCCAATCTCAACACCTTCGACGAATTGCTGCTTCTGGGCGGCGGCGTTCCGCTGCGCGTCGGCGATGAGGTGATTGGTGCCATCGGCGTAGCCGGTGCCGGCGGCGCCGAAACAGACGAAGCCTGCGCCACCCAGGCAATCGCTCAACTGCTGCCTTCCAAATTCTGATCGGAGAAACACCATGACTTCTTTGAAAACCCTTTGCGCCAGCCTCGTCCTCGCCGGTCTTTCCAGCCTCGCCATGGCGGCCGATAACCCGCTCAGCGTGCATGTGCTCAACCTTAACGATGGCCTGCCGTCGCCCGATGTAAAGGTCACCCTGGAAAAGCAGAACGGCAACCAGTGGGCTGCGCTGAACGATGGCGTTACCAACCAGCAGGGCCGCATCACGGCGCTGTACCCACAAGGCAAGGCGCTGGAAAAAGGCACCTACCGCGTCACCTTCAAAACCGGTGACTGGTTCGAGGCACACGCCACGGCGAGCTTCTTCCCGGAGGTCCCGGTGATCTTCGAGGTGGACGGTACCGTGCCGCACTACCACATCCCGCTGTTGCTCAGCCCATACGGTTTCTCGACCTACCGGGGTAATTGAGCCCACAGAGCCTGCCACACTGATAGTCGCAGCCAGGCGGGCTGCAGCTATCAGTCGCGGCCTCGTCTAGATCATCTGCCTGTCACCCAGTGGCAGCGGACAGCCAAGCAGATAGCCCTGCGCCTTACTGACCTGCAGTTCCCGCAGAATGGCCAGTTCAGCCTCCGTCTCGACGCATTCGGCGACGATCTTGCACTCAGTTTCCTGGCCGAAACGAATCAGCGCCGAAGCGAGTGCTCGGCAGTCGCGGTTGCTGTCGATGTTACGGATCAGGCTGCCGTCGAGTTTGATCACGTCCGGCTTGAGCTTGAGGATGTGGCGAAAGCTCGCATAGCCGGCACCTGCATCGTCAACGGCCAATAACAGGCCTTTCGCTCGCATCGGCGCAAGCGCTTCGGCAATCAGGTCATAGTCACGAACCGAAGCATGCTCGGTCACCTCGAGCATCAACCGGTCCAGCGGCTGGCCTTCCAATAGCGTTCCGACTGCGCCGGCCAGAATGGTTTCCGGCGAGACGTTAATGGACAGGTAGCAGTCTCGGCGAATGTCGCCCAGGCCTTTCAACGCTTCCTTGACAAGCGCCATTTCCAGCTCGCACTGCAGACCGACCTGCTCGGCCTCGTCAAACCAGAGATCCGGGGTACGTTGCGGTTCACCAGAGAACCGCGCCAGCGCTTCGTAGCCGACCACGCTGTTCCGTAGCACGTTGAAGATTGGCTGATACACCACGTTATAGGCCTGCTCGCTCAGCACGCCATTGATCCGTGCGAGCCGCTCCTCGTGTTCTCGTTGCTCCCTGGCCTGTGTTTCGAGCAGTCGGCCGGCAAAGTCGGCGAACAACCGCAGGGTGTCCAGGTCACGCTCGTTCAGGGTGCCGTCAGGCTTGGAACTGAAGCAGCAGAAGGTGCCGTATAAACGGCCATCGCTGAAGCGGATTGGCACGCTGATATAGGAGCCGATACCGAGGATGGCGGTAATTGGCAGCGCCACCGCTTCGGGAAGCTTGCTGGTGTCCGGGATCAACTGCGGCAGTCTGCCGTCAACGACCCGCTGGCAGTAGCTGTCGGAAAGAGGGTCAGAGCCGCCGACACATATCGGTGGCGAGTCGTCACGACCACACACATGGCGAAACACCCGCAAACCCTGCACCATCTCGGCGACGAACGCGACGTCCATCCCCAGATGCGAACGCACCGAGCGCAGCGCCTCGCAGAGCATATCGCCCACCGAGTGGCCCGCTGTTTCTATGTCCCGCAGCATGGAGGCCGCGTCACCCCTGTCCTCGAAAACTTCGGGGCCCAACCGAACGTTCTGCAGCATTCACACCTCCGGTGAAATAGCCGTTTCGCTTCGACGGCTTGAGTGGATCGCCTTATCCGCAACAAGGTTAACGCTGCAGCCCCGCTGCAAGGTTAAGACTTGTCGACAGTGTGGTTTGTTTCAGACGCCTTACTGAGGTTCCAGATGATCGGTTCCCGGGTGCGAGCCTCTGCGATCAGCCTACCTTGCGCAGCGGCCCTCGGGGCGTTATGGGGCAAGGTCTAGCGGCCCATTCACTGATTCAATAACTGTTGATCACGACACCAAGCCTTTGCAGCGGTGCCATGTAAACCTCAGAGCAGCTCCCAACAATCTCAACCTACATCCCCCTCGCTCAGTCGGCGGCATCGGACCGCTATCACGCCAACTACCCATCATCCCTGTTAACCCTCGATGCCAGCGCGACCTTCGATACCAGTTCTCATGCAGCTACGAGAAAGCCTGCTCGAACGCTGCGGAAACCGGCGCGGTGATGGGAACCGGGCGACCAAGCAGGAAGCCCTGTGCCTTGTTCACCTTGAGCTCCCGCAGCACCGCCAACTCCGCTTCGGTTTCGATGCACTCAGCCACGACCTTGCTGCCCGTTTCTTCCGCGAAGCGAATCAGTGCAGCCGCCAGGGCGCGGCAACCGGTGCTGCTATCGATGTTGCGGATCAGGCTACCATCCAGCTTTATTACGTCCGGCTTGAGCTTAAGGATGTGACGGAAGCTGGCAAATCCAGCTCCTGCATCATCCACCGCCAGTCGCAACCCCTGCTCTCGAAGTGGTTCGAGGACATTGGCGACAATCTCATAGTCGCCGATGGACGCATGCTCGGTTATCTCAAGGATCAACCGGTCAAGCGGCTGATGCGCGAGCGCCGCTGCGAGCGACCCCGTCAGCACCGTGGCCGGCGAGACATTCAGGGACATGTAAGTCTGTTCCGGCAGAAAAGCGAGCCCTTTGAGCGCCGCTTCGATCAAGGCGATTTCCAATTCTGCTTGCAGACCGACCGATGCCGCTTCGGCGAACCACAGATCGGGCGTTCGCGCTGGCGTTGCGCTGAAGCGCGCCAAGGCTTCATACCCGACGATCCGGTTTTCGAGCAGATGAATGATCGGTTGATAGACCACCGAGTACGTCCGTTCTTCCAGCACCGAACGAATGCGACTATGGATTTTGGCATAGCGCATCTCGCTGAGCGCATGCCGCTCGAGTAACCGCCCGGCGAATGCGGCAAACAGCCTCAAGGTGTTCAGATCGCGCTCATTGAGCGTGCCGTCAGAGGTAGTGCTGAAACAGCAGAAAGTGCCGTAGAGGCGACCATCGCTGAAGCGCAGCGGCACACTGAGATGCGCGCCAACCGGCAGGGCCTTGGTCACTGGCATGGCAAGGGCTTCGGGCAGGAGCGCCGCGTCCTGGATCAACTCCGGCAGGCGTCCGTCCAGCACACGCTGACAGTAGCTGTCTTCCAGCGGATCTGAGCCGCCAATGGCGAGCTGCAGTGGCACGAAGTTGCCATCAAGGTAGCGAAACACCCGGCTTCCGCCGCGAAACTCGCTGATAAACGCCACATCCATACCCAGATGCATGCGCACGGCATGAAGCGCCTCGGTCAGCATTTCGCTGAGTGAAAGATTCGTACCCTCAAGGCGAAGCAGGATCGATACCGGATCGTCGATAACCGTGAAACGGTCAGCTTGATTCGGCTTTACATCGTCAGACATGGACTCCCTCCCTCACTACGGCAGCCATGTCTTGCCGAGTGACCGAACCCAAAATATTTGAAAGCCGCCCCCTTCCTGGCCCGGCTTCCTGAACAGCTGACCCGATACTACTGATACAAACGCGGACGCTGTACTTTCGCCGACGATCGGCGCAAAAATCGCAGCGATGGTCTATCGGACCCTGAAGTCAGCCATCCCGCTGAGCCGCGTCGGGCCGGTAACACCAGGGCGCTGCCAGAACGAACTCGCTTACCAGGAACAACAGAAGACTGCCGCCCAGAACCGGCAGGCAATAGCCAAACAGCAGCGCCACCGCGAGCGTGGTCCAGCGCACAGGTGGCGACAGGCTGCGCAGAACCGCGACCACCCCCAGCCGACCAGCTTGGCGCTGCCCGCGGCGTCGCCACCACATCAGGTAACCGAAGGCCACCAGGAACGCCAAGCCGAGCGCCGTGACAGCAAGCAACAACTGGTTAGCCAGACCGAACAGCGAACCCATATGTGCATCGATGCCCCAGCGCGTCAGCTTGGCTGCAATGGGGAAGGTCGCGAAATCAATCCGATCAGTGATGCTCAAGGTGCGCGGATCGACAGCGACGGCATCGACCTGGGTGGGCCAGCTGCGGTCGATTTCAGTCACCGTCCAGGCGCGATCTGGCCCGACAGCCGGGACGATCTCGACCTTGCCAGCCTCTATTCCGCTCGCTCTGGCCGCGCTAAGGACTTGATCGAACATCTCCGGTGCTGCCACCCGGGGGGCCGACATGGCCATTCCGGCGTGGTGTGCATGTTCGCCCACAGGTGCAGCCGTTTCGCCATCCAGCGCGGTCGAGACGCTCGGGGTCGACATGCCCAGTGCGGCTCGCGCAACACCGATGTTGCCGCCGGCCCATCGCGACCAGGTCAGACCCGTCGCGGAGAAGAACAGCAACCCGATCAGCAGGCACAAACCGAGCGTGGCGTGCCAGCGTCGCAGACCTCTTGAGCGCACCGGACCTCCGCCGCGCCGCCGACGGATGTACCACAACGCAAAGCCACCCAGTGCTGCGACCCACAACCAGGACGCTGCCAGCTCGCTGTACAACCGCCCTGGCTCGCCAAGCAGCAGGCTGCGGTGAAACTGATCGAGCCATGTGCGCAACGGCAGCACGCCGCTTGTGCCGTATACGAGCAGGTCGCCCCGAATCTCAGCTGTAACCGGGTCGATGAATATGGCGCGACTTTCAGACGCGCCAAGGCCTGGCGCCTGAAACATTACGCGCGTAGTCGCGCCCGGTTGCGGTGCCGGACGTACCGCCGACAGCGTCGCCGCTTCGCCAATATAGGTCTGGGCCGCCTCGATCTGCCGAGCCAGTGGCTGCGGCGTACCGCTACTGTCGCTGTAGAGCTGCTCGGCGTACAGCCGGTCCTCTAGCTGCGGTGTCAACGCATAGACCA
This sequence comes from Stutzerimonas tianxiuensis, assembly GCF_053470365.1. NCBI lineage: Bacteria > Pseudomonadati > Pseudomonadota > Gammaproteobacteria > Pseudomonadales > Pseudomonadaceae > Stutzerimonas > Stutzerimonas tianxiuensis. The sequence goes on along the minus strand of NZ_JBPVWS010000014.1, from coordinate 79,587 downwards.
GGCCGCTCAAGGCAGCAACAAAGATGAACGGGCCGACCAGCAGCCCGACATACAGATGCAAACGAATCAATAACGCCAGCAGTGGGTGCTGTGTTCGGGAAGCCAGGAGTGGCGCCTCAGGGCGGGCGCCAGCGGTACTTGAAGTCATGACTACTTACTCGATCGAAACGGCAGCAGCTTCTCTGTAAGAGCCAGTTTGCTGCGATCAATAGCGCAGCAATGGATCAGATCGCGAGCAAGCTCGCGCCTACAAAGGCGGGGCCGTATTTTCGCGCTGCCGGCCGGGAAACAGGCCTGCAGCAAGGGCCAGCAACCAACAGCGGCGCGAGCGCAGCCACCGGCGGCTACCGGACAGACAACACTTGATCGATCAAGCGAAAGGAGAGGCGCGGGGGTTCAGGCTCGGCCAGCGATACCGCGGCGATAACAGCGGTGCGGTGACCGAAGGCAAGTTGCCGAGCGGCACCAGCCGAGGATGAAGCAATACTGGCGAGCCAGCTGGAATAGCTGCCAGCGAGGCCGACCCCGCGGCACAGCAGCAAGGCATACCCTGATGATGACTCTGCGCCGGCGCGGGCTCGCTGGCATGACCGTGATGCTGGTCTACCTTCACCGCATGGTGCTGGCCCATCGCATCATGCCCACCTGCCATAGCGGTGGCCCGCATATGCGCAGCCATCAGCGGCATCGAGCACAGATGCAACAGGACGGCGAAGGTGGCTATCCAGACGGGAGCACGACGACGGCGGTGCATGCAGCTAGCGGCTCCAGTGAAAACGGATGGGCGCCGAACCTTTAATCCGGCGCCAGTGAAGTTACTTGGCAGTGCTCTTGGCCTTGCTGCGCCTGGCCGGTTTTTCAGACTCGTCCTGCACAGCCTCACCACGAAGGGTTATCCAGGTCGGCGCGTGGTCGCTGGCGTGTTCCTGGTCACGCACCCAGCGATCCACCCCGGCATCGACCAGTCGCGGCGCCAGATCAGCGCTCAGCAATAGATGATCGATGCGTAGCCCGGAGTTCTTTTGCCAGTGCTGGCGGAAATAATCCCAGAAGGTATAGAGGCGCTCGTCCGGGTACTTGGCGCGCAGAGCGTCGGTCCAGCCCTGCGCCAGAAGGCGCTCGAAGCATGCGCGGCTTTCCGGCTGCAACAGCGCATCCTTTCGCCAAGATTTCGGATTGTAAATGTCCTCGTCGGTGGGCACCACGTTGTAGTCACCGGCCAGTATCACCGGATGGCCGTTGGCGAACAGGCCGGCGGCGTGCTCGATGAAACGTTCGAACCAGCTCAGCTTGTAATCGAACTTCGGCCCCGGCTGCGGATTGCCGTTGGGCAAATAGAGGCAGGCGACGATCACCCCATGGGCGGCGGCTTCGAGATAACGACTGTGGGTATCGTCCGGATCGCCCGGTAAGCCGCGGCGGATCTCCAGCGGGTCGTCGCCCTTGGCCAGGATCGCTACCCCGTTCCATGACTTCTGCCCCTGCCAGATGGCGCCGTAACCGGCCGCGCGAATGTCATCGATTGGGAAATCGGCGTCCTGCGCCTTCAGCTCCTGCAAGCACACCACGTCCGGCTGTTCGCGCTCCAACCATTCGAGCAGGTTGGTTCGACGGGCACGGATGCCGTTGATGTTGAAGGTGGCGATTTTCAGTTGATCCACTGGGCACCTCTGACGATAGCCTGCGATTGTTTGACGGCCGCAGCGCGTGGATGTGCTTCGCGACATCCACCCTACGACCAGACGCAGATCGACGTGGTTCGACTCAACGCACCTCCCAGTAGCCCGGCGCGTTGTAGATCTGCTTCAGATAATCGATGAAGAAGCGGACCTTGGCCGGCAGATAGCGCTGCTGCGGATACACCGCCTGGATGTCATAGGCCGGCAAGGCGTACTCGTCGAGCACCGTCACCAGCTCGCCGCGCTTGAGTTCGGCCTGAATTTCCCAGGTCGAGCGCCAACCGATACCCAGGCCCTGCTTGACCCAGTCGAACAAGAGTTCACCGTCGTTGCAGTCGAGATTCCCCGCCACCCGCACCGCCACCTGTTTGCCGTCCCGCAAAAAAGTCCAGCCGCGCTGCTGCCCGCCTTGCAGGTTGAACGCCAGGCAATTGTGTCGCGCCAGATCTTCCAGCGTGCGCGGTACGCCCTGGCGCTCGAAGTAGTCCGGCGAGCCACAGACCACACGGCGATTGGGGAACAGCTTGACGGCAACATAGTTGGGATCAGTCACCTCGCCGATGCGGATGCCCATGTCGTAACCGTGGCGCACCAGATCGACCACGCTGTCGGTGAAGTTGAAGGACAGCTGCAGGTCCGGATAGCGCGACTGGAACGCCGGCGCGTGCGGGCCGATGTGTCGACGTCCGAATGCAGCGGGCGCCGATATCACCAGGTGCCCGCGCACCGAGGTGCGGTCATGGCTGATGCTGGCATCGGCTTCGTCGAAATCCTTGAGCAACCCTCGGGCGCGCTCGAGGTATTGCTCGCCGAGGTCGGTCAGCGCCAGCCCGCGCGTCGAGCGGTGCATCAGCTTGACGCCCAGGTGCCGCTCCAGCGCATCGAGCCGGCGCCCCATGACCACCGGCGTTACGCCTTCCTTCAGCGCAGCGGCGGCAAAGCTGCCGTTTTCAGCGACCAGCACAAAGCTGTGCAAGGTTGTGTAGCGATCCATTCGATACTCCTGATATCGACAGAACTGAAGTTTCTGCCAATTCCCTCGTTCCGGCCAGCCCTTCATGCTTGGGCCACGTATAAAAACTATCGAGTTACCGAAGAGGACACGACCCATGGCCCGAATGAGAGCAATCGATGCCGCCGTAGCGGTGTTACGCAAGGAAGGGATTGATACCGCCTTCGGCATCCCCGGTGCCGCGATCAACCCGCTGTATTCCGCCATGCGTGCCGACGGCAGCATCCGTCACATTCTGGCTCGCCACGTCGAAGGCGCTTCGCACATGGCCGAGGGTTACACCCGCACCAAGGCCGGCAACATCGGCGTGTGCATCGGCACCTCGGGCCCGGCCGGTACCGACATGATCACCGGCCTCTACTCGGCCTGGGCCGACTCGATACCGATCCTCTGCATCACCGGCCAGGCGCCGCGTGCTCGCCTCTATAAAGAAGACTTCCAGGCCGTGGACATCGAGTCCATCGCCAAGCCGGTCACCAAGTGGGCCGTGACCGTGCGTGAGCCGGCACTGGTGCCGCGCGTATTCCAGCAGGCGTTCCACGTCATGCGCTCCGGGCGCCCTGGCCCGGTATTGATCGACCTCCCGTTCGACGTGCAGATGGCCGAGATCGAATTCGACATCGACACTTACGAGCCGCTTTCGGTCTACAAGCCGGCCGCCACCCGCAAGCAGATTGAGAAAGCCATCGACATGCTCTGCGCCGCCGAGCGTCCGCTGATCGTCGCCGGCGGCGGTATCTACAACGCCGGTGCCGAAGCCTTGCTGGTGGAGTTCGCCGAGACCGTGGGCGTGCCGGTGATCCCGACCCTGATGGGCTGGGGCTCGATCCCCGACGACCATCCATTGATGGCGGGCATGTGCGGGCTGCAGACCAGCCACCGCTACGGCAACGCCAACATGCTGGCCTCGGACTTCGTGCTCGGCATCGGCAACCGCTGGGCCAACCGCCACACCGGCTCGGTCGACGTCTACACCAAAGACCGCACTTTCGTGCACGTGGATATCGAACCGACCCAAATCGGCCGGGTGTTCTCGCCGGACTTCGGCATCACGTCCGATGCGGGTGCCGCGCTGGAGCTGTTCGTCGAAGTCGCCAAAGAGCGCAAGGCCGCCGGCCAGCTGCCGGATCGCACCCCATGGGCCGCCGACTGCCAGGAACGCAAGCGCACCCTGCTGCGTAAAACGCACTTCGACTCGGTGCCGATGAAGCCGCAGCGCGTGTACCAGTGCATGAACAACGCATTCGGTCGCGACGCCTGCTACGTCAGCACCATCGGCCTGTCGCAGATCGCCGCCGCGCAGTTCCTGCACGTCTACAAGCCGCGCCATTGGATCAATTGTGGCCAGGCCGGCCCGCTCGGCTGGACCATTCCGGCAGCGCTGGGTGTGGTCGCCGCGGACCCAATGCGCAAGGTGGTGGCGCTTTCGGGCGACTACGACTTCCAGTTCATGATCGAGGAGTTGGCCGTGGGCGCGCAGTTCAAGCTGCCCTACATCCACATTCTGGTGAACAACGCCTACCTCGGCCTGATCCGCCAGGCGCAGCGCGGCTTCGAGATGGATTACTGCGTGCAGCTGGGCTTCGAGAACATCAATGCCGATCAGGCCGGTATGGAAGGTTACGGCGTCGACCACGTCGCGGTGGTCGAGGGACTGGGTTGCAAGGCGATCCGCGTGTTCAAGCAGGAAGACCTGCGCCCCGCCATCGACCAGGCCCAGGCCTGGATGGCCGAGCATCAGGTACCGGTGGTGATCGAGGTGATCCTGGAGCGCGTGACCAACATCGCCATGGGCACCGAGATCGACGCCATCAACGAATTCGAGCCGCTGGCCGAAGGCCGGGCAGATGCGCCGACTGCGGTCGCGTTGCTGGATTGACCGTTACACCGAGCGCGACCTGCCACCAACGCGTGGAAGAGGCTTTGCCGTCTTCCACGCTACGGCAGAAACAGCTCGGCCCCGTAGGGTGGATATCGCGAAGCATATCCACCGCAAACGCAACACCCCGGATGGCTGCGCGTCGCGCAACCACCACGAGCATCACCGGATTGTCCCTACAGACAAAAAAGGAGAAACCCCATGCCCCGCTTTGCCGCCAACCTGTCCATGCTATTTACCGAGATGGATTTCCTCGACCGCTTCGCCGCCGCTGCCGAAGCCGGCTTCAGCGGTGTCGAGTACCTCTTTCCCTACGACTACCCGGCCGAAGAGATCAAGGCGCGCCTGGACGCCCACAACCTGACCCAAGTGCTGTTCAACCTGCCGGCCGGCGACTGGGCCAATGGCGACCGTGGCATTGCCTGTGACCCGGAGCGGGTCGAGGAATTTCACGCCGGCGTCGACCAGGCCATCGCCTACGCCAAGGTCCTGGGCAACACCCAGATCAACTGCCTGGCCGGCATCGCTCCCAAGGGTGCCGATCTCGGCAAGCTGGAGATGACCTTTATCGAGAACCTGCGTTACGCGGCGAAGAAGCTCGAAGCCGAAGATATTCGCCTAGTGATGGAGATGATCAACACCCGCGACATCCCGCGTTTCTTCCTCAACAACAGCTCGCAGGCGTTGGAGATTCGCGACAAGGTCGGCAGCACCAACCTGTTCCTGCAGTACGACATCTATCACATGCAGATCATGGAAGGCGACTTAGCGCGCACCCTCGAGACCAATCTGGCGGCGATCAACCATGTGCAGCTGGCCGACAACCCCGGCCGTAACGAGCCGGGCACCGGCGAGATCAACTACCGCTTTCTGTTCGAGCACCTGGACCGCATCGGCTACCAGGGCTGGGTTGGCTGCGAATACAAGCCGGCCACCACCACCGCGGCCGGCCTCGGCTGGATGAAAGCGCATAACGCTATCTGACCCGACCTGAACGAATCGAAGGAGAAAACCTCATGGCTAAGATTGGATTTATCGGCACCGGCATCATGGGCCTGCCTATGGCTCAGAACCTGCAGAAAGCTGGCCACAGCCTTTTTGTTTCGACTCACCACGATGCGGCCCCGGCCGCCCTGCTCGAAGCAGGCGCCGTTGGCCTGGCCAATCCGAAAGAAGTCGCGCAGGAAGCCGAGTTCATCATCGTCATGGTGCCTGACACCCCGCATGTAGAAGACGTACTGTTCCGCGAGAACGGCATTGCAGAGGGCGTCGGCCCGAACAAGCTGGTGATCGACATGAGCTCGATCTCACCCAGCGCCACCAAGGCGTTCGCCGAAAAGATCAACGCCACGGGCGCCCAGTACCTGGACGCGCCGGTCTCCGGCGGCGAAGTCGGTGCCAAGGCTGCAACGCTGTCGATCATGGTGGGTGGTAGCGAGGAAAGTTTTGCCCGCGCCCTGCCGCTGTTCCAGGCCATGGGCAAGAACATCACCCTTGTCGGCGGCAATGGTGACGGCCAGACCGCCAAGGTCGCCAACCAGATCATCGTGGCGTTGAACATTCAGGCGGTGGGCGAAGCCCTGCTGTTCGCCGCGAAGAACGGTGCCGACCCAGCCCGCGTCCGCGAAGCACTGATGGGCGGTTTCGCCGGTTCGAAGATTCTCGAAGTGCATGGCGAGCGCATGATTAAGGGCACCTTCGATCCGGGCTTCCGCATCAGCCTGCACCAGAAGGACTTGAACCTGGCCTTGGCCGGTGCCCGCGAGCTCGGCCTGAACCTGCCCAACACGGCTAACGCGCAGCAGGTCTTCAGCACCTGCGCAGCCATCGGTGGCAGCGGCTGGGATCACTCGGCGCTGATCAAGGGTCTGGAGCACATGGCCAACTTCTCGATTCGCAAGGATTAAACAGAAACTTCAGCCTTCGAGCACGTTGGCCAAGCCAAGCGGCCCACCTTCAGGGACAGACAGACCAGGTGGTGGGAACCGCAACGTTTGGCCCGGCGATGCTCAAAGGGTCGGATTGGAGTTGCGCGGGGTCGGAATCACAGCGTCCCCCACAACCTCAGCCCAGCGCACCTGCGATCCGATCGCTGCCCTCGGGCGGCACCCCTTTCGACCTGCTCGGCACGAGGAGTCACGGCCTGACTGCCGGGTGGGTCGATTCCAAACCTTAGGACTTGCCTTTTGTACTTGCATAACCGAGCCCTAAGGTCTGGAATCGGGCACCTGACCTAATAGATGGAGTTGTACATGAACCTCGAACCGCAAGCCTTCCTGCGCGACCTGTTCACCGCCGCCATCGATGCCGCGCACCCGCGCCAGGTGCTGGCCGACCATTTGCCGGCTGACCGCAGCGGCCGGGCCATCGTCATTGGAGCAGGCAAAGCGGCTGCCGCCATGGCCGAAGCCATCGAAGCGGTCTGGGAAGGCGAGCTCTCCGGGCTGGTGGTAACGCGCTACGGCCACGGCGCCGACTGCCGCAAGATCGAGGTGGTGGAAGCCGCGCATCCGGTACCGGACGATGCCGGTGAGCGCGTCGCCCGCCGTGTGCTGGAAATGGTCAGCAACCTCGAAGAAAGCGACCGGGTGATCTTTCTGCTGTCCGGCGGCGGTTCCTCACTTCTGGCACTGCCGGCCGAGGGCATCAGCCTCGCCGACAAGCAGGCGATCAACAAGGCGCTGCTGCGCTCCGGCGCGCACATCGGCGAGATGAACTGTGTACGCAAGCACCTCTCGGCGATCAAAGGCGGCCGTCTGGCCAAGGCCTGCTGGCCAGCGAGCGTTTACACCTACGCGATTTCCGACGTGCCGGGTGACGAGGCCACGGTGATCGCCTCCGGCCCAACCGTCGCAGACCCGACCACCTCGGCCCAGGCCCTGGCGATCCTGGCGCGCTATCACATCGAGATACCGCAGAACGTTCGCGCTTGGCTGGAAGATCCACGCTCCGAGACAGTCAAGGCAGACGACCCTTGCCTGTCACGCAGCCACTTCCAGCTGATCGCCAAGCCTCAGCAATCCCTCGACGCGGCGGCCGAGAAGGCGCGTGCAGCGGGCATCACCCCACTGATTCTCGGCGACCTGGAAGGCGAAGCACGCGATGTAGCCAAGGTCCATGGGGGTATTGCTCGCCAGGTGGTGCTGCACGGTCAGCCGATCAAGCCGCCTTGCGTGATCCTCTCCGGCGGCGAAACCACGGTGACCGTGCGCGGCCATGGCCGCGGCGGCCGCAACGCCGAATTCCTCCTGAGCCTGACGGACACTCTGCAAGGGCTGCCGAATGTTTACGCACTGGCCGGCGACACCGATGGCATCGACGGCTCGGAAGACAACGCCGGCGCCTTGATGACACCCGAGAGCTACGCTCGCGCCGAGGCGCTGGGCCACAGCGCAGCAGATGCCCTGGCGAACAATGATGGCTACGGTTATTTCCAGGCGCTCGATGCGCTGCTGATGACCGGCCCGACGCGGACCAACGTCAACGATTTCCGCGCCATTCTGATCCTGCCGTCGTCCCGCTAGCGGGACACGGCAAGCAGGGTCCCTAACCACAACTGCCGATAGAGCCTGCCATGACACCCGATAAGAAGGTCAAGATTCTCGCCACCCTAGGACCGGCCACACGCAGCATCGAGGATGTGCGCGAGCTGGTGGAAAACGGGGTCAATCTGTTCCGCCTCAACTTCAGTCATGGCGAGCACGCCGACCACGCTGAACGCTTCGGCTGGATTCGCGAGGTGGAACGTCAGCTGAACCAGCCGATCGGCATTCTCATGGACCTGCAAGGGCCTAAGCTGCGCGTCGGTCGTTTTGCTGAGGGCAAGGTGCAGCTCAAGCGTGGGCAAACGCTGCGTCTGGACCTCGACTCGACGCCGGGTGACAGCACGCGGGTCAACTTGCCGCATCCGGAAATCATCGACGCCCTGCAGCCTGGCATGAGCCTGCTGGTGGACGATGGCCGTCTGCGCCTGACCGTGACGGCCAAGCACGCTGATGCCATCGACACGCGCGTGGTGGCCGCTGGCGAGCTGTCCGACCGCAAGGGTGTCAACGTGCCAGAGGCGGTGCTGGAGTTGAGCCCGCTGACCGAGAAGGATCGGCGTGATCTGGCATTTGGCCTGGAGCTGGGTATCGACTGGGTGGCGCTGTCATTCGTCCAGCGGCCACAGGACATTCATGAAGCACGCGAACTGATCGGCGACCGCGCCTTCCTGATGGCCAAGATCGAGAAACCCTCAGCCGTGCAGCACCTGCGCGAAATCGCGCGGCTGTGCGATGCGATCATGGTGGCGCGTGGCGATCTGGGCGTCGAAGTGCCGGCGGAAAACGTGCCGCGCATTCAGCGCAATATCGTACGCACCTGCCGCCAACTGGGCCGGCCGGTGGTGGTGGCGACGCAGATGCTCGAATCGATGCGCTTCTCCCCGGCACCGACCCGTGCCGAGGTGACTGATGTGGCTAACGCCGTGGCCGAAGGCGCCGACGCGGTGATGCTCTCGGCGGAAACCGCCTCCGGCGAGTACCCGCTGGAAGCGGTGAGCATGATGAGCAAGATCATCCGCCAGGTGGAAAGCGGCCCGGACTACCAGGCTCAGCTGGACGTCAATCGGCCAAGCGCCGAGGCCACCCTGCCCGATGCGATCAGCTGCGCCATTCGCCGGATCAGCGGCATTCTGCCGGTTGCAGTGCTGGTCAATTACACCGAGTCAGGCCGCTCCAGCCTGCGCGCTTCGCGGGAGCGACCGGCCACGCCAATTCTGAGCCTGACGCCGAACCTGACGACCGCACGCAAGCTGACCGTGGCCTGGGGTGTGTACTCGGTGATCGATGCACGCATGTATGACATGGAGCATGTCTGCCTCAATGCGCTCGAACTGGCCCGCGCCCAGGGCATGGCGGGCACCGGGGATACTGTGGTGATCACGGCGGGCGTGCCGCTGGGGCAGTCTGGCACCACCAACTCGCTGCGCATCGAAATGCTCAACTGACCCTCCAGACAACCTCACCGGCGCAGCGCAGCTCCGCCGGTGAGGGTCTGTTTGCCCTTTTCTCACGACACGCCCATGCCCCCTCGTTTTTCGCAGTTGTTGCGCTCGATGCTCAACGGGATCAGCCAAATCTTCTTGCAGCGCCACCTGGGCTGCGGCCTGCTGATCCTCTTTGCAATCGCGCTGCATGACCTGGCGTTTCTGGCGGGCGCCCTCCTCGGCCTGCTGAGCGGCACCTTGTCGGCGTGGCGCCTCGGTTATCCACCTGAGGATATCGAAACCGGTCTCTACGGCTACAACGCCGCGCTACTAGGGCTTCTGATCACGTTGATGCTCGGTCTGGCGCCGCTCGCCTGCCTGCTGATCATCATGTCTGGCGCGTTGTCGAGCGCCGTACAGCACCACCTGCTCAGACGGATGCGTGAGCGGCGTAGCTTGCCGGGCTTCACACTCTCCTTTGTCCTGCTGGGATGGTTGGCCATGGGGCTATCAGGTGCTCTGGAAAGCGTTGTCGAGGCGCGCATACCCGAGCATCAGCTGGATGGCTGGGGCGCGCTGGGGGGAATAATGCGGGGGGTGGGCCAGGTCTTGTTTCTCGCTGACCCCATGGCGGGGCTGTGCCTGTTCGCGGCATTACTGTTGGCTGATCGACGTGCTGCAGTGTGGACACTGTGCGGCTCGGCAGTAGGCATCTTTATGGCACTGCTGGCCGGCGCTTCCGAGCCGTCTGCGCTGGCCGGGCTGGCTGGCTACAACCCGGCGCTCGCCGCTCTGGCGTTGAGTCAGGTTCACCGCTCGGCACTGGCGCCAGCACTGGGCATCGGCTTGGCGATCATCTTCCGGCTGTTCTTCGATCAGCTCGGCCTGCCGCCGCTGACCATGCCCTTCATTCTCGCCTGCTGGGCGGTCACGCTGGGTAAACGTCAGTATCAGCGCCAGGGCGAGTTGCAGCCGAGCTGAAGGTTAGCCCCTGGTGGCGCGTGGGTCCTGGTCCCGCGGGTAGGTTCGTTCTTCTTCGATCTTGCCGTCGAGAGTATGGATTTTCACCGAGGCGGTGCGCAGCTTCATGTAGTCACGGGTCTCGTTGATGATGTCTTCCTTCGTCGAGGCTTCAAGCAGCGCGCGTTTATCGCCCTCCTCACGCAGCACCCAGCGATCGTCATCGTGCGTGATGTGGTAGTTCTCCATGTTGCCTCCCTCTGTTCATCGATAGTTGAAGTTATAGAACGCTTCGGTTGATGACGGTTCGATTGGCTGTTGATCGACACCACCACTTGAGGTGCAAAAAACCCAACAAGGTAATAAAAACCCACATCAGCAGGGTACGAAATACCAAGAATCGCTTTAAGCCCTTGATTCTGGTCAATTCCAGCCTGGAACGATTATTGAAACAGCTCCAGTACCTGTCCGGGACGCGTGGTCGCCACGCTGCCAACCAGAGACAGCGTTACCAATAATTGGAGTTTTCCATGCTTTGCGCCGAACACCGTGCCCTAATCACCGCTACTGTCCCGTTGCTCGAAAGCGGCGGCGAAGCCCTCACCGACCACTTCTACAAACTGATGCTGGCCGAGCACCCAGAGGTTCGGCCGCTGTTCAACCAGGCCCACCAGGCCAGCGGTGACCAACCTCGTGCGCTGGCCAATGGCGTGCTGATGTATGCCAAACACATCGACCGCCTCGATCAGCTCGGCGGGCTGGTTTCACAAGTGGTCAACAAGCATGTCGCGCTTCAGGTTCTGCCAGAGCACTACCCGATTGTGGGCGGATGCCTGCTGCGAGCGATCCGCGAAGTGCTCGGGGCCGAGATCGCCACCGACGAAGTCATCGACGCATGGCGTGCCGCTTATCAGCAGCTTGCCGACATCCTGATCGGCACCGAGGAACAGCTCTATCGCCAGACCGCCGAGGCGCCCGGCGGCTGGCGCGGCGCGCGGCATTTCCGAATCGCGCGCAACGTGCCTGAGAGCGCAGAAATCACCTCTTTCTACCTTGAGCCGGAGGACGGCGAACCCGTGGTGGCGCATGAACCGGGCCAGTACATCGGTCTGCGCCTGCTGGTCGATGGCCAGGAGATCCGCCGCAACTATTCGCTATCGGCGGCGAGCAATGGCCGGGACTACCGGATCAGCGTTAAACGTGAACCCGGCGGTGTGGCCTCCAACGCGCTACATCAAATGCAGCTTGGCGAGACGCTGGAGCTGTTCGCGCCGGCTGGCGACTTCGTCTTGCAGTCCAGCGACAAGCCGCTGGTGCTGATCAGTGGCGGCGTCGGCATCACCCCGACGCTGGCTATGCTCGAAGTCGCCCTCGGCACCAGCCGACCGATTCACTTCATCCACTGCGCACGCAACGCGGAAGCCCACGCCTTCCGCGCGACCATCGACCAGCTCGCCGAGCAGCACGTCCAACTAAAGCGTTTTTATTGCTACGACGAGCACCGTGGCGATGAGCATCAACCAGACGCCATCGGCCTGTTGACCGAAGCACGACTGGACGCCTGGTTGCCCGCCGAGCGCGACCTGGATGCGTATTTCCTAGGCCCGAAACCATTCATGGCGGCGGTTCGTCGGCAACTGCACGCACTCGGCGTGCCGGCCCAGCAGCTGCGCCATGAGTTCTTTGGGCCAGCAAGCGCGCTGGAGTAAACCGGACGGGTCGGCCTCATGGCCGGCCCTCTCGCATCACCGAAACGAGGTGTCTCCCATGCTTATGCAACCGCTCGACTCGTACCGTCTTTTACTATTCGCCAACCTGTCGATGGCGTTGGGCGTACTTCTGCTCCTGCTGGGTATCGCCGGTGCTTATGTCGTCGATGACCAACTTCAGCTCGGAGCGGTGGTGGCGAGCCACGCCCTGGTGATCCTGGGGCCGACCGCGCTGAAGATCGGTTACGTGATGCGGCTGCTGGCACAGCGCCAACTCGCGCTGGTCGCCTGATCGGGCCGATATTCGATGCAATTCTGTAAATTCAAATACGCCACACGCTAATTGCCGTTCCGTTGTACTTGCAGTTAGCCATGTCGCGGCTTCATCTGTAACCACTCGTCCGCAGGACATATAAAACGGAAACTACTGGCGTGCTCCTCGGCTCTGAAATCCTGAAGGCTGATGAAGTTGTTCAGCCCCGCAGAAGTCTTGTCCATTGAGGAGAGAAAGACATGGCAAATAAAAATCCTGGCAACTTCGCAAACGACCGCGAAAAAGCGTCTGAAGCAGGTAAGAAGGGCGGCCATAACAGCGGTGGCAACTTCGCCAATGACCGCGAAAAGGCCTCCGAAGCTGGCCGCAAGGGTGGACAGAATAGCCACGGCGGCGGTCGCAACAGCAAAAGCTGATCGATATAGAAAACAAAAAGGGCAAGGATTAAAAATCTTTGCCCTTTTTGTTGTCCGCTATTTTGCGTAGACAATTACCGCATTTCTGGCTGGCGCATTTCTTACGACAATAAACCGACACCCTCCCCGGATCACTTATTTAAAATTTTATTTAGCTTAAACAAATACAGACTTTCAGCAGAGGAGGTTTTCATATGAACATTCCAAATCATGACCACTCATCGTCCAATCCCGGAGACGAAGCGCCGCAAGGAACGCCCGGGACGGGTGAAAATATCTGCCCCGTTTGCAACGGCAGCGGCCGTACCGAGGCAGGGGAATGTAAAAGTTGCGGCGGCACCGGTAAGGTGATCGAAGGCATCGGCGGAGCCTGATCCGCCTCCGCAACCAGGAAGCAACTCATGCGTGGCAGCGCCTTTTCCGAACGAATCATCCAGAGCCTGCTGGACACCGACTATTACAAGCTGACCATGATGCAGGCAGTTCTTCACCACTACCCCAATGCGGAGGTGGAGTGGGCCTTCCGCAGTCGATCCGAAGAGGACCTGACGCCATACCTGGGTGCTATCCGCGAGCAACTGGAGGCCTTGGCGGAGCTGCGATTCGAACCGCAAGAGCTGTTATTTCTGGAACGCATTCCCTACATGCAGCCAGACTTCATTCGCTTCCTCGGGCTGTTCCGCTTTGATCCCCGCTACGTGCGACTGGAGCTTGATGACGGCGAGCTGGTGATCTACCTGCGCGGTCCTTGGCTGCACGTAATCCTCTTCGAGGTGCCGCTGCTGGCAATCATCAGCGAGGTACGCAACCGTGCTCGCTATCCGCAGGTGACCCTGAACCAGGCGACCGACCGCCTGGAAGAGAAGCTGCAGTGGCTGCGCGAAGAAGCCACGCCCGACGAGCTGGCCGGTTTCAAGCTGGCCGACTTCGGTACCCGTCGGCGCTTTTCGTTCGGCGTACAGGCTGCGGTGGTCAAACGGCTGAGCGAGACCTTTCCCGGTCACTTTGTCGGCACCAGCAACGTGTATCTGGCGCACACCCTGGACCTCAAACCCATGGGCACTATGGCCCATGAGTGGATCATGGCCCATCAGCAACTCGGCCCAAGGCTGATCGACAGTCAGAGCGCGGCTTTAGACTGCTGGGCGCGCGAATACCGTGGCGCACTGGGCATCGCCATCACCGACTGCATCACCATGGACGCCTTCACCGCAGATTTTGATTTGTATCTTGCAAAGCTGTTCGACGGCCTGCGCCATGACTCGGGTGATCCGGTCGAATGGGCTGAAAAAGCGATCGCCCATTACCGACGGCTGGGTATCGACCCTATGACCCGCCAACTGGTCTTCTCCGACGGTTTGGATTTTCCGAAGGCGCTTGGTATCTATCGCGCCCTAGCCGGGCGCAGTAACACCAGCTATGGCATCGGCACCCAGCTGACGTGTGACATACCGGGGGTCGAGCCGACCAACATGGTGATCAAGATGACCAGCTGCAATGGTCAGCCAGTGGCAAAGATATCCGACTCACCCGGCAAGACCATGTGTCGCGATGAAGCCTTCATCAGCTATCTCATGCACGTGTTCGATGTGAATCGCTGAATACGCTCAGGCGGCTGACAGAGGCGTTTCGGACGGTATCTCGCCAGCAGCCTCGAAACACAGGCGGTTGCGTCCGGAGGTTTTAGCCAGATACATCCGCTTGTCCGCCAGGTCCAACAGTTCTTCTGCGCTTTCGACAAAATCAACGCAACGCTCAGCCAAACCAACACTGGCGGTCAGCGGGCTGCCGTCCGGGCGCCTACCGAGGCTCGATCGGATCATGCGACTCAACGCCAGGCGCGCCTGTTCCCGATCGGTGTCAGGCATGATCACAACGAACTCCTCCCCACCCCAGCGCAGCAACGTATCGGTGCTACGCAAACTGGCCAGCATCTGCTGGGTGCACTCGCGCAACACCAGGTCTCCGGCTTCGTGACCGTAGTTATCGTTGATCTGCTTGAAATGATCGAGATCGATAAAGGCAACGGCCAGGCCGGTGTCGTGACGCCGAGCGGTGTCCCATTGCAGCTTCAGGATCTCCTGCCCGCTACCGCGCGAAAACACGCCGGTGAGCGGGTCGCGGATGGCTTGGCGTACCAATGCGATCATGAACGCCAACTGGCTGAGACTTGCCAGCGAGGTGACCCCCGCGATCAAGATCAGCAACCAGAATCCACCCGCGTAGGAAGGCCAGTTGAGCGTCGTCCATGACAGATAACCCGCCAATGCGTGCGCGAGAAGCAGGACGGACGCCATTACCAGATTCTCTAACAGGGTCAGCGGGAAGATGGCCAACCCGGCCATCAGCACGAAGGGCAGGAACGCATAGCCTGTGGCGACCACGGCGGAAGCCTGCGTGAGTTGATAGCCCCCAAGCAGCGTATGCGAAGCGATGTAAAAGACAGTCGGAATGGTGAACAGCAGCGCAACGGCCCGATAGGCATCAAACAAATTGCCGCTGGGCCGATAGAACAGCAGCAGGCAGGCGAAGGCAGCGCAGGCCAGCAGGCGAAAGGTAGCCAGGCCGAGCCAGAGTGGGTAAGTGAAGACCATCAGGTCGATGATCCCCCACACGGGTGTCAGCACTGCAAAGAGAAACGCGAACAGCCGGACCCGGTTGACGATCAGGGTCGCGCGGCGCTGGCTCATCAGCATCGAGTGACGGTGCGGAATGACCAGCTTCATGAACTCAGTGGACTTGAGCTCACTGGGCAGCAGCGTAGCCAGGCGGCTCAATAGCAGATCGATCAAGGACGGCATTTTTTTATAATCACCCGACTGAAGCATTGGAACGGCCATCCACGTCTTCGTGCCGACCGCGCCGAATGGTAGCACTTTGCCATAATCCCATCGCATCAGCGACGGACGGTGCCAACCCTGAGTTCGCACCAGAGGCCGTTAACAAAAAAATAGCTCGGCAGAAATCCCCATGTTTCATGCGGCTTTGGTGCCATTCTGGTTAGCGGCCTGTGGCAATCGGTCTGTAGCGCTAACGTCATAAAAACTTTGTAACAAGGCGTTTTGAGAGTTTCCTCGGGTTCGTAATCCATTCGAGCGATACCAAGCCGTCCGGCAAATGACGCTTTAGAGCGCTTATGCCTCCTTCAATTGGCGACTAGCTTGAACGGAGTCGGAGCTTCGACTTCGACTGCCAAACAAGAACAATAAGGAGATACCCGTGCAGAGCGCTCTCAAGCCACTCGCCCTTGCCATCTTGCTGGCGGGCGTATCCGTTGCAGCACATGCGGAGACCAGCCCCTACAGCCAATTCGTTAACTTCGGCGACTCGCTGAGTGATGCTGGCAACTTTCCAGACGTCGGCAGTCCTCTATTAGGGGGCAATCCAACCGGCGGTCTGCGCTTTACCAATCGCACTGGCCCGACCTATGCGGCCAACAACACCGAATATGCGGGACAGGTTGTTACCCAAGTACTCGCCAACCGCCTGGGCCTTCAGTCGCTGCCATCGACCCCAATCCTGCCGCGCCTTCTGACGGGCAATCCAGACGGTACCAACTACGCAGTAGGTGGTTACCGTACGGATCAGATCCTTGACTCACTCATTGGCACCTCGACGGTCGACGCCGGAGGAGGCCTGACACGCAGCCGGCCTGGGTATCTGGTGCAAAACCCGCAGGTTGACCCGAATGGGCTGTATTACCTCAACGGTGGCGCCAACGATATCTTTCAACTTCAAGCCAGGCCGACGACCATGGCGCAGGCAGCAGCGAACATGGTTCAGGCGGTAGGCGCGCTGCAGAACGCAGGCGCCCGCTACATCATCATTTCCGACCTGCCCGATGTTGGTAATACCCCGCTAGGGACACAACTCGGGACCAGCGCGTTTCTCAACAGCCTGAGCGACAGTTTCAACGCCGAGCTCGCTGCAGGACTGCAGGCACAAGGGGGCAACTACGTTCTGTTGAACAACCGTCTACTGCTTTCTGAAGTTCGCGCAGACCTTGCTCGCTACGGATTCGACCCCACTATCAACCAGACCGCGGTCTGCTTTGATGGGGGCAATTGTCCGCTAGATCCGACTTATGGCCTGGGTACCGCAAACGCGGATCCGAGCCGTTTGTTGTTCAACGACGCGGTCCACCCAACCACCGCAGTCCACCAGATAAGCGCTGACTATATCTACTCCATTCTTTCAGCACCGGCAGAGGTATCACTGCTACCAGAGATGGGCCGTTCGGCGCTGCGCAACCACCTCCAGTTACTCGACAACGAACTCGCTGCCCAGCGTGGCAACTGGCAATCGGTAGGCGGCTGGCGAACCTTCGTTCAAGGAGGTTACAACCGTCCCGAGTACGACGGTTTCGGAGGCGGCGATGGGGACAGCCCGACCCTGGCGATTGGACTGAGCAACCGTGTCAGCGAGCACTGGCTGGCGGGACTCAGTCTGGGCCTGGCGCAGAACTCCCTCAGCCTCGGTGCAGGGGACTCGGACTACGATATGCGCAGCTATCTGACGAGCGCGTTTGCCAGCTATCAACAAGACCGGTTTTTCGCTGACCTCAATGCCAGCGCGGGCTACCTTGACTACGATTCACTGGACCGCACCTTTTCCCTCGGCGTAGCGGAACGCTCAGAAAAAGGCAGTACTGAAGGCATGGTCTGGGGTGTGTCCGCCAAAACCGGATTTAACCTGATGCAGATGGGGGATCCATTAGAGTTCGGCCCGTTCATCGGTGCCAGCTATCAGAAAATCGACGTCGACGGTTATAGAGAGCAAGGCGCCAGCTCGACCGCTTTGAGCTACGAAGACCAAGAGCTGGAATCACTTCGTTTGTCGGTCGGACTATTTGGCACTTATGCAGTGTCGGAGCGCACTCGGCTGTTTGGCGAGGTCGCCCGCGAGGTCGAGCGCGAGGATGAGCAGCGCGAAGATCTGCGTATGTCATTGAACAGCGTGCCGACTAATAGCTTTGAGCTGCCGGGTGCGACCCCGACGGGCGACCAGACCCGTTTCAGTGTCGGTATCGCGCACCAATTGACGACAGGCCTCAGCGTCCGAGCCAACTACAACTACCAAGGCAACGACAACCGCAACCAGGGTGTCGGGTTATCCCTGGCGCTGGACTTGTAAAACCGCCATTCCTCCTTTGGCTGATTCGCCTGGCCGCTGCGTAACATACGCAGCGGCCTTTTTTATCCAGGCTTGCCTAGCGCTGGTCTATCTGTTGCTGGAGGTTGGCAATCTGCCCCTGCAGCGTGTTGATGTTGCGGGTCATCTGGGCTCTGAACGCATCGAACTCTGACGTCACTACGCCTGGCGTAGCGGCAGGCCGGTTATCCAGTTCACTGCGCAAGATGAGCACGTCCTGCTCCAAGCGACTGATCGCCTGGCTGGCATCGCCCCTCTGCTTCAACGCTGCGACGTCCTTGCTCAGCCCGTCAATTCGGCCAGACAGCTTGCCCAGCTCGTCCACCGAACCCTTCAGCGCCGACATCGATGACGTGAGCGCGGCCTGATCACTTGCAACCTTTTTAACGGTATCGGCGAGCGTGGCTGCTGCTGACTGATGCTCTCGCACGTCAGTGGCGATGCGCTCGATCTGTCCACCCTGTTCGTCCAGGCGCTTGTCCTGATTACCCTGTTTGCCGGTCAGGCTCTGCTGCTGGGTAGTGATAGCCCGCTGTTGCTCTGCCAAGTCCAGCGCCTGCTTTTCAAGCTGCTTGATGCGCAGCTTCAATGCCTCGCCTTCGGTGGTGACGCTGGATTCGGTCGCCACGATCTTGCCGGAGATATCCTGCAACCGGCCGGTCGCGTCTTCGCTGATGCGTGCAAAACTTTCTTGTGTGGCCACCAGCTGAGCCTCGAGCCTGGATACCTGCTGCAGGCCCCACCAACCCAACGCAATCAGCAACCCAAACAGCACTAGAATCAGGAACCACAGCGGCGCAGTGCTGGCGGCACGGCGCTTCTGGCGCGGCCGCGCATCGTCGGCAGCCTGACTCGTCGACTTGCCAATCGGCTCTAGCTCCGGCGCTGGGTACGGATCGCGATCGCGGCCGGCTGTCAGGCTGGGTATGTTGTCTAGTTCGTCGTGAGCATCGTTGCGCATGGAGTACCTTTAAGGGCGCGAAGCAAGAGACAGCGCGCAGTATAACGATTCAACTGCGTCTCTTCAGCGCCATCGCCTGTCCGGAACCTGCACCTGGAACAGGCGTTCCATGCCGAGGCGATTCAAGACTGTGCACACCGACAGCAACGGGCACTGGTCAGCACCTCGCTGCATCATGCTGATGTAAAGCGCATTCAGGCGGTAAAGCCATGTGCAACGCACTTCCGGTAGGTTTTCTAAGCAAAACAGGCAATCCAAACAGCAACTGGTACGCCTGTTGCTTGAGCACTCATGCCAGCGGATAGCGCTTTCCGACACGGATGTCGGGCCAAAACGCCAAGAACGGCCGATAGATTGGAGGATGAATCGTCATGGAGTTCAACAAGTCCGTACTGGATTGCATGCAGCAGCTGCGCCGTCGGCTGCGTGACGAGCAGCAGCTGAACATTCGTCTGAGCCAACCGGATGCGATCCAGGCCATGCTGACCGCCTGTCTCTGCTCCGGCGACGAGATGACCCGGGACCTGGGCAGACAACTGGCCACGTATAGCGATATGCCCGCCCTTTTTACCCCGCCGTCCACACCATCAGACCGTAGCGGCCCCTCGGTACGCATCTACCGCGGCCAGCGAGTCGTTGGCTAATCCGTTTTATAGATCAACCATTGCCTGGCCGAGCCTGACAGCTGCCGTGTGAGTTCGCCGAGCAACTCACCGCCGTTGCGCCAATGGTGCCAATACAGCGGCACATCAATCGGTTCGCCCGGATAAACATCAACCAATTCCCCGCTCGCCAGTTCCGCGCGTACCTGCAGTTCAGGCACCAACCCCCAACCCATGTCGCTTTGCAGCAACCGAACAAAGCCTTCGGATGACGGGCATAGATGATGACTGAACGCCCCCTTCAGGCCTAACGCCTCTAGATAGCGGTGCTGCAGCTGGTCATCAGGGCCGAATACGATCGCCGGGGCCTTTAATAAGGCCTCGACTGGCGCGTCCGGCTTGAGGTGCCGGGCAACGTAGGCGGGACTGGCAAGCGCGCGGTAGCGCATGGCACCAAGAAATTCACTGCGCGCACCCGCCAACGGCCGTTCGACTGCACATACACACGCAGCAACCTCCCCCGCTCGCATCCGCTTGAGCCCGACATCCTGATCCTCCAACACGTGGTCGAGCACCACGCCATAACGGGTGCAAAAAGGTGCGACGGCACCCGGCCACCAGGTAGCCAGGCTGTCGGAGTTCAGCGCGATGCGCAGTCGCTCCGGCAGTCGGCTCTCGTCCAGCCCCGGAACCTGCCCCTGCAAATCACGTTCGAGCAAACGTACCTGCTGCACATGGTTAAGCAAACGCCGACCAACCTCCGTTGGCCGGGGTGGCGAAGCGCGTAAAAGCACCGGCTGCCCCAACCGAGCCTCGAGCAGCTTTATGCGCTGCGACACGGCCGACTGCGACAGCCCCAACGACTGCGCAGCGCGATCAAATCCGGCTTGCTCAACCACCGCCGCCAAAGCGACCAGTAACTTGTAATCGAACATTCGATTTCCTTATGAGGCATTACCGAATTTCGTTTTTCTTATAGGCCAACAGCACCGAGACTGCGAGCATCTCTTGACGATAGGGCAACGCATCATGTGGCAGAGCTACTTTAACGGGCTTCTAATCACCGCCGGACTGATCATTGCCATCGGCGCGCAGAATGCATTTGTCCTGGCGCAGAGCCTGCGCCGCGAGCACCATCTACCGGTCGCTGCGCTCTGCATCCTCTGCGACATTCTGTTGGTCAGCGTTGGCGTCTTCGGTCTCGCTGCGGTACTGGCAGAAAATCCAGTGCTGCTACAAATCACGCGATGGGGAGGCGTGCTGTTCTTGCTGGTCTACGGTGCCATTGCGTTGCGCCGTGCAGCGCGCCCACAAGCCTTGCTGGAAAACGCCCAACGCGGACCGCGCTCACTGCAGAGCGTGTTGCTTGCCGCCTTGGCCGTGACGTTGCTAAACCCGCACGTCTACCTCGATACGATACTGCTGATCGGCTCCCTCGGCGCGCAGCAACCCGAGCCCGCGGCTTATACGCTGGGCGCCGC
This sequence comes from Stutzerimonas tianxiuensis, assembly GCF_053470365.1. Taxonomy (NCBI): domain Bacteria; kingdom Pseudomonadati; phylum Pseudomonadota; class Gammaproteobacteria; order Pseudomonadales; family Pseudomonadaceae; genus Stutzerimonas; species Stutzerimonas tianxiuensis. The sequence continues at coordinate 58,494 of NZ_JBPVWS010000014.1, read as the reverse complement.
GAGCGCCTCGACTATATGGTTTCTGATTCTTGCACTGGGGGGCGCCTGGCTTGCACCTTGGCTGGCGCGGCCGCTGACCTGGCGACTGATCGATCTGGGCGTGGCGACCATGATGTTCACGGTAGCCGCACAGCTTGTTGTCCTGGCCTAAGGAACGCCCAGTGTAATCGGAGGTCCACGCAGAGGGCCTCGGACATCCTCTCCCCCTGCGCCAGAACCTTGTTACAAGGCTCTGGCCCTGGCTTTTCCACACAGTTGACGCGTGGTTTTGCCACAGGCTGAGTGCTATGATCCTTGGTCCGCGGGCATGGAGTGGAACGCTTCAGCCCGCCATTGCGGCCGCCCGTGATCGGCCGAAGAATGCGCAAGCATGTAGCGAGCGAAGGGAAAGACAGGCGTAAACGGACGAACATCAATGCAGTAGTTTTCTCCGTTCCGCGAGGCGCTGGTTACCAGTGCAGACTGCCTCCTTCCGAGCCGCATCTATTCTCGACACCTGAGCAGGAGATACACCATGGCTTTCGAATTGCCGCCGCTTCCGTTTGAAAAGAACGCCCTCGAGCCGCACATTTCCGCTGAAACCTTTGAATATCACCACGGCAAGCATCATCAGGCCTACGTGACCAACCTGAACAACCTGGTCCCAGGCACCGAGTTCGAAGGCAAGGATCTGGAAACCATCATCAAGACCTCTTCAGGTGGCATCTTCAACAATGCCGCTCAGGTCTGGAACCACACCTTCTTCTGGAACTGCATGGCCCCGAATGCTGGCGGCGAGCCAACTGGCGCCCTGGCTGATGCCATCAATGCTTCTTTCGGATCCTTCGACAAGTTCAAGGAAGAGTTCACCAAGACCGCAATCGGCACCTTCGGCTCCGGCTGGGCCTGGCTGGTGAAGAAGTCCGACGGCAGCGTCGGCCTGGCGAGCACCATCGGTGCCGGCAACCCGATGACCGCTGGTGACAAGCCGCTGCTGACCTGCGACGTCTGGGAGCACGCTTATTACATCGACTACCGCAATGCCCGTCCGAAGTTCGTCGAAGCATTCTGGAACGTTGTTAACTGGGACTTCGTCGCGAAGAATTTCGCCGGCTGAGCCTAGGCCTGCTTGAAGAGCTGGACTGCCGGCCCTTCGCGCAACTAAAAATGCCCGCATTCATGCGGGCATTTTTTTGCTTAAGCGGAATGAAACGGCATCTGCTCGAGCGAATAAGACTCTAGCCATCTTGGTTCGAGGCATTGCACGACGGGAAGCAGATCAGTACTGGGAAGCGCAGGACGCGCAGCCGGGACGCCGCCAGATGGCGCCTGCCCTACGCCGGACTATTCCATATCGCAAAGATGATGCGAGCGGCAGTCACTACCGCCCGCCAGGGCTCGTGAAGCCCAATCAGGCCTTGGGCAAGGTCACGCCACGCTGGCCCTGATATTTACCACCGCGATCCCGGTAAGAGGTTTCGCACTCTTCATCCGACTCCAGGAACAGCATCTGTGCCACGCCTTCGTTGGCGTAGATCTTCGCTGGCAAGGTGGTGGTGTTGGAGAACTCCAGCGTCACGTGCCCTTCCCACTCGGGCTCAAGCGGCGTGACGTTGACAATGATCCCGCAACGGGCATAGGTGCTCTTACCCAGACAAATGGTCAGCACGTTGCGCGGAATGCGGAAGTATTCGACCGTACGCGCCAGCGCAAAAGAATTCGGCGGGATGATGCAGACGTCACTCTTTACGTCGACAAAGCTTTTCTCGTCGAAGTTCTTAGGGTCGACGACTGCAGAATTGATGTTGGTGAATATCTTGAATTCGTCAGCGCAGCGCACATCGTAGCCATAGCTGGAGACGCCGTAGGAAATCAGGCGCTCGCTGCCCTCGGTCCGCACCTGGCGCTCCACGTAGGGCTCGATCATGCCGTGCTCCTGGGCCATCCGGCGAATCCACTTATCCGATTTGATGCTCATGGCGGGCGTCCTGATTTGGCTGATGGTCGTTTAGATAAAGGCGTGCATCTTACCGAGCACATGGAGCCGGTTCAAAGGCCACGAACCGGGTCCATGCGTCGCATCTCTGGCGCTTCGGGCGGAAACTGAAAATAATGCTCGCAATGCGACAGAAATGGAGTATCTTTCATTGGCTGCTGCTGCATGTGTCACCGTGAATCGCTACATGTTTAGATTTCGATCCGATCATTGCTACGACTCCTAACTCCTTGCACACAGTCACCGTTCGGGGTATTTGCCCGTTCAAATCATCTCTACACCTTGTTCAAGGAGACATTTCAAATGTCCAATCGCCAAACCGGTACCGTTAAGTGGTTCAACGATGAGAAAGGCTTCGGCTTCATCACTCCGCAATCCGGTGACGACCTCTTCGTACACTTCCGCGCCATCCAAGGCGACGGTTTCAAGAGCCTGAAAGAAGGCCAGCAAGTTTCCTTCGTCGCTACTCGCGGCCAGAAGGGCATGCAAGCTGAGGAAGTTCAGGTTATCTAACCTGAAGCTTTTCTGCTGAAAAAGCCCCGCTTCGGCGGGGCTTTTTTATGCCTGCGATTTACTGTATTCAGCGTCAGAGGGCGACAGCCTCCCTCCAAGGACGATTCTACTCAGTCGATCAGACCTCCTCGGTCGACCAAGGCGACGCACAGAGCGCCGCCATACCGAAGGTCAGTCGTCGGACACAGTGATGTTTGGCATCGACTGCGCAATGATCTGTCCGCTCTGAGAAATCCGCGCCCCCACACTGCGTGCCATCTGCTGATAGATCATCGCAATCTGGCTTTCCGGATCGGCAATGGTGGTTGGCTTACCTGCGTCAGCCTGGCTGCGGATTGCCATGGAAAGCGGTAACGAAGCCAGCAACTCAACGTTGTACTGCGTTGCCAGCTTCTCACCACCCCCTTCGCCGAACAGATGCTCGGCATGCCCACAATTCGAGCAGATGTGGATGGCCATGTTTTCCACCACACCGAGCACAGGGATGTTCACCTTGCGGAACATCTCCACGCCCTTCTTTGCATCCAGCAGTGCAAGATCCTGCGGTGTAGTGACTATCACCGCACCCACCACCGGCACCTTCTGCGCCAGGGTCAGCTGGATATCGCCCGTACCCGGCGGCATGTCCACCACGAGATAGTCGAGATCATTCCAGGCCGTCTGAGTGATCAACTGCAGCAAGGCACCGGAGACCATCGGGCCTCGCCAGACCATCGGCGTCTTGTCGTCGGACAGGAAGGCCATCGACATGACCTGAACGCCATGCGCTTCCAACGGGATGAACGCCTTATTGTCGCGGATTTCCGGTCGCGTCCCTTCGGGAATGCCAAACATGATGCCCTGGCTAGGCCCGTAGATATCCGCATCCAACACGCCCACCCGCGCCCCTTCGCGCGCAAGCGCCAGCGCCAGGTTGGCAGCCGTGGTCGATTTACCGACGCCGCCCTTGCCGGACGCTACGGCAATGATGTTTTTGACGTTGGCCAGTGCCTCAACCTGGTCCTGCGCCTTGTGTGAGCGGATCACACAGTCGACCTGCACATCCGCGCGGGTCACGCCGTCGAGCTGCTCAATGGCCATCGCCAGCATCTGCGCCCAACCGCTGCGAAACAGCCCAGCCGCATAACCCAATTCGATCTGCACGCTAACGTGATCACCCACTACATCAATGGAACGCACGCAACCAGCAGCCACCGGGTCCTGGTTCAGGTTAGGGTCGGTGTACTGGCGCAGTACGGCTTCGACAGCTTCGCGTGTGACGGTCATGACTACTCCCAAGAAAACCTACTAAAACAGACGGGCATCTTACCCCGTGCCGCCACAAGGGCTCATCAAGCGCGTCAATGTGGCGCGGCACTCGCTATTCGACCCGTGCCGTCCGCACCAGTGCGGATGAAAAAAAACTGCGTGACCTTTATAGTGGCCGACTCACTTCGCAACCTCGACTGCAGACTTTCCCATGTCCGAAGCTCGCCAAATCCTCGTCACCAGTGCCCTGCCCTACGCCAACGGTTCGATTCACCTTGGCCACATGCTCGAGTACATCCAGACGGACATGTGGGTGCGGTTCCAGAAGCTTCGCGGCAACCAGTGCATATACGTCTGTGCGGACGACGCGCATGGGTCGGCCATCATGCTGCGCGCCGAAAAGGAAGGCATCACGCCCGAGCAACTGATCGCCAACGTGCAGGCCGAACACAGTGCCGACTTCGCCGACTTCCTGGTCGACTTCGACAACTTTCATTCGACCCACTCGGAAGAAAACCGCGAGCTGTCGAGCCTGATCTACACCAGGCTGCGCGACGTCGGCCACATCGCCACGCGCTCGGTCACCCAGTATTTCGATCCTGAAAAGGGCATGTTCCTCGCCGACCGCTTCATCAAGGGCACCTGCCCGAAGTGTGCTGCCGAAGACCAGTACGGCGACAACTGCGAAAAGTGCGGCGCCACTTACGAACCCACCGAACTGAAGAACCCGCGCTCGGCCATCTCAGGCGCAACCCCAGTGCTGCGCGACTCCAAGCACTTCTTCTTCAAGCTGCCCGATTTCGAGGCGATGCTTAAGGAATGGACCCGCAGCGGCAGCCTGCAGGATTCGGTCGCCAACAAGATCGCCGAGTGGCTCGACGGCGGGCTACACGAGTGGGACATCTCCCGCGATGCGCCCTACTTCGGTTTCGAGATTCCGGATGAGCCAGGCAAGTACTTCTACGTCTGGCTGGATGCGCCCATCGGCTACATGGCGAGCTTCAAGCACCTCTGTGCACGTCGCCCTGAGCTGAACTTCGATGCTTTCTGGAACAAGGATTCCAGCGCCGAGCTGTACCACTTCATCGGCAAGGACATCATCAACTTCCACACCCTGTTCTGGCCCGCCATGCTCGAAGGTGCCGGTTTCCGCAAGCCCACCGCCGTCGCGGTGCATGGTTACCTCACGGTGAACGCGCAGAAGATGTCCAAATCGCGGGGCACCTTTATCAAAGCGCGCACCTATCTCGATCACCTGAATCCCGAGTACCTGCGCTACTACTACGCGGCCAAGCTGGGCCGTGGCGTCGATGACCTGGATCTGAACCTCGAAGACTTCGTGCAGAAGGTCAACTCCGACCTGGTGGGGAAGGTCGTAAACATCGCCAGCCGTTGTGCCGGCTTTATTCACAAGGGCAACGGCGGTGTGATGGTCGACCGCAATGCCGCACCGGAATTGACCGACGCCTTCCAGAGCGCCGCACCGTCCATTGCCGATGCTTACGAGAACCGTGACTTCGCCCGCGCCATGCGCGAAATCATGGCGTTGGCTGACCGCGCCAATGCCTGGATCGCCGACAAGGCACCCTGGGCACTGAACAAGCAGGACGGCATGCAGGATGAAGTGCAGGCGATCTGCGCCACTGGCGTCAACCTGTTCCGCCAGCTGGTGATCTTCCTCAAGCCGGTGCTGCCCAACCTCGCCGCCGACGCCGAGCGCTTTCTCAACGTCGAGCCCCTGCGCTGGACGGACCTGCAAACGCTGCTCTCCAACCACCAGCTAAACGCCTTCACCCCGCTATTGACCCGTATCGAGCCTGCGAAAATCGAAGCCATGATCGAATCATCCAAGGAAGACCTCGCTTCCACCGAAACCGCCGCGCCCGGCGCAACCCCCGAGACTGGCAACGGCGAGCTGACCAAGGAGCCGATTGCCGCCGAGATCGCCTTCGATGCCTTTGCCGCTGTGGACCTTCGCATCGCACTGATCGAAAAGTGCGAGTTCGTCGAAGGCGCCGACAAGCTGCTGCGCCTGACGCTGGATATCGGCGATGCCAAGCGCAACGTCTTCTCCGGCATCAAGAGCGCCTACCCGGATCCAAGCAAGCTGGAAGGTCGCCTGACCCTGTACGTCGCCAACCTTGCCGCGCGCAAGATGAAGTTTGGCGTGTCCGAAGGCATGGTGTTGGCTGCTGGCCCTGGCGGTGAAGAGATCTACCTGCTCAGCCCCGACAGCGGCGCCAAGCCCGGTCAGCGCGTGAAGTAATCACGCAGCACGAGAAGCCCGGCGCAATGCCGGGCTTCTTTTTCACGCTTACAACCAGTTCCACCGCATCAAGCACTGCCACTGCCCGGAGGCGGTTATGACCGATACGCCCGATTCCAGTAAATGCCCAATCTGCGGCGAGCCGAATCAATGCGCACTCAGTAACCCGGCCACCGCCACACAGCCGTGCTGGTGTTTTACCGCCGAGATCGCACCGGAAGCCCGCGAACGAATTCCTGATGACGCGCTAAACAAGGCCTGCATCTGCCCGCGCTGCGCCCGCGGCGAGCCTCCCGCCAAACTCTAATGCGCCTAGACCGCTTCCTTGCAAACCTGCCCCATTGCAGCCATCGCCAGGCGCGCCTGCTGCTGGCGTCGGGCCGCGCTGCGGTCAATGGAAAGACGACCTGCGACGGCATGCATGACGTTCGCGTCTTCGACCGTATCGAGCTGGATGGCGAGGTCCTGCAGGCGGGCAAACCTGCCCGCTTCTTTATGCTGAACAAGCCGGTCGGCTGCGTCAGCGCCACCGCCGACCCGCAACACCCCACGGTGCTGGATCTGCTGGACGAACCGGATAAGGAAGAACTGCACATCGCCGGGCGGCTGGACTTCAACACCACAGGGCTATTGATCATGACCAACGACGGCCTCTGGTCCCGTCGCCTGACACAACCAGAGAGTCTGCTGGGCAAAACCTATCTGGTCGAAACCGAAGGCCCGATCGACCCTATCTGCATCGAGCGCTTCGCCGAGGGCCTCTACTTCCGCTTCGAGAACCTCACCACCTTACCCGCCGAACTCGAACTGCTCGGCTCGCACCAGGCTCGCCTGACCCTGCATGAAGGCCGCTACCATCAGGTCAAACGCATGTTCGGCCACTTTAACAACAAGGTCACCGCCCTGCACCGCGAACGCATGGGTCCGCTGCTGCTCGATCCCACCCTCGCTCCCGGTCAATACCGCAGCCTTACCGCGACTGAAATCGAACAGATCTGAAACATTCATCGACCTAAACGCCGCACCCGCTTCTACTAGCGCCACCCTTCTGGTACAAAGGGTGCCTACGCGGGCGTCGTATAATGGCATTACCTGAGCTTCCCAAGCTCATGACGAGGGTTCGATTCCCTTCGCCCGCTCCAAATCAGAAAAGCCCTGCATTTGCGGGGCTTTTTCGTTTAGCGTTTCACTTGCCGCGACCGAACCAAGTCTGATCAGACATAGCAAGCACGCTTCAACAGAGATCTCAGAGATCTTAGTGGCCGGATCAAGGCTCGTCATTTGTTAAGCGGTAGCTCCACCCCAATGGTCTAAACGTCTATCCCCTACCTCGGTCATGGTTTGGTTGCTCGACGTGAAATGCCGAACAGACCAGCCCGGCGTTATAGTCCACGCGATAAGGCGTCGCTCTGGGAGCGTCTATGCTTGCCTCATTCCTTGAGACGTCCTTTCACCCGAAAGCAAAGGCTGCCAGTGTGAAGCACCCGTTAGTAACTGCGATGCTGCTTTTCCTGCTGCTCGGTCCTTCAGTCCAGGCCACGCAGTATCGAATCGTGACCGAAGACTGGGCGCCCTATAACTACGTGAAGGACGGGCAGTTGACCGGCCTGGCCACGCATATCGTGCGGCGCATTATGGCGTTGACCGGGGATGACTTCGAGATGATGGTGCTACCCAGCATGCGGGCTGCCCATGCGTTACAGACTCAGGGCAAGACCATCATGTATGCAGTGTTTCGCACGCCTGGGCGAGAGCCGATGTACAAATGGGTCGGACCAATCGTGGAAACTGCCATTCATCCCTACCAGCTGGCCAGCACTCAAAACCCGATTTACACGCTGGAACAGTTGCTTACCGCCCCGCGGATTGCTACGCGCCGTGCCGGTTTGATCCCGACGATGCTGCAATCGTGGGGCTTTAAGAATCTCGACAAAAGCGCATCCAACAGCGTGCAGCTATACCGCATGCTAATGGCCGGACGGGCCAGCATCATCATTGGCGACACCGATGCTGGCGTCGCTTATCACAGCGCTGAGCTGGGGATCGCACCGGATGCGTTGCGGCAAATTCCAATCGAGATATTTCGGGCCCCCCTTTACATCGCCTTCAGCCGTGACTGCGACGACGAGCTGGTAGCCGCTTGGGGTAGTGCACTTGATCAACTGCGACGCTCGGGCGAACTACAGCGCATCTGGCAACAATACGAGGCACCTACTAAGCGACAAGATTAATCCACTAGCCGTTGTACTCAGCATCACCGTAACGTCCGCGGGCTTGGCGTGATAAGTCCGGTGGCTTGATCCCTGACACCACGTCATGAATCTTATTTGATGTCCCGTCCCTACTGGGGGCAAGGAAGGCAGCGGAAGTACGAGACAGACGATCTTAAGATTATCTTTGAGGTTGCGCTTAGGGCTCTCAGGCTTTGGTTACTGAAAGCTCTGACTTTCGGGCGCCACGAAGACACTAATAGTTATTGGTATCTCCCCTGGCTTCATCGGGCTTCTATTTATTCTGTTACTGATTTTTTAATGTTCGTAACGTTTACGACTCTGAATGCTACGGCCCTGATTTGAAGCTTATTACTTGCCATCGGCAAAAGCAGGGAGGCGACATTGGCGGCGTGCCGTGGTTTAACAAAGAGCAAGCACAACCCATGCAGATGGTTAGCCAGCCTCCTGTTGCCAGTTACGGCGCGCCTGAACAGAACCGACCGCAGCGCCGCAGCAGCCGCAGCAGCCGCACACGAGCCAAGAACAAATCGAATGGTTCAAACAACCCGTCGCACGCGCCTCCGAACCACGCCAAACATCTTCCATTGACGATAACTACACGCCCAAGCAGCCAGCCAGCACCTATACACCACCGGCATTTCATCGGGTTACCGCAGCCACGCCCACCACTAACGAACGCAGGGCGCGCACGGTAAATCGGGAACGCACTTCTAAGTGGATCAAAAGCTGGAACGGCGGCACCAACTATCTGGCGGAATGGATAGCAGTAAACAACTACATCGACGGAACGAGCGTATGCGGAAATCACCGCAGAGGCTCAATCGACTATCGAGAATGTCGCAAGCTGCCAAACAGCACTTCCATGAGCAGTGCCGGACATCGCGTGCGCGCTTTGACGGTGACCGCAAAGATCATAGCGAGCGGATGAGAACCCGTTATTGCGGAGCCGCGAGTAGTTTTAATCCGATGGGCTGACCTTTGCTCTAGCAGCTGTCTGAGCATATCGATCTGTTCCAAGCTTTTTGTTGCCATTTACCGACACCCCACCCTCCACAACTGATCCATCCGCGTCGTGAAACTCTGGCTCATCATTTCCCGCCGCATCCCCCAATCCGGCGCTGTAGGGATTCGCCCCGGTCTGAGCGTGTTCCTCCCCCACTTCGCGTTAACCGCATCGAGCACGCCCATGACGCGCTCCGTGGCGGCGGGTTGGGTTTCGGTGAAGAGGTCGTCGGTGTATTCGCCGCGCTGGCAGAGGTCCATTAGCAGCACTTCGGCTTTGCTGAAGGCGAAGCCTTCGCGATAGATCAGCTCCAGCCCGGCGATGGCGGCGCGGGTGATGTAGCGGGTGTCGTCGGTGGGGTATGGCAGTTCACAGACGATGCCTTTGGCGAACCTGGGCTCGTCCGGGTTGAACATGCCGGTGCGGATGCTGACCCTTACGCGCTTGCACAGGGACTGCTGGGCGCGCAGCTTCTCGCTGGCGCGGGCGGCGTAGGTGGCGACGGCTTCGCGGATGGGGGCGAGTTCGCGCAGGCGGTCGCCGAACATCCGCGAGCAGCAGATTTCCTGCTTGAGCGGCGTCACGTCTTCCAGTTCGAGGCAGGGCATTCCGCGCAGTTCGCGGGCGGTTTTCTCGATCACCACGCTGAACTGTTGACGCAGGGTCCAGGCGTCGGCGTTGGCCAGGTCCCAGGCGCTACGGATGCCCATGCTGTTGAGGTGTTCGGTCATGCGCCGGCCAACGCCCCACACATCGCTCACGCCCGTGACGCGCAATACCTTGTCGCGCCGACCCGGGTCGCTCAGGTCCACCACGCCGCCGGTTTGCTTCTGCCAGCGCTTGGCCGAGTGATTCGCGAGCTTGGCGAGGGTCTTGGTGTTGGCGATACCCACGCCGACGGGTATGCCGGTGAGGCGCAGCACATCGGCGCGGATGCGTCGCCCGATGGATTCCGCATCTGGCACGCCGGAAAGATCAGCGAAAGCTTCGTCGATGGAATACACCTCGACGGCCGGCACGCGCTGTTCGATCACCGTCATCACGCGCTCGCTCATGTCGCCGTAGAGCGCGTAGTTGCTGGAAAACACCACGACGCCCCAGCGCTCCAGATCACGGTGGACCTTGAAATATGGCGCGCCCATTTTGATGCCGAGGGCTTTGGCCTCCGCCGAGCGAGCGATCACACAGCCGTCGTTATTGGAGAGTACGACGATGGGCGTGGTGCGCAGGTCGGGGCGGAAGACGCGCTCGCAAGCGGCGTAGAACGAGTTGCAGTCGATCAGCGCCAGCACGCGCTCAGTATTTGCCATGGAAACGCACACTGAAGGGCACCACGCCCCAGACGTAGAGCTCTTCGCTTTCAAGCAGATAGCGCGGGGGAAACTTGGGGTTGGCCGAGCGCAGGATGATCTGTTCGCCCTGCCGGTCGAAGATCTTCACCAGCGGCTCGTTGTTGAGCGCGGCGATGACGATTTCGCCCTTCTCCGCTTCCCGCCCGCGATCGATGATGAGTATGTCCCGGTCGAAAATACCGACGTGAATCATGCTGTCGCCGTCTGCGCGCGCCAGGTAGGTGTGCGGCGCGCGGATGTTCATCAGCTCATCGAGCGAGAGCGTGCCTTCCATGTGATCCTGCGCCGGGCTGGGGAAGCCGGCGGGCACACAAAAGCTGAAAAACGGCAGGGCAATGGTGGATGGAGCAGCGGGCCCCAGGAAATGCACGGGCATGGCACAGACCTCAAAACTGTATATGCGTACAGTATTGAGAGCCAAGAGCCGGGTCAATCGAACCGGACGTAAGGACGATCTGGCTTGATGCGATACGCCAACAATCGGTACAGCAAGTGGCTGAGGTTATGCGCCGTCTCATGCTCACCTTGCTTTGCAATATCCCGTCGCTGTTCCGACCGCAAAAATGCCCTGACTGGCAGGGCTTTTTTCGGTCAATGATCCCGACCCGGATCAACGGGCCAGTTCATCAATTCCCGGGGCAAGCAGGCAGCGAAGTCCGGTTCTGGGTGCCGTCGTTACGCGTGAACTGGCAGCCATAGGCAGGGTTGGCCACTACGCGCGGATTGAGGACCTCGTCACCGGCTGGCTTGATGCCCTGCTGATCCCACTGCAGCATCGCAGCCATTGCTTCGACCTGTTCTTGATAAGTGAAATCACAGTGACTGGGTGCTCGGATGGCGCGTTGCACGAGCAGGTCGCCGTTGCCGTTGGCGACGGCGTTGCGGCGATAGATCTGCTGGTGTTTGAACGGCACGTAGAGGTCGCCCAGGGTGTGGATGCTGACCACCGGGACGTTGAACTGGCCATTTACCACCGGGATCCAGCGCAGGCCGTCCGGGCGGATGCTGTTGGCCGGTGGATGACCGATCACGCGGATGATCGAGTCGTTGAACTCGCGTTCCTCGCGGGACATCGCCTTGTTCGTGTCGAACTGATAGCGGGTGGCGAGGTTGCCGCTGAGCGAGTCGGCCAAGATGCCGTTCACCGAACCGTCCTGCCCTCCCGTACCCAGCACGACACTCTGCAGGCCGGTGCGGAAACCTTCAGCGAAGATCGGCCGCTCGCCACCGCTGAGCTCACGAACGACCCCTTCAAGCTTTTCACCCTGCGGCGACGGATCGGTCGGGTAGCTGTCCCACAACGCGCCGATGATCAGCGGGAGCTTGGCCTGGAAGTCCGTCGCCGGGAATGTGGTCGGCCCCTGCCCTGCCAGGTGCTGGGCAGCCAGGGTGAAGTTCATCAGGTATTCGAATTCATAGACGTCGCCAGTAACGCCGCACATCGGCACCGAACCGCTGTAGCGCAGCGGGTTATTGGCGGTGGCGTAGGTTTCGGCTTCCACCGCGGCGGCCGCAACATGGCCGCCCATGGAGTGCCCGGTGATGTAGGTCTTGCTGGGCTGGGCTTTGCCGGTCAGCTCACTGAAGGAGAGCGCCAGGGCGTTGGTATCTTCAATGCCTGCACGTACGTCGTAGTAGTTCTTGCTGTAGCTCGAAGCGGCCCAAGCGTAGCCCTGCTGCAGCAGCCATGGCCGGATCGGTGGCGGCCCAACAGTGAGCTCCGGCCCTGTGCCGCGGTAGCCGTGCGCATACATGACCAGCATGCCGTTCCAGTTGGGTGGCACTTCGATCTGGTAGGACGCCCCATCGTGGATACCGGTCCAGCGCTCGCTGGGCAGACCGGGGAATGCTGCCAAAGGCGATACGACTGGGACGAAGACGCGCGAGTCCTGTTCGCGGGACTCGCTGTGGGATACGGGCGGCTTGATCGGTTTGGAGCGAGCCTGAACATCGGCAGCGATGCCGACACCGCCAACCAGCATGACACCAACGATGGCACGCGCGCAGGCTGAAGCCAACTTGCTTGGGAGCATGGGAGTTTCCTCGATTATTGTTTTTGTTTTACAGGCCTTGCTAGCGATACGAGCTTTGCCGGGCTTGCCGACCACAAGCGGTACACGCATTTCCACTAACCGTGGCAGAAAGCTTGGACCTGTCAAATTGACGGAATATCGGAGGGATGAGCGGTAGCGTCGTCACGTGAATAGCAGGACTAACGCCTCGCTTATTCACGCGCAAGATTCATTGATGTGCGCTAAAGCATGACTAATGCGGAGCAGCAAGGAGGAGAGAGACGGGGATAAAGCGGACCGAATGGCATGCGCCATCCAGTCCCGGGAAAACCCTGTGAAGTCAGCAGTTTCCTTTCTTCGCCTGGCCCGGCGGGCAATGAGTTCCGCCATGACCACCATGCCCACCACCGTCGCCGATATCGATACCGACGCCTGGCAAGCGCAGGCTGCAGCCAGTCATCAGTACAGAAGCCAATACAACGGCCATGGCCCGGATCATCATCGTAGATTGCGCTTTCATTGGAATACTCCTGAATTTCCTGACGTGCGCCACTCAACGGCGCCCGGCGCACAGTATCCAATGCTGCATCAATGGGCGACAGCCCATTCTTGCGGCGGCGCGGCGCCAACCACGAATGACGGTTTCAAGGCTTGCTGCGCTGATCGCTCAGCAGGCCCTGATCCCCACAAGGCCCTTTCCTAGCCCGCGTGATATTCCGCGTCGGCCACTTCGAAACGCTGCTGAATGGAAGCCGCCGGCTCCTTGCCCATGATGCTCACCACATAGATGGCGATGCTGGCGAGGATGAAACCCGGGATGATTTCGTACAGGCCGAGACCGATGAATTGCTTCCAGACCACCACGGTAATCGCGCCGACCAACATGCCGGCGAGCGCGCCGTTGCGGGTCATGCGCTTCCACACCAGTGAGATCAACACCACCGGACCAAAGGCTGCACCAAAGCCGGCCCAAGCGTAGGACACGAGGCCCAGTACCTTGCTGTCCGGATTCGACGCGATGCCGATGGCAATCAACGCGATCAGCAGCACCATGGCCCGACCAACCCAGACCAGTTCAATCTGCGACGCGCCCTTGCGCAGGAAAGCCTTGTAGAAGTCCTGTGTCAGTGCGCTGGAGCTGACCAGCAGCTGCGCGCTGAGCGTACTCATGACGGCGGCTAGCACGCCGGAGAGGATGATACCGGCCACCCAGGGGTTAAACATCAGCTTGACCAGTTCCATGAACACACGCTCGCCGTTCTCGGTGACCGGGCCGGCCAGCGCGGGGTTATCGGCGAAGTAGGCAATGCCGAGGAAGCCTACGGTTACAGCGCCTGCGAGGGTCAGGATCATCCAGGCCATGCCGATGCGGCGGGCGTTGGGGATGGTCTTCACCGAGTCGGCAGCCATGAAGCGCACCAGGATGTGCGGCTGGCCGAAGTAACCAAGGCCCCAGCCAAGCAGCGAGATGATCGCGATAAAGGACAGCCCCTTGAACATGTCGAAATTCGACGGGTCCTGGGCCGCGATGGTGTCCATGGCGGTGCCCATGTCGCCCAGGGCTAGGATGACGAACACCGGCGTGATCAACAGCGCAAAGATCATCAGCGTGGCCTGCACGGTATCGGTCCAGCTCACCGCCAGGAAACCGCCGATGAACACGTAGAGGATGGTCGCTGCCGCACCGACCCACAGCGCCGTACCGTAATCCATGCCGAAGGTCGATTCGAACAAACGCGCACCGGCCACTACCCCGGACGCGCAGTAAATGGTGAAGAACACCAGAATCACCAGCGCTGAGAAGATCCGCAGCAGGCGGCTGGTGTCCTCGAAACGATGGGAGAAATAGTCCGGCAGGGTCAGCGCATTGTGGTTGTGCTCGGTGTGCACACGCAGCCGCCCCGCGACGAATATCCAGTTAAGCCAGGCGCCGGCGATGAGGCCAATAGCGATCCAGCTCTCGGACAGGCCGGCAACGAAAATCGCGCCGGGCAAGCCCATCAGCAACCAGCCGCTCATGTCCGAAGCGCCCGCAGAAAGAGCGGTGACAAAACTGCCGAGGCTGCGCCCGCCGAGGATGTAGTCGTCGAAATTCTTGGTGGCGCGGTAGGCGGTGAAACCGATGAGAATCATCGCCGCGATATAGATCACGAAAGTGATCAGGGTGGGGGTGCTCACATTCATTAGTCTTGTATTCCTTGTGCTGCGGGGACCTAGCCCCCGCCTCCACTGACTAGACGCGAACGCTTGTGGCGCAGCGCTGGCAACGGACGGTCGGGTTAGAACGAAAGCATAGCGTCTCGAAGCGCTCTTCGCTCGCGACCAGACAGTTTTGGCGGGTAAAGGTGCGAGCGGAGCGATCGAAAGACCGATCCAGAAACGCTCAGGGCAGCAGGCCAATAACGCAGGCGGTTCGCTTCGGTCTCACCGCTCGCGCAGTCAGCGCTCGATGACTTGCCCGCGCATGGGCGCCAGGCGCGCCAGCAAACGGTTCTGCACAGGGATCGGCACGCCCTCGACGGTCATCGCCGCCTGCAGGTTTTCCACCAACGCGTTGAAGTCGCTGGGTGTCAACGCCAGGCCTTTGTGGCTTTCTTCCATGCTGTCGCCGGTGTAGACGCAGGGACCGCCCGCCTCGGCGCAGACCTGCTCAATCAGCTTGTCGCGCAGGCGTTGGATGTCGATGTCCTGAAAATGCTCGACGATGCGGGGGTCTCCAGCGATGCGCAGCAGCATGCCTTCGACAATCCGCGTCACACCGGGCTCGCCACCGAGCTGCCGATACAGGCTGTCATCCTTGGGCGCTTGCCCAGCACAGGCACCGAGCAACAGGCAAAACAGCAGGACAAACCGGCGCATCAGAAGCTCCCCTGGACGGACAGGTACAGGCCATCCTGGTTGTCCAACGTGGCGATTTCACCCAGCCGCGCATAAGCCAGGACCACGGCAAGGCGCTTGTTGGGGAAGTAGCCGAGGAACAGATCGGCCCAGTCGCTTTCGCCCGCAAAGGACAGGTTGTCCGGCTTTTCACGGTACTCAACGCCCAGCGCCCAGCTTGGGTTGAACAACACGGCAGCCGAGCCCTCCTTGAGCAGGCTGCGGCTGTCGCGACGGTCGCCGCCAAATCCAAGCAGGCCCAGCTCATTGGCGCGGCTGTAGCGCACGCCGCCATTGAGCAGGAGGTTGTAGCCAAAGGCACCGGCAAGGATCAGGCGGCTGGCGGTGAGGTAGGCCTCGGTGTCTTCATCGCGCTGCGCGCCGATCAGCGATGGGATCAGGAAATCCTTCTGGCGCTTATGCTGCACACCTAGCGACACCTGGGGCAGCCGGTCGTAGACCAGATCGCCGAACAGCCGCAGTTTGGCGCCGAAGATGTCCTGGCTGAGGCTGTTCTCGGGGAGCGAAAGGTCGCGCGCCAATGTGCCGAGATCAAAGCGCTGCCGCGCTAAGGACAACTCAAGGCGGTTATCGAAGGCCACCGCCACGCCAGCGACGTCCAGTCGGTAGTCGCCAGTTTCGACACGGGTAGCGAAGACGTCGCCGCCCCACTCACCGCGCTCACCGTAGCCCGCCAGCACGGCCCAGGGTGTGATCCCGCCGCCCGCTGCGCCTTCCAGACTGGTCGCCCCACCAGTGGCCAACAGACGGCCTGCATCGGCACTGGCCAACATCGGCGCCCAGCCCACCGCCAGCAGCAGCGTTCGCCAACCTCTCATGAATGCTCCTTGCGCGGCCGCGCGGCCAGATGAGGTTGTTGCTTCAACCAGGTTTCGAAGGCGTCGGCCGGCAACGGGCGGCTGAAGAAATAACCTTGCAGTGTGTCGCAACCCCAGGCCCGCAACAGGTCGCGTGTTTCACCATGCTCGACGCCCTCGGCCACGACCTTAAGGCCCAGCGCGTGGCTCATGTCGATGGTCGAACGGACGATCACCGCATCACCGCAGGTGTCATCCAGCTCACGAATGAAGGATTGGTCAATCTTCAGCTCCTGCACCGGCATGCGCCGCAGCTGAGCAAGTGACGAGTAGCCGGTGCCAAAATCATCGACCGACAGCCGAATGCCCAGCGAGCGCAACCGATGGAGCATCGCCAGGGCGCGATCCGGGTCGCGCATCATTGCGCTTTCAGTGATCTCGAACACCAGCTGGTCGCCGGGGATGACGTAGCGTTGCAGCAACTCCCCGACCCGCTGCTCCAGAGTCAGGCTGGAGAGGTCTTCGGCGGAGATATTCAACGACACTTCCATGTACAGGCCGCGACAGTTCCAGAGATGCAGCTGCCGCAGCGCCGCCTCGATCACCCAAGCCGTCAGCAATTGGATACTGCCCGTGCGCTCAGCCAATGGAATGAATTCGCCGGGCGACACCATGCCGTGGACCGGATGATTCCAGCGCAGCAGCGCCTCGGCCTGATAAACCCGACCGTGCTCCAGGTCGATCTTCGGCTGAAAATGCAAATGCAGCCCGCCAACCTGAGCGGCGTGGCGCAGATCGCGAATCAGGGTGATCTGCCGCTGATGTGCATCGTCACGGCCGTGCTGGTAGAGCTGCAGGCCGTCCGGCAGCTGCGCGGCGTCCTGCATGGCGATCCGTGCGCGGCGCAGCAATTCGTCGACGCTGCCGGCATCGTCCGGGTAACCGGCCACGCCGATGTGCGCCTCAATGCGCATCTCCAGCTCGGCGACGCGTACTGGCAAGGCCAGCGCCTGCTGCACCGCCACCGCGGCGCTGAAGGCGTTGTCCGCCGAGGTATCACTGACGATCAGCAGGAATTCGTCGCTGAGCATCCGCGCCAGGTGGTCACCAGGTTGCAAACCGGCCTGTAGGCGTTGGGTCAGCTCACGCAGCGCCTGATCGACCCCTTCGGGACCGCCGCTGTCCTGCACGCCAGCCAGATTGCCGATGCCGATGTGCAGCACCGCGGTGGTTCGCCCGGCGCCAATGGCATTGGACAAGAGCTCGCCAACCAACGAGCGGTTCGGCAAGCCGGTCACATCATCGTGGAGCATGTTGTGGGCGATCAGCTGTTCGCGCTCAGCGATGCCACTCTGCATCTGGTTGAGGGCGCTGGCCAGCGCGCCCAGTTCGTCACCACGATTCAGCTCGATTGGCGTCTGGTAATCGCCGCGCCCAACCCGCTCGGCCGCTCGGGCCAGCGCATTGACCGGCTCGGACAAGCTGCGCGCCAGCAGCAGCGCTCCGAGCAGCGAGGCGATCAGGCCGACAAAGGCGATCAGCAGAATTCTTGAATCGAGCTGATGGAAGCCGGCCAAGGCATCATCCAGCGACCGGTGCACAAGCGCGATGACACTGAAGTTCTCACCCACCGACAGCACGATGTCCTCGTTGAGATAGCGCTCACCGTTGAGCAGCAATTCTTCGATGCCGGTTGCATGGTCATGCTGACTCCATCCATCGATCAAATCGTCGCGTGTTTCTTGAGCGAGCGTCGTGACCAGCTCGCCCTTACTTTCGCCCTCTCGGGTCAGGAACGACACGTCCAGGCTAGTCAGCTCTTTGAGTTCATCCGCCAGCGCCTGATCCATGGCGAAGCCCATCACCACACGGGCGATGGGCAGTGGCGCCCGGACCTCGGCCTCGACCATCAGGTGCGCCTGCCCATCCAGTGAAACCACCAGCATCGACTGCCCTTGCTGACGCGCCGCGCGCAGCTCGTCAGCGTAACGGAAGGTATCGCCCGGCCTCGCGACGGAAAGGCTCGACGCCAGCACCTTGCCGTTGAGATCCAGCAGCATCGCCTCACTGGCGCTGATACGGGCCGCTTGATTGGTCATGGCTGATTGCAAGGTAAGCGTGTCGCCGCTGGCGACAGCTTCCTTGAAACCGAAGTCGGCAACCAGCACCTGAACGCCATCGCGCAACTGGCGGCCACGCATGTCCAGCAAGCGCTCGAATACCCGTAGACCCGACTCCAGCCGCTCAGCGGCCTGGCTGCTCACGGCCGACTCGGTGACCAGGCGCACAGAGAAATACAACGCGGCGATCACCACCAGCAGAAAGGCGGCGAGGATCCACGACAGTCGCGCGTGGAAGCTAAGGCTGCGCGTCACGGGTGGCCTTCCTGAAAGCATCGGCGAACGCCGTGGGGGCCGGAGCCGAAGGTTGCAGCGCGGCAGTGACCGCAACCGGCAGCTTCAGCTCGACCGGCGCCTCGCCCAGCCGCAGCGTGCCCGCATCGATTGGTTGCATATCAACCAGGGCCGGGTGCCAGAGAGGCGCTGGATACTGGCCGGCAGGCGCGTCCAGCTGGATGCGCCCTTCTGCGTCGCTGACGCCAAACCAGGGATCATCGGTGATGTAGACGTAACCCAGCATCCAGTCGTGAATGTTGCAGCCCAGTATCACCAGGCCTGGCTGGTCGAAGGTTACTGGTGCGCTCGGCGTGCCCTCGTAGAGGCGCAGTTCGAACCGCTTGGCGGGGGAAAAGGAATAGACCTGATGACGAATGTCGTCACGATTGGGGAAGCTCACCGCTGTGCCGGTCGCTACGGCGAGCACTGCCGGCACGAACTGTTTGTCGATCTGATCCATGACCGCTGCGGCGCGGGGCTTGACCTGTGCCGTGCCCGCCAGGCTGAGTACAGCGCCCGCAACCGGCTGCCCCTGGGCGTCGACGACAAGCGCACTGAAAGGCTGGGCCTGCGCTGACGCCGCAAATGCGCAACACAGCATAAATAAACTGGACCGCAAAACACCGTTGAACATCTGGCTGACTCCGCCATCGTGATTACCGTTGGGACTACCGCCTTCCTTGGCAACCTGCTGGCCGCATCAGGCTAGCCTATCGCCATCACTTGATCAGCATAATTTTCATGCTCCGGCGTGCTTCCATCAGGCTCGATTAGCGCTGCACGCCAAACGGATCCTCTTGGCCACGGTCTCACTCTCAGTAGCTGCACTTTTCTGTGCGGTTTCACCGCAACCCAAGGAGCCCGCTATGACAGTCCATCTCGATACCGATAACGGCACCTGTTCAACCACACTCGAAAACGCCACCCATACCAGCGCAATCAAGGACGTCCGTGTCTCGACAGATCCTGCTGCCCGCATGTCCATGGCGCATATCAGCGGCCACAGCGTTCACGTGACCGAAGACATGGCCGAGCACCTGATCGCCGCTGGCGCAAAGGACGATCGCAGGAACCTTGTTGTCGACGATTGAGCCCGCCGCATGAGCCACTGCCGACCAGCGGTAGGCGGTAGTGCATAAAAGAAAACCCCGCTGCCGGAACGCCGGCAGCGGGGTTTTTGGGTGGGTCGATGAATCAGCGACCCTGGTATTCGCTCTCGGCGTCTTCGAAGCGCTTGAGCATGCTCGGTGAAGCACCGGCGCCGACTTTGCTGAAGATCACGATAGCCAGGCTGGCGAGGATGAAGCCCGGAATGATCTCGTAAAGACCCATGCCGATGAATTCCTTCCACACCACGACAGTGACCGCACCGACGACCATGCCCGCCAGCGCGCCATTGCGGGTCATGTGCTTCCACAGCAGCGAGATCAGTACCACCGGGCCAAAGGCGGCACCAAAGCCGGCCCAGGCGTAGGACACCAGACCCAGCACCTTGCTGTCAGGATTCGAAGCGATGCCAAGGGCGATGAAGGCGATCAGCAGCACCATCGCACGACCGACCCAGACCAGCTCGGTCTGTGAGGCGTTCTTGCGCAGCATGGCCTTGTAGAAGTCCTGGGTCAGCGCGCTGGAGCTCACCAGCAGCTGGGCGCTGAGCGTACTCATCACGGCAGCCAGTACGCCGGAAAGGATGATGCCGGCCACCCATGGGTTGAACAGTATCTTCACCAGTTCCATGAACACACGCTCACCGTTCTCGCTGACCGGGCCGGCCAGTTCCGGATGGCCTGCAAAATAGGCGATACCGAAGAAGCCCACCGCCACGGCACCGGCCAGGGTCAGGATCATCCACGCCATGCCGATGCGGCGAGCGTTAGGGATGGTCTTCACCGAGTCGGCGGCCATGAAGCGCACCAGGATGTGCGGCTGTCCGAAGTAGCCAAGGCCCCAGGCCAGCAACGAGATGATGGCAACGAAGGACAGCCCGTTGAACATATCGAAGGCGGCCGGGTTCTGGGTCGCGATGGTGTCCATCGCAGCGCCCATGTCGCCCAAGGCCAGGATCACGAACACCGGGGTGATCAGCAGAGCGAAGATCATCAGGGTGGCTTGCACGGTGTCAGTCCAGCTGACCGCGAGGAAGCCGCCGATGAACACGTAAAGAATGGTGGCTGCTGCACCGATCCACAACGCGACGTCGTACGGCACGCCGAAGCTGCTCTCGAACAGCCGCGCACCAGCCACGACACCCGAGGCGCAGTAGATGGTGAAGAACACCAGTACGACCAGCGCCGAGAAGATGCGCAGCATGCGGCTTTCATCTTCGAAACGGTGCGAGAAGTAGTCCGGCAGGGTCAGCGCATTCTTGTTGCGCTCGGTGTGTACACGCAGGCGTCCGGCTACGAACAGCCAGTTCAGCCAGGCACCGGCGATCAGGCCGATGGCGATCCAGCTTTCCGAAAGACCGGCGACAAAAATTGCGCCCGGCAAGCCCATCAGCAGCCAGCCGCTCATGTCCGAAGCGCCGGCAGACAGCGCCGTGACAAAACTGCCCAGGCTACGTCCCCCGAGGATGTAGTCATCGAAGTTCTTGGTTGCACGGTAGGCAATGAAGCCGATCAACAGCATCGCGCCGATGTAGATCACGAACGTAATCAAAGTGGGAGTACTGATGCTCATTTTGTTCCCTCGTTAGTTGTTGTTGATGGGTGCGAGGGTATTCCCGATCCCACCTGGCAGAGGGCGATGGCGGTTCGCGCCATCACCGGGACGGGCTCAATTGAGCCCATCAGAGGCGGAAGAGCGATCCGCCAACTGTTCTGGTTGTTTTGATGAGCTGGCGGTCTCTGAACCGAGCCGCCAGCCATTTCTGCTGAGTTGACGGTCAGTCGTCACCCAGCGACAGCAAGGACGCATTACCGCCGACAGCCGTGGTGTTGGTCGAGGTGGTGCGCTCGTTGACGAAGCGCAGCAGGTAGCTCGGACCACCCGCCTTCGGGCCGGTACCGGACAGGCCACAGCCACCGAAGGGCTGTACCCCGACCACCGCGCCGACCTGGTTGCGGTTGACGTAGAGGTTGCCGACCCGCGCCAGCGCTTCAATGCGCTCAGCGGTTTCCTCGTTACGGCTGTGCACGCCAAGCGTCAGGCCGTAACCGGTGGCATTGATGTCGGCGACGACCTTCTCCAGATCGGCCGCATCGAAACGCACCACGTGCAAAACTGGACCGAACTGCTCCTTCTTCAGCTCGAGAATGCTGCCGATCTCGAACGCTACCGGCGCCACGAAATGGCCGTTGAGGCTACCAGGCAGCTCTGCTTCGGCGATCAGCTTGCCTTCGGCCTTGAGCTGCTGGATGTGCGCCAGCAGGCCCTCGCGCGCTTCGGCATCGATCACCGGGCCCAGGTCGTTTTCGCGCAGGTGGGTCGGGCCGACCTTCAGCTCGGCCATGGCGCCCTTGAGCAGTTCGATCACACGGTCGGCGATGTCGCGCTGGACGTAGAGCACGCGCAGGGCCGAGCAACGCTGACCGGCGCTGGTAAACGCCGAACCGACGGCATCCTTGACCACCTGCTCAGGCAGCGCGGTGGAATCGACGATCATCGCGTTCTGGCCACCGGTCTCAGCGATCAGCGCGGCAATGGCGCCCTCCTTCTCGGCCAGCTGGCGGTTGATGATACGTGCCGTGTCAGTGGAGCCGGTGAAGCACACGCCCACCACGCGCGGATCGCGGCAGAACACGCCACCGAGCGTGGCGCCGTCGCCTGGCAGGAAGGCAATCGCCTCCTTTGGCAGGCCAGCTTCAAACATCAGCTCCAGCGCACGGGCAGCGATCAGGCTGGTCTGTTCGGCTGGCTTGGCCAGTACGGTATTGCCGGCCACCAGCGCCGCGGTGATTTGACCGAGGTAGATCGCCAGCGGGAAGTTCCAGGGGCTGATGCAGACGAACACGCCGCGGCCTTCATGGAACAGCTCGTTGCGCTCGCCGGTTGGGCCCTTGAGCTCTTCACGACCGAGCTTCAGGCGTGCCTGCAGTGCGTAGTAACGGCAGAAATCCACCGCTTCGCGGACTTCGTCGATGCCGTCCTGCAGGGTCTTGCCTGCTTCCAGCGTGCACATGGCCATCAGCTCTGCACGGTTGGCTTCGAGCAGGTCACCAAGGCGCTCGAGGATCTGTGCGCGCTGTTCGATCGGCGTGGCGTTCCAGCGCGGCCAGAAAGCGGCCAGACCGTCGATAGCCTGCTTGGCCTGCTCGGCGGTGGCGAACTGAGCGGTGCCCACCTCCTGGCTGAGCTGATACGGGCAGTGCACCTTGTGCGGCGCACCGGTGAGCTTCTGTCCGGCGATTACCGGGGCGGCCTGCCACTGGCGGCCAAGGAACTTCTGATAGGCGCTGGACAGTTCGTTCCACTGGGTCTGGATGTTCATGTTGATGCCTTGCGAGTTGGTCCGGTTGCCGTACAGCGCCGGCGGAAGCGGAATGCGATGGTTGCCGAGGGTCTTGAATTGACGCAGCTGGGTCACCGGGTGGTCGATCAGAGAATCGACCGGCACACGCGGGTCGACCAGCTGGTGGACGAACGAGGAGTTCGCGCCGTTCTCCAGCAGACGACGCACCAGGTACGGCAGCAGGTCTTTATGCGCACCGACCGGCGCGTAGATGCGCACGTTCTTGCGGTACTTCTCGATCACGGTGTCGTAGAGCGCATCGCCCATGCCGTGCAGGCGCTGGAACTCGAATTCACGCGGCGTCTTCAGCGCGCCGACCATCGACAGGATGCAGCTGACGGTGTGCGCGTTGTGGCTGGCGAACTGCGGGTAGATCACGCCGCGTGTCTGTTCGGACAGTAGGTAGCGAGCGCAGGCCAGATAGGAGGTGTCGGTGCCTTCCTTGCGGGTGTAGACCGGATAGCCGTCGAGGCCCTGCACCTGGCACTGCTTGATCTCGCTGTCCCAGTAGGCACCCTTCACCAAACGCAATGGAATCCGTGCATTCAGCTCCTTGCCCAGCAGGGTCAGCCAGACCAGCACCGGCAGACAGCGCTTGGAATACGCCTGAATGACCAGGCCAAACTCGCCCCAGCCAGCGATGGCTGGGTCACGCATCAGCTTTTCATAGAGCTCCAGCGACAGCTCGAGGCGATCGGCCTCTTCGGCGTCGATGGTGATGCCGACATCCAGGCGGCGCGCCAGGATCGCCAGTTCGCGGACGCTGGCGAACAGCTCGGTCAGTACGCGCTCACGCTGAGCCACTTCATAACGCGGATGCAGCGCCGACAGCTTGATCGACACCGACGGACGTGGACCGAGGCCTACCTGGGGCTCTGCGCCTACGGTTTCCACGGCCTGACGATAGTCGGCCATGTACTTGCGCGCGTCCTCGACAGTCAGTGCCGCTTCGCCGAGCATGTCGAAGGAATAGGTGTAGCCCTTCTCGCGCTCGGGGCGGCCATTCTTGAGCGCTTCGGAGATGGTCCGGCCGAGCACGAACTGCTTGCCCATCAGCTTCATCGCCTGATTCATCGCGGCGCGAATGACCGGCTCGCCGGAACGCTTGACCAGGCGGCCGATGACATTCTTTGGGCGGCCGTCGGCGTTTTCCGGGTCGACCACCTTGCCGGTCATCACCAGGCCCCACGCAGCGAAGTTGACCAGCACGTTGTCGCTCTGGCCGAGGTGGCGTTCCCACTCGGCGGCATTGAGCTTGTCGCGGATCAAAGCGTCAGCGGTGGCCGAGTCCGGCACGCGCAACAGCGCTTCGGCCAGGCACATCAGCATCAGGCCTTCGTGGGTGTCCAAACTGTACTGGCGCAGCAGCGCGTCGAGGGTGTCGACGGCGTTATCACGGCCGCGTACGGCCTCGATCAGGCCACGTGCTTCGCGGCGAATGGCTTCGATGCCCGCCTCGCCGGGGTCGGCGAGTTGCAACAGCTCGTTCAGGTAGGCCGCCTCGTCAACGCTGTAATTCGCGCTGATGGCGGGGAAGAATTCGGCGGCTTTCAGGTTGGCGAAATCGCCCTGCAAGACTTGACCGGCTTTGAACATCGCGCCGCTCCTCTCGTGGAGTGTTGTTGTGATGAATCAGGCCCGGCGGGTCGCCCACACCAATGATGGCGCAGCGGTGGCCGCCAAACGGGTAGGGGAATCTACGGCGAGAGAGTTTTGCGTTGTTGCAGATATCTACTGAACTTTTACAAAAACCTACGGCTTTACGTGGCCGTCGAAATACGGTCATAAAAGCTCACTAGAGCGGTGCAAAAAGTTAGCTGAAAAACGAAAAACGCACCGATGCGGTGCGTTCTATAGTTCTAGCCGTCGCTGTGTCGCAGCTTTTTAGGCGTCAGCCCCAGATAACGGCGTGTCGCCGTCGTCAAGGCACTCTGGCTTGAAAAACCGCACTCCTCAGCAATCCGAACCAAGGGCAGCGGACTCTCGCGTAGCAGCCGTGCGGCACGGTTGAGGCGACTTTTGAGCAGGTATTGATGCGGCGTCAGGCCGACGCTGTCCTTGAATTGCGCGTGAAAATGGCTGGGGCTCAGGCAGACGACCTGCGCCAACTCGGCAACAGTAATCCGTCGAGCAAGATTGCTTTCGATGTGTGCATCCAGCCGGGCAACGTCCAGTGGGCCAGTCGGCTGGCGCGTGCCTTCCCCGAACACCCGCAGGTGCAACGCACGCAACAACACGCCACCCAGCGCCCGCGCCAGCAACGGGTCACTGCCATAACGGGCCAGTTCGGCACCGGCATAGTTCAACAGGTTGTGGAAGTCAGCGTCGAGCGCGGGGTAACGCGGGGTTTCGAACAATTGCGCCAGCAGGCGTGGGTCGTCGGCACTCAGGTCATTCTCATCGAGGTCAATGATGAGCATGCGGTTGTCGCCCTTGCCGGCGAACTCGTGCTCGGCATATCCCGGCACAAGGCAGGCACGCATACGGCACACCTCTCCACCCGTCCCGTCCACTTCAAATTCGGCGCAGCCCGACAGCGACATGACCAACTGGTGGTAGTCGTGAGCGTGTTCGTGAGCCTGGTCATCGAGGCGAAGCAGACGTGCGTTGAGCATGGGGGACACCTGACGTATTGCCGCACTCTACCGAAGGTAAACCCGTTTTTACAGCCAGCCCCAGCGGTCGATGACGGGATTGGATTGAAATCATTTGTCGGATACCCATCTAAAGAGCACGTACTCGCCACAGGTGCCGCATGAACGACGACATCCATCAGGACCTCGAGCAGGACCATTCATCTACCGGGCTGGTGTTGCCGGACCAGGAGCAGCCCGACAAGCTGTACATCATCCCGATCCACAACCGGCCGTTCTTCCCGGCCCAGGTGCTGCCGGTCATTGTCAACGAAGAGCCCTGGGCCGAAACCCTGGACCTGGTCTCCAAAACGCCGCATCAGCGCCTGGCCCTCTTCTTTATGGACTCGCCGGCGCAGGATGCGGCCAGCTTCGACCCGGACAGCCTGCCCGAGCACGGCACCATGGTTCGCGTGCATCACGCATCGAAAGAAGGCGGCAAACTGCAATTCGTAGCCCAGGGCCTGGCGCGGGTACGAATCCGCGGCTGGCTGCGGCGCAAGCCGCCGTATCTGGTGGAAGTGGACTACCCGCAAAGCGACGAAGACCCGCGTGATGAGGTGAAGGCCTACGGCATGGCGCTGATCAACGCGATCAAAGAGCTGCTGCCGCTCAACCCGCTGTATAGCGAAGAGTTGAAGAACTACCTCAACCGTTTCAGCCCGAACGCGCCCTCGCCCCTGACCGATTTCGCCGCCGCGCTGACCACTGCGCCAGGCCCGGAACTGCAGGAAGTGCTCGACACCGTGCCGGTACTCAAGCGCATGGAAAAGGTCCTCCCGCTGCTGCGCAAGGAGGTCGAGGTCGCCAAGTTGCAGAAGGAGCTGACCGGCGAAGTGAACCGCAAGATCGGCGAACGCCAGCGCGAGTTCTTCCTCAAGGAACAGCTAAAGATCATCCAGCAGGAACTCGGCATCACCAAGGATGACCGCAGCGCCGACGCCGATGAATTTCGCTCGCGACTGGAGGGCAAGGTCGTGCCACCCGCGGCACAGAAACGCATCGACGACGAATTGCAAAAGCTATCAGTGCTGGAGACCGGATCCCCGGAATACGCCGTCACCCGAAACTATCTGGACTGGGCCACCTCCATGCCCTGGGGCCTGTACAGCGAGGACAAGCTGGACCTCGAACATGCGCGCAAGGTGCTCAATGCTCACCACGCCGGGCTCGACGACATCAAGAGCCGGATCATCGAGTTTCTCGCCGTCGGCGCCTTCCGTGGCGAAATTTCCGGCTCCATCGTGCTGCTGGTGGGCCCGCCCGGCGTGGGCAAAACCAGCATCGGCAAGTCCATCGCCGAGTCACTCGGGCGCCGCTTCTATCGCTTCAGCGTCGGCGGCATGCGTGACGAGGCCGAGATCAAAGGCCATCGACGCACTTATATCGGCGCTTTGCCCGGCAAGCTGGTCCAGGCGTTGAAAGAAGTCGAGGTGATGAATCCGGTGATCATGCTCGACGAGGTCGACAAGCTCGGCAACAGCCATCAGGGCGACCCGGCGTCGGCGCTGCTGGAGACCCTCGACCCCGAGCAGAACGTCGGCTTTCTCGACCATTACCTCGACCTGCGCGTGGACCTGTCCAAGGTGCTGTTCGTTTGCACCGCCAACAGCCTTTACTCGATCCCTGGCCCACTGCTCGACCGCATGGAAATCATCCGGTTGTCCGGCTACATCACCGAGGAAAAGCTGGCCATCGCCAAGCGTCATCTCTGGCCGCGGCAACTGGACCGCGCCGGTGTGCCGAAGAAACGGCTTTCGATCAGCGACAGCGCTCTACGCAGTCTGATCGAGGGCTACGCACGCGAAGCGGGGGTGCGCCAGCTAGACAAGCAGCTCGGCAAGGTGGTGCGCAAGGCAGTGGTCAAGCTGCTTGATGAGCCAGAGGCCAACATCAAGATCGGTCCGAAGGACATCGAGAGTTACCTGGGCATGCCGTTCTGGCATCCCGAGCAGTTGCTCACCGGGGTTGGCGTGGTCACCGGTCTGGCCTGGAACAGCATGGGCGGCGCCACGCTGCCCATCGAGGCAACGCGTATCCATACGCTCAACCGCGGTTTCAAGCTCACCGGCAAGCTCGGCGATGTGATGAAAGAGTCGGCCGAAATCGCCTTCAGCTACGTGAACTCACACCTGAAGGAGTTCAAGGGCGACCCGAAATTCTTCGACCAGGCTTTTGTGCACATGCACGTGCCGGAAGGCGCCACGCCTAAGGACGGCCCCAGCGCCGGCATCAGCATGGCCAGCGCCCTGCTCTCGCTGGCACGCAACCAGGCGCCCAAGAAAGGCGTGGCCATGACCGGTGAG
This sequence comes from Stutzerimonas tianxiuensis, assembly GCF_053470365.1. Classification (NCBI taxonomy): domain Bacteria; kingdom Pseudomonadati; phylum Pseudomonadota; class Gammaproteobacteria; order Pseudomonadales; family Pseudomonadaceae; genus Stutzerimonas; species Stutzerimonas tianxiuensis. Next base: position 30,411 of record NZ_JBPVWS010000014.1, on the reverse strand, counting down.
CTGACCCTGACCGGGCTGGTCCTGCCCATCGGCGGGTTGCGGGAAAAAGTGATTGCCGCGCGGCGCTTGAAGCTCTACGAGCTGATCATTCCCGAACTGAACCGGGGTGACTTCGAAGAACTGCCGGATTACCTCAAGGAAGGGCTGACGATGCATTTCGCCAAGCGCTTCAGCGACGTGGTCAAGGTCCTGTTCTGACAATGCGGGGCCGTGAACCCAGCACCACGGCCCCGCTGCCCGGACCCTCGGCCAGCAGAGAATGGCTTTACGCGCGAGTCTGCGGGTCTTATGGTTCAACCGACGCCCGAGCGTTTCCTTTCCCTTGTTTGAGTCGGTCGCCTATGCCCGTAACCCGCCTGCTGTCGTCGTTCGCCCCTTTGCTCCTGCTTGCCGGCTGCGCCAGTGGCCCGTCCAGCAGTATCGCGCTGAGCGATGATGCTGACTGTCCACTGACCTTGCAGCCCGGCCAGATGCTGATCCTGAGCCTGCCAAGCAATCCCGCAACGGGTTATCGCTGGAACCTGCGCGAGGTTTCGAGCGAACAACTGAAAAGCCTCGGCCCGGAAGTGTTCAGCTCGCCTGAAAGCGACGTCATTGGTGGCGATGGTCTGTCTACCTGGCGCTTCGAGGCAGCCGAGGCCGGCAGTGGCCGCCTCTACCTCACCTATCAGCGACCCTGGGAAGTCGACGCCGAACCGGCCGGGCTGTTCGACTGCCGCATCGAAGTAGAGTAGCCGGGAACGGACACCGGCCGTCCACTCGGGCACGGCCATCGGCGCGGCTTTCCGCTACAATGCCGCCCCTGTTTTCCAGCCTGCCCAGACGCCGCCGTGAGCCACGAACCCGATCGCCTGTTCGCCCAGCCCCTTGCCCAACCCCAGGACTTCGTTTTCAACGAAGACGTCGTGCGGGTGTTCCCCGACATGATCAAGCGCTCGGTGCCGGGCTACCCCACCATCGTCGAGAACATCGGCGTGCTGGCGGCGCAATTCGCCCAGCCGAACACCTGCCTGTATGACCTCGGTTGCTCGCTGGGTGCGGTGACACAAGCGCTGCGTCGGCACGTCAAGACCGATAACTGTCATGTAATTGCCGTTGATAACTCTGCAGCGATGGTCGAGCGCTGCCGTGAGTATCTGCACGGGCAGGATTCGATGTTCCAGGAGCTGCTCCCGGTTGAAGTGATCGAAGCCGACGTGCTTGCTCTCCAGTTCCAGCCCGCCTCGCTGGTCGCCCTCAACTTCACCCTGCAGTTCATCCCGCCTGAACAGCGGCCCGAGCTGCTCAGCGCCATTCGCCAGGCGCTGGTGCCGGGCGGCGCGCTGATCCTCTCGGAAAAGCTGCGCTTCGAAGACGACCAGGAACAGGATCTGCTGACGGAGCTGCATATCGCCTTCAAGCGTGCCAATGGCTACAGCGAGCTGGAAATTGCGCAGAAACGCAGCGCCATCGAGAACGTGATGAAACCCGACAGCCTGGAAACCCATCGCCAGCGATTGCTGGACGCCGGTTTTTCCAAAGTCGTGCCCTGGTTCCAATGCCTGAATTTTGCCTCCCTGATTGCCCTGCCATGAATCTCGACCTGACTCCCCTCGCCTGGCGCCTGGCCGGCACCCCGCTGGCGGCCTGGGCCAACGGCCTGCAAGCGCAACTCGACGCCAAACTCGCCATTGGCCACGGCGACTTGCCGCGCTGGCGCCGTGCCGTCGAAGCACTGCCTGATATCCAGCCTAGTGGGGTAGAGCTACGTGAGGCCTTCCGGCTGGAGTCCGACTGCGACGAGGCCACACGTGCCATCACACACGATGCTCTGTTCGGCCTGTCGCCTTGGCGCAAAGGGCCCTTCGATGTGTTCGGCGTGCATGTCGACACCGAATGGCGCTCGGATTGGAAGTGGGACCGCGTTTCCCCGCACCTGGACCTGACCGGCAAGCGCATCCTCGATGTCGGCTGCGGTAACGGCTATTACATGTGGCGCATGCTCGGTGCTGGCGCCGACTCGGTTGTTGGTATCGATCCGAACTGGCTGTTCTTCTGCCAGTTTCACGCCATGAAGCGCTACCTCGACGCCCTGCCGGTCTGGCATTTGCCGATGGCGTTGGAGGAGCTGCCGAGCAAGCTCGAGGGCTTCGAAACCGTGTTTTCCATGGGCGTGCTCTACCATCGGCGCTCGCCTGTCGATCATCTGCTGGACCTGAAAGACTGCCTGAACAAGGGTGGCGAACTGGTCTTGGAAACGCTGGTGGTTGACGGAAACGAGCACACCGCTCTGGTTCCCGAAGACCGCTACGCGCAGATGCGCAACGTCTGGTTCCTGCCATCGGTAGCCGCGCTGGAATGCTGGCTGCGCCGCGCCGGATTCGTCGATGTGCGCTGCGTAGACGTCAGTATCACCAGCGTCGAGGAGCAGCGCAGCACCGACTGGATGCGCTATCAGTCGCTCCCCGAGTTCCTCGACCCACAGGATCACAGCAAGACCATCGAAGGTCTTCCCGCACCGATGCGCGCCGTGATGATCGCCCGTAAGCCTTAACGCCGAGCCCGCCCGTTTCGCTGTTCTTGCACGATCTGCCGCAACGGCGTCGAAGCCTTCGCCAGCAGAAGGGGGCGGCTGAGGTCACGCAACCGCAGCTGCCTGTCGCTGAGGCGGAGCAGACGCCGATACAAGCGGCGCTTGCGCCATGCCTTGAACCAGTCGAGCGCTAACGCGTGCATCTCCACCGGCCACATCGCGGGTAGATACACGTTAGGAATGGACGGCTCTTGTATTCCCGCTGATCGATCACGCTTCAACTGCTCTTCTGTACAGTTCATCAGATGCTCCTGGCTAGAAAGGATGCATTAATGCACCCGTTACCTGCCGACGACTTGATGTCGACAGAACCAGACTGAGCCTCGTTGACACTTCAAACAAACGACTAGAATAGAATCGTCACTTAAGAAATATTGAAGGGTCGATCAATGTCCGGGATGCCTGAACGACTGCCGCAATCCGCCATGCCTTTACTCGAGATCGATGTGCTGCGTACGTTCGTATCCATTGCAGAAAGCGGCAGCTTTACCCGCACGGCCGCGCAGATTTTTCGCACCACATCCGCCGTCAGCATGCAGATCAAACGCTTGGAAAACACCCTGGGCTGCGCCTTGTTCAGCCGAGAGGCCCGGCGCGTCGCCCTGACCGCTGAGGGCGAGCGACTCATCAGTTACGCTCGGCGCCTGCTCAAGCTAAACGAAGAAGCCGTGGGCGCTTTCATCAAGCCAAGCCTGAGTGGCCAGGTGCGCTTCGGCGCGCCAGCCGACATCGGCACACATATCCTGCCGGGACTACTGTCGCTCTTTGCACGAACGCATCCCGGCATCGAGGTGAACGTGTCGGTCGGGCGCAGCGTCGACATGATCCAGCGAATCGATGCAGGTGAACTGGACGTCGCCTTGATCAGCGTTGGCAATCTTGGTCAGGACGACACCCGCGGCGAGGTCGTCCACCGTGAGCCACTGGTCTGGGCCGGTCGGGCGGGTGGCGTCGCGATGAGGCGCAACCCGTTGCCGCTGGCGCTGGCCAGCGCCGAATGTGCCTGGCGCCGCCAGGCTCTGGATGCACTCGACCGTGTCGGTCGCAGCTACCGCATCGCCTATTCCAGCGAGCAATGCGCCGGACAGGAGGCTGCCATGGTTGCCGATCTCGCAGTTGCGCCCTATCCGCTGAGCCTGATCAGACCACCGCTCAGACGGCTGGACGAAGAGGCAAACCTGCCAGCACTCGGTGAGTACCAGATCAAGTTGCTAAGCGCCGCACAATGCAGCGAGCCGGTAAAAGTGCTATCGCAGCAGGTAGTGGCGGCCTTTGCGGCGTACCACTGATGAGCAGCTCAAGCGAATACGCGCAGGAGGGGGAGCGGAAATGGCTAAATGGTTGATCGGCGCAGGCGTCGTGTTGCTGTTGCTCGGCGTTGCCCTTCACTACGCGCCCGGCCTGCTGAGCTGGTTCGGCAAGCTGCCCGGCGACATTCGGCTCGAATCAGAACGCAGCAAGACGTACATTCCGATCACGTCGATGATTGTGCTGAGCGTTGTGCTGACCGTACTGGTAAACCTGTTCAAACGCTAGGTGACCCGCCTTATGCGAGCCACCTAGCGTTGTCAGCCGCGAGCTGCGGCGGTAAGGATCAGGTGCTTCATCTCCTTGACAGCCTGTTTGAACCCGACGAATAAGGCATGAGCAACTATCGCGTGGCCAATGTTCAGCTCGTTGACGCCACGAATCGCGGCGATCGCTTCGGCGTTGTGGTAGTGCAGACCATGGCCAGCATTGACGATCAGCCCATGGCTCAAGCCGGACTCGACACCGTCGCGAATGCGGGCGAGCTCGCAGGCCCGCTCGGCCACGCCATGCGCATCGGCGTAACGGCCGGTGTGCAGCTCGATCGCCGGCGCGCCCACACGAGCAGCCGCTTCAATCTGACGCGGATCGGCGTCAATGAATAGCGACACCTCAGCACCGCAAGCAGCCAGGCGGTTGACCGCTTCTCGGATCCGCGCTTCCTGGCCCGCGACATCCAGGCCGCCCTCGGTGGTGAGCTCCTGTCGTGTTTCAGGCACCAGGCAAACGTGTTCGGGCCGCAATTGCTCGGCAAATGCCAGCATCGCTTCGGTGACACCCATCTCGAAGTTCATCCGCGTCTGCAGCGCATCCTTCATCATTAGCACGTCACGCTCCTGGATGTGCCGACGATCCTCGCGCAGGTGTACCGTAATGCCGTCGGCCCCGGCCTCCTCGGCATCCAGCGCAGCCTTGACTGGGTCAGGGTAGCGGGTACCACGCGCCTGTCGCAGGGTGGCGACATGATCAACATTGACGCCGAGCAGGATTCGATTCGCTTCAGTCACGCGGGACCTCCTTGATGTTCATGAACAGTTCGCGGCTAACCAATGGTCGACCGCCCAGATGCGGCGCCAACGCCTGACGCATGAGTCTCTTTGCGGCGGCCAAAGCCCCCGGCACACTCCAATCGGCCTCTGCCATGGCCAGGAGTTCCGCACCATTGAACAGACCCGGCTGAAAATGCCCGACCGGCTCGAGCCCGGTCTCGGGACGCAAACGATATAGCCCATCGCCAGCGATGGGCTGGTCAGCCACATCCCGGTCCAGGGCAAAGCCATAACCAAGCTCGGTCAGCAGGCGCCATTCGAACGAACGGAGAATCGGCTCCAGCGGTCGTTTAGCCGCCAGCGCTGGCAGAGTTGCAGCGTAGTGATCGAACATGGCGGGATGAGCATCTTCGGCCGGCAGCAACCGGATCAGCAATTCGTTCAGGTACATGCCACTGAATAGCGCGTTGCCATCGAGCCAGTACGCCAGGCCAGCACTGTCTAGCCGCCCGACGCTTTTCAGATCCCCGCGACCACGAAACTCGACCTCGAGTGGCACGAAGGGACGCGCCAGCGTGCCCGCCTTGCCGCGCGCACCGCGCAACACTGCCCGTAGCCGCCCTTCGGGCGTGAAAAAATCCACAAGCGCGCTGCTTTCACGATAGGGCCGGCTGTGCAGCACAAAAGCGGTTTGGGCGGTCATGAGAGGTAGGTCAAGTGCAGAGACGGAACAAATGCTGGTTGCCCGACCGCCAAAGGCTGCGGCAGTCGGGCAGGTGTCGCAGAACTTGCGTCAGCTGTAGCCGAGCGAGTGCAGTGCGCGCTCGTCGTCGGACCAGCCGCTCTTCACCTTCACCCAGAGATTGAGCATGACCTTGGAGTCGAATAGCACCTCCATGTCCTTGCGCGCCTCCTGGCCAATGCGCTTGATGCGCTCGCCCTTGTCGCCAATGATGATTTTCTTCTGGCCGTCGCGCTCTACCAGAATCAGCGCATGGATATGCAGCACATGGCCCTGCTGCTTGAAATCCTCAATCTCGACGGTGATCTGGTAAGGCACCTCGGCGCCGAGTTGACGCATGATCTTTTCACGCACCAGCTCTGCGGCCAGGAAACGGCTGCTGCGGTCGGTGATTTGGTCTTCGGGGAAAAAGTGCTCGCCCTCGGGCAGGTGGGAAGCTACCAGCTTTTCGAATACATCCAGATTCTGCCCGTGCTGGGCGGAGATCGGCACGATCTCCGCTCTTGGCAGTTGTTGAGCCAACCATTCGAAATGCGGCAGCAGCTCGCCCTTGTCTTCGACGCGATCGGTCTTGTTCACCGCAACGATGACCGGACCTTCGACATACTGGACACGCTCAAGCACGAGCTGATCCTCATCAGTCCAGCGAGTGCGATCAACCACGAAGACGACCACGTCGACGTCCTTCAACGCTGAAGAGGCGGTGCGGTTCATATAGCGGTTCAGCGCCGTCTCGCCATTCTTGTGCAGGCCGGGGGTGTCGACGTAGACCGCCTGAACGGCCCCCTCGGTCTTGATTCCAAGCATGTTGTGACGGGTTGTCTGCGGCTTACGCGAGGTGATCGCGAGCTTCTGGCCCAAGACGTGATTAAGCAGGGTCGACTTACCCACATTGGGCCTTCCGACAATGGCTACATAGCCGCAGCGGGTGATTTCTTCACCTTCAACTCGTTCTTCAGTCATTACCGTTCTCCACGCCCAGCGCTATCAGTGCCGAGGCAGCGGCAACCTGTTCGGCAATACGCCGACTGGCGCCCTGCCCTTGTGTTTTCTCATGCAACAGTGACACTTGGCACTCGACGAAGAAGGTCCGGCAATGTGGGTCCCCTTGAATCGCCACGACTTCATACTTTGGCAATTCGCACGCCCGCGATTGCAAAAACTCCTGCAAACGGGTCTTTGGGTCCTTGTTCGTATCAACCAGCGTAAGCCCTTCCAGCTCGTTGGCAAGCCAAGCCAGCACGCGGTCACGCGCCGCCTCCATGCCGGCATCAAGATAGATGGCGCCAATCAGGGCTTCCAGAGTATCGGCAAGAATCGACTCGCGGCGGAAACCACCGCTCTTCAGCTCACCGGAGCCGAGCCGCAGGTATTCACCGAGCTCAAACCCCCGAGCAAGTACAGCAAGCGTTTCACCTTTAACCAGGCGTGCTCGAAGGCGCGACAGCTGCCCTTCCTTAGCCTGAGGGAAATGGTTGAATAGCGCCTCGCCAGCGATGAAGTTGAGAATGGCATCGCCCAAAAACTCAAGACGCTCATTATTGCGTCCGGCATAGCTGCGATGGGTCAGTGCCAGGAGCATCAGCTCCTGGTCCTTGAATTGGTATCCGAGCCTACGCTCGAGACGGGCTAACGAAGTGCTCACGGCATCCTTAGGCGATATTCTTTATCGAAGTTCGCCACTAGATCGAGATTACGGATCAGGGGCTCGCGTTTTTCATAGTCCAAGTGCACCTTGAACTCGTTATTTTCAATCACGACCTTCAGCGCCTCTTCGAGGTTCAGATCGCGGATGCCGTTGACATCCATGCCCTTGCGTACATGGCTGTAAAAGTCTCGTACGGTGCGGATGTCTGCGGCCTTGTCACTTTCGACCCCGGAGATGATCTTGTCCATCGACATATAGTCGAAGTAATGCGGGAGCATCTTGAATGCGGTACTGGCAAAAAACGCCACCAGTGCCAGCACCATGATCCAGCTCAGCATGGACAGCCCTTTTTGCGAACGAGCGAAACTCATGTCGACCTCTATGTCGTACGTTACCCGCGGATCGGGGCTGTGCAAATATAACGGTCCGGCTCGCTGGAACCGGGCCCTGATTCACAGACTTAGTGAATCAATCCGACGCGCGAAAAGTGCGGCAGGTTGCTGAACTTCGGATCGGGCCAGCTCATCCATACGGCGAAGGCCTTGCCGACGATGTTGCGGTCCGGAACCATACCGGCAAATTCCGCCGGAATGGCCGCGTCATGCCAGTAGCGACTGTCATTGGAGTTGTCGCGGTTGTCACCCATCATGAAGTAATGACCAGCCGGAACCCGCCACTCGCGGTTGGGTTCGATCCGATAGCGGGCCATTTCCTTGCGAATCAGGTGTTCCACCTCGCCGAGTTTTTCCTGGTAGAGCTTGGCGCTGCCCAGACTCCCGGGCTCTTCGCCAATAAGCATTTCAGGAACCAGCTCGCCGTTAATGCTCAGCCGCTTGTCGCTGCTGTACCGAACCACATCGCCCGGCAGGCCTATGACACGCTTGATGTAGTTGATATTGGGATCGCTGGGATAACGAAACACCATGACATCGCCACGCTGCGGATCACTGACCTCGATGATCTTGGTGTCGACCACCGGCAGCCGAATGCCATAGGCGAACTTATTGACCAGAATGAAATCGCCGACCTCAAGTGTTGGAATCATTGAGCCCGACGGAATCTGGAACGGCTCGATCAGAAACGAGCGCAATACCAGCACGATTGCCAGAACTGGGAAAAACGATTTGCCGTACTCGATCAGAACCGGCTCTTTATTCAAAGCGTCCAGCGTTGACTGATCAGGCTCCCCGGTCTGGCCCTCGTAGTTAGCGATTGCAGCCCGACGACGAGGTGCGAACACCACCAGATCGAGCAGCGCCAGAAAACCGCACACAGCAACGGCAATGACCAGCAACAGCGGGAAGTTGATCGACATATCAGCTATCTACCTTGAGCACTGCGAGGAAGGCTTCTTGCGGAATCTCCACGTTGCCTACCTGCTTCATCCGCTTTTTACCGGCCTTCTGCTTCTCAAGAAGCTTGCGTTTACGGCTCACGTCGCCGCCGTAGCACTTCGCCAGAACGTTCTTGCGTAAGGCTTTGACTGTGCTTCGCGCGACGATTTGACCGCCCAGCGCAGCCTGGATGGCCACGTCGAACATCTGTCTGGGAATCAGTTCCTTCATCTTCTCGACGAGGATTCGGCCTTTGTAATGCGCATTGTCCCGATGCACGATCAGCGCTAGCGCGTCGACCTTGTCACCATTGATCAGGATATCGAGACGGGTGAGATTGGCTGACTGGAAGCATTCGAAGCTGTAATCCAGCGAAGCGTACCCCCGACTGACTGATTTGAGGCGATCGAAGAAGTCGAGTACCACTTCGCTCATAGGCAGGTCATAGCGAACCTGGACCTGCGTTCCGAGAAACTGCAGGTCGCGCTGAATGCCACGCTTTTCGACGCAAAGCGTAATAACGCTGCCCAGATGTTCTTGAGGTACAAGAATGTTGGCCCGGACGATAGGTTCACGCATGTCTTCAATGGAAGACAGATCGGGCAGCTTGGATGGGCTATCGACATAGATAGTCTCGCCGCTCTTCAACAACAGCTCATAGACCACGGTCGGTGCCGTAGTGATCAGGTCCAGATCGTACTCACGCTCGAGGCGCTCCTGGATGATTTCCATGTGCAGCATGCCGAGGAAGCCGATACGGAAGCCGAACCCAAGGGCGTCCGAACTCTCGGGCTCGTACTGCAGCGCGGCATCGTTCAGCGTTAGCTTTTGCAGCGCTTCACGGAAGTCTTCGAAGTCGTCCGAGCTTACGGGAAACAGGCCCGCATAAACCTGCGGCTTGACCCGTTTGAAACCAGGCAGCATCTCGACATCAGGCGTATTGGACAGCGTCAGGGTGTCACCAACGGGGGCACCATGGATATCTTTGATGCCGGCGATGATAAAGCCTACTTCGCCGGCCTTGAGGTCGGCCGTACTGGTATGTTTCGGATTGAATACTCCGACGCTATCGACCTGGTGCACCTTGCCGGTGGACTTGACCAGGACCTTGTCGCCTTTTTTGATCCGACCATGGCGAACGCGGACCAGCGAGACAACACCGAGATAGTTGTCGAACCAGGAGTCGATGATCAGAGCCTGCAGCGGCGCATCGATTTCGCCGGTTGGAGGAGGAATGACCGCAACCAGACGCTCAAGCACATCGTCTACGCCCATGCCGCTCTTGGCGCTGCAAGCCACTGCGTCGGTCGCATCGATGCCGATGATATGTTCGATTTCATCCTTGACCTTATCTGGGTCGGCCTGAGGCAGGTCCATCTTGTTCAGCACTGGCATGACTTCCAAGCCCTGCTCAATTGCCGTGTAACAGTTGGCTACCGATTGCGCTTCTACGCCCTGCCCCGCATCGACCACCAGCAACGCACCCTCGCAGGCGGCCAGCGAGCGACTGACCTCGTAGGTGAAGTCCACGTGACCTGGAGTGTCGATAAAGTTCAGCTGATAAGTTTTGCCATCCTTCGCTTTGTAGTACAGCGTGACGCTGTGCGCCTTGATGGTGATGCCTCGTTCGCGCTCGAGATCCATCGAATCAAGCACCTGAGCGTTCATTTCACGCTCGGTCAAACCGCCACACATCTGAATGAAACGGTCAGCCAGGGTCGACTTGCCATGATCGATGTGCGCGATGATGGAAAAATTGCGGATATGACTCAGGTCGCTCACAGCTCAACACTCTAATACGTCGCGGGCCGATTGCCCGCCGAAAATAGCCGCAAAGTGTACCTGATAGGTCTAATCAGTGCCACGCCGCTCCCAGCCACTTGCAACACCAGGCCTCCTGGACACCAACTGCACACCGTAGCCACCAATAGGCGCGAAAAGCGCTCGAACTAGCGCTTATCATCACTGCGGGCATGCGGTCCGACGCCATATACGATGGAAATTTCACTGCCGCTGAGCAACACGCGAATTAAACCTGAGCGATTTGCCGAAGATGGTTGACGCAAAGGACGAGGAGATAGAAGTGGATGACTGGCCAGGCTGGCCTTGACATACCTGCAGCCACAAAGCCTGATTACACCGCCGCAGTAGCCATTGAGGCGCGTAGAACGACCGGTTGTAACGCTGGATCCATTGCTGTTTGCTGACTGCGCTTGCGCACGAGGAGCCAGGCCACCAGAAACCCACCAAGCCCGGCGAGCATCACGTATGGCTCGGCAGCCGAAAGCTCAGAAGCGACGAGTGCAGCGATGAAGAGCATGATCAGCGGAAAAAGGTAGACAAGCACTGCGCCACGTAGCAACACGCTTTCGCGGATACCGACCACAACGGTGTCCCCTACACTGAGCCGAAGGTCAGAAACCGCCAGTATTAAACCCCGGCGCTCGCGAATACCAAGTTTTTCACCCAGCCCCTGGCCGCAGCCACTCCTCGCAGAGCAACCTGAACAGGTGCTATGGCGCTCAGTCTCAACCCAAACAGCACCGGGCGCCAACGCGACTACACGACCTGACTCCTCGATCATTGCGGCGTCTGATCAACTCCAGAGCGCATGGACAATGCGATTCGCTCCGCAGTACCTAGAGGAATTTCCCCAATGACAGTGACCATGACATCGCCGCCAGCCGTGGATATACGCTTCGATACGGCCACAATCGGCCCCATCTGACTACGCGCATCCTCGACCACAGCGCCGCCCAATGGCTCGATAAATACCGATACACGAGCAATGCCATCACCGTAAGCCAGCCAAGTCACCGACTCTTTTGAAGCGGGGCTTGGACGCACGCTTGAGTCGATTAGCTGAAACCCATCAGGCAGCCAATCAGAGCGCCATTGGGTTGATGCCGGCTCCGCTTGCCCTGCCGGAACCGAGACCGATTTGCAATCAGCTCCACCTTTTACCTCTGCGGCAGCCACTGAGCCTGGTGCAAAATGCGTGAACTGAAAACGCTCGAGCAGCTGTCCACTTTCGTCAAGCAACAACGATTTAAGCGGCAGGGAGGTTTCACGATCGAGATGCAGCTCGAAGCCATAGCGATGCTGATCCCGGGGACGAACCGCTAGCGCGACCGTGGGTCGCCCTGCAACTCGGGATTCGCCGATAACTTGAAAGTTGTACCACTTGGAGAGCAGCTCCGGCTCCAGTTGCTGCTGGCGCCATGGCGTAACCTCCCGCACTTGGGACGCCATGTCTTCAGATGCACACTGAATCTTCCCGTTGAGCATCACTACCTCTGCAGCCGGACCATCAAGCTGCAAAAGTCGCTCATGCAGCTGTTGTTCTTTTACCAGCTGCCAAACAGAGTGACTGGAAAAACTTCCATTGCGCTCATAGACGAAAGTGCCTTGATAGCTTTGTTTTTTCTCAGCATCAGCAAGTCGCTGCATCAGCACATCGGCCTCAGCAGCAAAGGCCGGCATTGATAGCCAGCCTCCGAGCACCACAAACAGCGGCATTACACGCATGTTGTTCCTTAACGATCTTCCATGCTGGCAGCACGAGCATAGGGCAGAGCACTTTCCGAACCGCTACCGAAAGCGGCCTGCTGGGCATGCTGACGCACGTAAGCCGGCAATCTCTTTTCATGCCAGCTTTCAGCCGGCGCGTCCGCACCCGACACCTGGGCACCGGAAGTAACCGTACCTTCGCTATATCCAGCTAGTACAGCCGGACCTTGAGTAGCTTGCGGGACTGCAATGCTCGGTTGCGCAGGTTGCTGAGCAATCTGAGGCCCGGCTACTTCACTCTGATTGTACAGGCGCACACCTGCCAACACAGCGACTGTAACCGATGCCGCTACAGCGAGACGACCAACATTACGCCAAGCGAAGCGCTGTGGCTTAACGGCGGTGATTGCAGGCTCATCAGCCAACGCCGCCGACACTGCCGAGGCAATATCCAGACGAGGCTCGATCAGCTCCTTATGCATTGCGGCACGCGCGATCTGGTAGCGCGACCAGGTCGACCGCATTTCATTGTCGCCCTCTGCGGAGAGCACTCGACGTAATTCCAACTCGTCCGCTTCGTTATCCATCACCGCGGACAGCGATTCATGCAGGGCTTCACGACTCATGGCGGTTCCTCTCTTGGCTATCGCCGCTGTCTCAGGATTCATGCAACAAGGGTTGCAATGCTTTATCGATGGCTTCCCGCGCCCGGAATATCCGTGAGCGGACCGTACCCACCGGACACTGCATGACGTTTGCAATGTCTTCATAACTAAGACCATCAAATTCACGCAGTGTTAGAGCGGTACGTAAATCTTCTGGAAGTTGCTGGATAGTTCTATGAACTGTGTCTTCAATTTCATCCCTGAGAAGCGCTCGTTCCGGCGACTCGATATCTTTGAGGGCGTGATCGCCTTCATAGAACTCGGCATCCTCGGAACTGACATCGCTGTCAGGCGGCCGCCTTCCTCGAGCAACCAGATGATTCTTTGCCGTATTGATGGCAATGCGGTACAGCCATGTATAAAAAGCACTGTCCCCGCGGAAATTCGCAAGCGCGCGATAGGCTTTAATAAAGGCTTCCTGCGCAACATCCTGGGCTTCGTGAGAATCATGCACAAAGCGCACGATCAACCCTAGAATCTTGTGTTGGTATTTCAATACCAATAAATCGAAAGCCCGTTTATCTCCCCGCTGCACTCGTTCGACCAGTTGCTGGTCCTGCTCCTGGGTTAGCATAAACACTCCTCCATGACCCGGAAGGGGTGCTGCGCTCGCCTACGAGCTGACCTGCCAGAATAGACCCGGGCTTTACACAAAAGTTCTCCCCCTCCAAGCAAGCATTCCTGCAACACACCTGACGGCATTGACGAGCGACGCGCCAAAACGAACCGTTTCGACGACACCCCTCTAATATCCACAGCAAAAAACCGCCGCCCACCGAACGATGGCCAGCCGGTCAGCATCCACAACTGTCTATAGAGACGAGCCTGCAAGAAAAGTTCCAAAGCATCCAGCCAAGTCCAACAAGGCCCGCTATTTTGCCGGGGGACGCGCCTATATACTAGCGCTCGCCTCAACGTGAGATTCGAAATGAGCCGACATTATCAATACGACGTTCTAGTCATAGGCAGCGGCGCAGCCGGTCTGACCCTGGCGCTCAACCTTCCACCCTCGCTTCGGGTCGCGGTGCTGAGTAAGGGCGAGCTGGCCAACGGCTCGACGTATTGGGCTCAGGGCGGTGTGGCCGCAGTACTGGACAACACCGACACAATCGAATCGCATGTCGCCGACACCCTCGTTGCGGGCGGCGGACTGTGCAAGGAAGAAGCGGTACGCTTTACCGTCGAACACAGCCGCGAAGCCATCCAGTGGCTGATCGAACAAGGCGTCCCCTTCACCCGCGACGACGCCGAACGCGAAGAAGACGGCTTCGAATATCACCTGACCCGGGAGGGCGGACACAGTCACAGACGCATCATTCATGCCGCCGATGCGACCGGCGCGGCCATATTCAACACCTTGCTTGCCCGCGCTCATAATCGGGAAAACATTGATCTGCTGCATCAGCGCGTCGCCGTTGACCTGATCACTGAACGCAAGTTGGGATTGAGCGGCAGGCGGTGCCTTGGCGCGTACGTGCTGAACCGAAACACCGACGAAGTGGATACCTTTCACGCGAAGTTCACCGTACTGGCAACGGGTGGCGCGGCGAAGGTATACCTATATACGAGCAACCCCGACGGGGCATGCGGCGACGGCATCGCGATGGCGTGGCGCGCAGGATGCAGAGTGGGCAACCTGGAGTTCAATCAGTTTCATCCAACTTGCCTTTATCATCCAAAAGCCAAAAGCTTTCTCATTACCGAGGCATTACGCGGTGAGGGTGCCGTACTGAAATTGCCCAACGGCGAACGCTTCATGCCACGTTTCGACCCGCGCGCGGAATTGGCGCCACGTGACATCGTGGCCCGCGCGATCGATCATGAAATGAAGCGCCTCGGCATCGATTGCGTCTTCCTGGACATCAGCGACAAGCCTTCGGAATTCATCAAAGCGCACTTTCCGACCGTATATGAGCGTTGTCTGGAGTTCGGCATCGACATTACCTGCGAGCCAATTCCCGTAGTGCCTGCGGCTCACTATACCTGCGGCGGCGTGCTGGTTGACCAAGCCGGCAGAACCGACATACCTGGGCTCTATGCAATCGGCGAAACCAGCTTCACCGGCCTGCACGGCGCCAATCGCATGGCCAGCAATTCGCTGCTCGAGTGTTTCGTCTACGCGCGCTCTGCTGCCCAGGACATGCTGCGCGAACTACCAGGCGTCGCCTCGCCCAACGTCCTGCCGACGTGGGATGCAACTCAGGTTACGGACTCAGACGAAGACGTCATCATTGCGCACAACTGGGACGAGCTGCGACGGTTCATGTGGGACTACGTTGGCATCGTTCGCACCACCAAGCGACTGATGCGCGCACAACACCGGGTTCGCTTGCTGCTTGGGGAAATCGATGAGTTCTACAGTAATTACAAAGTCAGTCGGGACCTCATCGAGCTGCGGAACCTAGCAACTGTTGCCGAGTTGATGATCGGGTCGGCTATGCAACGCAAGGAAAGTCGAGGCTTGCATTTCACGCTGGACTACCCTGAACAGCTACCCGAAGCGACAGACACTATTCTGGTGCCGCCCACCTACGACGACTGAACTTCAGTCTGAGCCGCAAGCGTCGGTGCTGCTCGGGCGTCATAGCCCCGCGTGGGATGCAGAGCCCTTGAGAGAACCAATCGCCCGGCAATTTGAATCGCAGCACCACAACCAGCGGTAGCGCAATGCTGTCAGGTAACAATTGCACCGGCTGCCAACCGCCCTCCCGACTCCTTAGCGACCAGCCGTGCTGATCATGGCGCAGACCAAGCCATGAACAACCACGACAGAGCAAGACGTGCGACGGTATAACCCAGGCTGCGTGCAGCGCGCACAGCAACAACCCGAGCACACTTAGCCAGGATGGCACCGGCAATGACAAGAGTGTGATTACGGCCAGCATCACCATCAGCAGATACAGCGCCAACAGCGTGCCAGATGCATGCCACCGACATTCGAATGCCTGGCTACTATGGCTGGACACGGTCAAGAATCATTCGAACCATGTAGCGTAGATCTTCGTCGTCGGGCACGGCGCGCTCCATGAACCAGCCAAACATGTCCTGGTCCTCACAGCTCAGCAGTTTGCGGTAACGGCGCTGATCCTCTTCGTCGAGCTGCGGATAGACCTCCTTGACGAAAGGCACCAGCAGCACATCCAGCTCGAGCATGCCGCGACGGCTCTGCCAGAACAGGCGATTGAGTTCGGATTGTTCGACCATGCAAAAGCTCCTGAGTTGAAGCACGGCATTATACCGACTGCAGCGTTCAGGCGGCACACGCATTAACAGGGCCCGGAGTGGCAGTTGGCGCACACTGTATTTCACCGATGGCCTGCTATGATGCCGGTCCGGATTTCTCCACGGCGACTCGTCATGACTGACACTGCTTTCTTTTGCGTTTTGTCGCACGAAGGCGTCCTGGCCGTACGCGGCGCGGATGCGAGCAAGTTTCTGCAGGGACAACTGACCTGCAACCTCAATTACCTTAATGAACAGCATTCGAGTCTCGGTGCGCGCTGCACACCCAAAGGTCGGATGCAGTCCAGTTTCCGCATCCTCCCAGATGGAGACGGCTATCTGCTGGCGATGGATCTCGAATTGGTCCAGCCACAACTCGCCGAGCTGACCAAGTTCGCCGCGTTCTCAAAATCCAAACTGCATGATGAGAGTGCAGAATGGGTTCGATTCGGACTCAGCGAAGGTGACGGTGCTCTTGTCAGCCTTGGCCTAGATCTTCCCCAGACGGCCGACGCCGTGGCCGCCGCGCACGGATTGATCGCCGTGCGCCTTAGCGATGGCCGCGCCGAGCTCTGGACCCGCTCAAAGGACGCCGAGACCACCCAGCTTCGGCTGGCGGCCCAGCTCCCCGAGGCGTCAACTGATCGCTGGCTGCTGGCACAGATTCGCGCCGGTATCGGCCAGGTGGTAGCCGCGACCCGTGAGCTGTTTATCCCACAGATGATCAACCTGCAGGCGCTGGGCGGCGTCAGCTTCAAAAAGGGCTGTTACACCGGCCAGGAAATTGTCGCGCGGATGCAGTATCTGGGTAAATTGAAGCGCCGGCTGCATCGCCTTGCGGTTCAGAACATCGATGCACCGGTGCCGGCCGCTGGGCTTGAGATCTACTCCCCGGTGCATGGCTCAAGCGTTGGCGAAGTCGTCATGGCAGCAAACGCCGAGGGCTCGCTAGAACTGTTGGCCGTGCTGCAGGAAGATGCGGCGGCTGATGGTCGACTTTTCCTAGGGTCCCCTGACGGCCTCCCGCTGACCGTGCTGCAGTTGCCCTACACGCTAGACGCGGACCGTGAGATCCAGCGCTAACCGTTGCCAGCCACATTCCACACCGAATTATAAAGTAAGGAAAGACATGAGCACTCTTGCCGACAAGGTCCAGCAGGCGCTTACACAGGCTATCGAAAATGACGAACTGGTCCTGCCGACGCTTCCGGAAGTCGCGCTGCGGGTGCGAGAAGCCGCAGAGGATCCGGACGTTAGTATTCCGACGCTGGCCAAGGTGATCGGCAATGATACCGCCCTTACTGCTCGCATCATCAAAGTGGTAAACAGCCCGCTGCTGCGTACCAACAGGGAGATTAACGACCTACAGATGGCGATCAGCCGCCTGGGCATCAACTACACGTCAAACCTGGCGACCGGCTTGGCCATGGAACAGATGTTCCAAGCGACTACCGACGTGGTGGATCGCAAGATGCGTGAGGTCTGGAACAAGAGCACCGAGATTGCCGCTATCAGTCATGTGCTTTGCCGCAACTACACCCGCCTGCCGGCCGACCAAGCGACGCTCGCGGGCCTGGTTCATCAGATCGGAGTCCTGCCGATTCTCACCTACGCAGAAGAGCACAGCGCGCTGCTCAGCGATTCGATCAGCCTCAACCACGTCATTGATCGGATCCATCCGATTATCGGGGAAAAGATCCTTCGCGCCTGGGAGTTTCCCGACCCAATAGCCACGGTCCCCGGCCAGTACCTGGATTTTTCCCGAGCCTCAGTGAAGGTGGACTATGTAGATATCGTCCAGGTGGCGACATTGCAGAGCTATATCGGCACCTCGCACCCCTATACCCAACTCGACTGGAATCAGATCCCCGCATTCGCCCAGCTCGGCCTCGACCCGAGCACATTGTTACAGGAAGACGAAGATCTCTCCGCCGCGATGGACGCCGCGATGAGCATGCTCCAGTAAATAGCCGTGCGGGTGCCATTCAGCGCCCGCGTATACCGTCACTTCTGCTGTCACCTCCATCTTAATCCCGTCGACCAGCCTACCGTTCGCCTGCTGTGAGGAACCGCTACCGCAGCCTCAAGTCACTTGATAGACGGCGTTCTTGCCGCATCTTGCCCGCGCCCTAGGCACATGCCCCGGCGCTACGAGCTTGTCAGGTTGAAGGAGACTTTAAGATGAACCGCACGACCAACTTTTTCTTTTCCGGGACCGCAGCATTGCTGTTCAGTGTTTCTGCGAACTTCGCACTCGCCGCAGAAGGTGAAAATTTCGTAGACGAAGCATCGGCAAAAGGCATCGCCGAAATCGAAGCCGCCAAATTGGCCATGAGCGAAAGCAAGTCCCAAGACATCAAAACGTTTGCCCAGAAAATGATCGACGACCACACCAAGGCAAACCAGAAACTCGCTGAGCTAGCTCGCCAGCATGATGATCTCGAAATGTCCGACGACGCTACGTTGATGGACCAGGCAAAGGCGATGATTCTTGAACTGCGAGAAGGCGAGAATTTCGATGAGGCCTATGCGAACAATCAGGTCGTAGCCCATGAGCAAACCATCGAGCTATTTCGTGAGTACGCCAAAAATGGTGAGAACGCTGAGCTCAAGAAGTACGCTGAGTCGACGCTCAAGACCCTAGAGCAGCATCTAAACAAGGCTCAAGAGCTGGCCTCGAAGCACGGCGAACAGCAATAACCGATCCGGTCAGCGGCGCTTCGGCGCCGCTCAGACTGACTCTGGCAACTTCCAGTCGATAGGCTCAAGGTCCCGCTGTTTTAGAAATTGATTGGTGCGACTGAAATGACCGTTACCGATGAATCCCCGGTGCGCTGAAAGTGGTGAGGGATGAACGGACTTCAGTAACAGGTGCCGGGTCGGATCAATTAGCTTCGCTTTGCTTTGGGCATGGGCACCCCACAATAGAAACACCACGTCCGAGCGCTTTTCGCTTATCACCTCGATGATCCGATCAGTCAGACCCTGCCAGCCCATCTTGGCGTGCGATCCGGCCATCCCCTGCTCCACAGTCAGAGAAGTATTGAGCATCAGCACGCCTTGATCCGCCCAGTACTGAAGATAGCCGTGGCTGGGTACGTCCAGATTCAGGTCGCGCTTGAGCTCTTTGAAGATGTTTTGCAATGACGGCGGCGGCGCCACACCAGGCTGCACCGAAAAACACAGCCCGTGCGCCTGACCGGCCCCGTGATAGGGATCCTGCCCCAGAATCACGACGCGAACCTGCTCCAACGGAGTCGAATTCAAGGCGTTGAATATCAGAGGCCCCGGTGGATAGATGACTTTCCCGGCCGCCTTCTCGCGACGCAGAAACTCGCCCAGCTGTTTCATGTACGGCTGCTCGAATTCTTCCTTCAGCGCTGCTTTCCAGCTTTCTTCAAGTTTGACGCGGTCATCTTGATTCATGGCGTTGCCCTGGCTGCTGAGGCGCCGAACCCTAGGGAAAGGATCTGGCGGAGTCAATGCGCGAGTCTGAGCATGTCCTTACCGCCAATAACTCTCAGAAAATGTCGGCTACCTCACAGCCAAGCGAAAGACTGCCCCCATACGACCAATGAGTGCGTGACGAAGGGCCGCAGCGCGCAGTAAAAAAGCCTCTCGCCAATAAAAAATACAACAAGGAATCAGCAATGAAACGGACTACGCTCCTCGCCCTCGGGCTGGGGTTCTGTCTGGCAGTTGAAGCTGCCGATCCGATCACCCTCGGCCTCAATTACCCTCGCACCGGTAGCTATAAAGAAGAAGGACTATCGCAGATGCGTGGGGCGTTGCTGGCAGTCGATGAAATCAACGCCAGAGGCGGCGTTCTAGGCAGACCGCTCCAGCTATCCAGCCGTAACTCCGCATCCAGACCCGAGAAAGCCGTCGCCAACGTGGACAAACTGGCCGACGAGGGTGCGGTCATGCTGTTCGGTGGCGCGTCCAGCGCCGTGGCCATCGCCGCAGGCAAGCGTGCCAAGGAAAGGGGTTTACTCTATTTCGGCACCCTGACCTATTCAAACGACACAACAGGCAAAGACGCCCACCGCTACATGTTCCGCGAATGCAACAACGCCTGGATGAGCGCGCAGGTGCTGGGCCAATACCTGAACAAGCATCTGCCGAACAAACGCTACTTCTACATCACCTCGGATTACACCTGGGGGCACACCAGCGAAAGCTCGCTACGCCTGGCCACAGGCACCCAGAACAGTAATCAGCACCCGGGCATCAAGACGGCGTTTCCCGGTGCCCGCCTCTCCGACTACCGTGAAGCCCTGACCCAAGTCGCCAGCAGCGATGCCGAAGTCCTGGTACTGGTCCTGTTTGGCGAGGACCTGGTGCGCGCCATGCGGATCGCCGACGAACTCGGCCTGAACAAGCGGATGCAGGTCGCAGTACCCAACCTGACGCTGAGCATGGTCGAAACAGCCGGCCCGGACATCATGCGCGGCGTATTGGGCACCGAACCCTGGACCTGGCGCGTACCAGAACTGGAAGGCTCCGTGGCGGGCAAGCAGTTCGTGCAGAACTACGATGAACGCTATCAGACCCACCCGTCCAGCTCGGCCGCCTCGGCCTACAGCATCGTCTATCAATGGGCCGACGCGGCTACTCGGGCCCGTAGCCTCGATAGCGAACGGATCATTGCCGCACTGGAGGGCCACCGTTACAGCCTACTCAAGGGCGAACAAGAATGGCGCAGCTTCGATCACCAGAACGTGCAGACGGTGTACGCGGTGAAGGTCAAGCCGCGCGAGGAAGTGCTCAAGGATCGTTTCAAACAGGACTATTTCGAAATCGTCCATCGCCTCACCGGCGACCAGGCAGCCCCATCGCTTGCCGAATGGCAGACCGAGCGCCGCGCTGGCGGACAGACGCTCGCCCTCCAGTAAACGGACGCAAAGGAGCGGCTCTGGGATACCAGGCCGCTCCAAGGCCCATCGCACGTACCTATCTCGCCTTGCGCCGCTCCTGCAACAACTCCCCCTATGCGCCCGCCCGCGCCACAGCGCCTCGCCAGATCGAAAAGATTGCAACTAGACTCGGTTGAAGGTATTCGATCCTGACGAGGATGACCAACACCATGAGCACCACTGCAGTAGAGCCGTATAAGTCCGGTTTTTTCGATTTGACCCACAAACTGACCGTCGAAAAGCATGGGCACACCGCGCTGATCACCATCAACCACCCCCCTGCCAACACCTGGGACCGTGACTCGCTGATTGGCCTTAAGCAAGTCGTCGAACACCTGAACCATGACGATGAGGTCTATGCGCTGGTAATCACCGGCCAGGGTGAAAAATTCTTCAGCGCGGGCGCCGACCTCAAGCTCTTCGCCGATGGCGACCGCACCCGTGCACGTGAAATGGCGAAGCGCTTCGGTGAGGCCTTCGAAGCCCTTCGAGAGTTTCGCGGGGTATCCATAGCGGCCATAAACGGTTTCGCGCTTGGGGGAGGTCTGGAGTGCGCTCTGGCATGTGACCTGCGCATCGTTGAGCAACAGGCTCAGCTAGGCCTACCTGAAGCCTCGGTCGGCTTACTGCCCTGCGCTGGCGGCACCCAGGCACTTGCATGGCTTGTAGGCGAAGGCTGGGCGAAGCGGATGATTCTCTGCGGCGAACGGATCAATGCGGACACGGCTATGCGTATCGGCCTGGTCGAACAGGTTGTGGAGCCGGGTGAAGCTCGAGGCCACGCACTGTTGCTGGCCTCCCGCGTGGCGCGTCAGAGCCCGGTGGCCGTACGCACAATCAAAACACTGATTGATTCGATGCACAGCCGCGGCCCGGCCAGTCTTGCAGCGGCAGAGCGTGAGGCATTCGTCGACCTGTTCGAAGCCGACGACACTCTGGAAGGAGTCAATGCGTTCTTGGAAAAGCGCGATCCTCGCTGGAGAAACCGCTAAGTAAAATCCGAATACATACGCAGCAAAGGATCTACGCCAAACGCAACGCGGCAGACAACAATAGTGGCGCGTCCGCGATTCTTATCTACAGCGGGGGCGGTTAACCCCACGTGCCTCAGCGGCGATAGTGGCGACCGTCGAAATCGCGCCGGTGATGCATACGGTAGTCGCGACCATCGCGCACTAACGGTGGGCGGCGAAAATCTCTCGAATGATCACGATCCCAGCGCGAAGGGTGATCGAACCTGGAGCTACGCTCATCCTTCCACCGCTGCGGATGACGACCTTCTGTCCCTCTCCTATGGTCCCAGCTGTGCCGATCAGCCCCTCGGTGGCGATCGTAATACTGCGGAGGGAGCTGCCCCTGATAGCGAGGCGGAAGGTTCTGTGGATACTGTCTGTGTTGCGGATATGGGCTGCGCGGATCGTACTGATATCCGCGGCTTCCTACACGATAGCTGCCGCCATCAGGTTGGTAGACCCACACACCACCCCGGGAGTCGGCAAACGCATGGTTCCCAAACCCGAATGCCAGCAGCAAAAGCGCCATTGGTATCTTCACTATGCACCTCCAAGAACCGCTCCACCTGAGAGTTACGGCCTCACTTGATCAGACCACAGCAAATGGTCGGCTGGCTTTCAACCGGACAGGTGGTGCATGTCCATATGTGTCATCAGACCGCAGTTGCCTTGGGGCCACATCACCTCCCGGCCTTGTACGGCTGCTGCCGCTTCCCGATAATAGCGGCCTTTTAGCCTCGGCTCATGCAGAGCGCCACAGGAACCCGCGATGACCGAACTCGCCCTGATCATGGTTAGCGCCATCCTGGTCAATAATTTCGTCCTGGTGCAGTTCCTCGGTCTGTGCCCGTTCATGGGTGTTTCGAAGAAAATCGAAACCGCCATTGGCCTGTCGCTGGCCACAACCTTTGTTCTGACCCTGGCGGCGATGTGCAGCTACATCGTTCAGCAGTATGTCCTCAAGCCGCTGGATCTGGAATTTCTTCGCACCATCAGTTTCATTCTGGTGATTGCCGTGGTGGTGCAGTTCACCGAGATGGTGGTGAATAAGACCAGTCCCCTGCTGTACCGCGTGCTGGGCATTTTTTTGCCGTTGATCACGACCAACTGCATCGTGCTGGGCGTCGCGCTCCTAAACGCCAACAAATCCGAGTTCACCTTTCTGACCGCTACCGCAAACGGCTTTGCCGCTGGCCTGGGTTTTTCGCTGGTATTGGTGTTGTTTGCGGCCATGCGTGAACGCATCGCGATTGCCGATGTGCCCAGATCCTTCCAGGGCGCGGCCATCGGCATGGTCACGGCAGGCCTCATGTCGCTGGCGTTCATGGGCTTCAGTGGGTTGATCAAGCTATGAGTCTGGTCGTGATAGCGGTGCTTGCGCTTCTCGCGCTGTGCCTGGTTTGTGGAGCCATTCTCGGCTTCGCCGCGGTGCGCTTCCGCGTCGAAGGCGACCCGATTGCCGAACAGATCAATGCGTTGCTGCCGCAGACCCAATGCGGTCAGTGCGGCTACCCCGGCTGCAAGCCCTACGCCGAGGCGATCGCCGGCGGCGACAAGATCAACAAATGCCCCCCAGGGGGCGAGTCAACGATCCAGGCACTGGCCGACCTGCTCGATGTCGAGCCTGAGCCGCTGGACGCGGTGGAAGGCGAAGTGCCTCCGCGGGTCGCCTATATCCGCGAAGCTGAATGCATCGGCTGCACCAAGTGCATTCAGGCCTGCCCGGTGGACGCCATTGTCGGCGCCGCCAAGCAGATGCACACCGTCATCGTGTCCGAGTGCACCGGTTGCGACCTTTGCGTCGAGCCGTGCCCGGTGGACTGTATCGACATGATTGAACTCGGCAGCAATCTGCAGAGCTGGAAGTGGGACCAACCGCTGACGCCAGGCCAGTTGATCGCCAGTGACCGGGAGCAGGCCGCATGACCTCACTGAACGTCTGGGATATTCATGGCGGCATACACCCTCCGGAGTGCAAGGAGCTTTCCAACCGCACGCCGATTCAGCGGCCACCCCTTCCCGCTCGTCTGGTGGTTCCGCTGGTCCAACATCTCGGTGCGCCCGCTGAGCCCTGCGTTACGCTGGGGGAGCGTGTGCTCAAGGGGCAGAAGATCGCCGAGGCCGCTGGCTTTGTCAGTGCGCCGGTTCATGCACCGACGTCCGGAACGGTCAGTTTCATCGGCCCCCAGCCCTACCCTCACGTGTCAGGGATGCTCAGCGCGGCGGTCGTGATCGACAGCGATGGCCAGGACGAATGGATCGAACTGCAGCCGCAACCGGATTACCGAGCAGCGCAGCCTGACCAGCTGCTGGAACAGATCCGTCAGGCAGGCATAAGCGGACTCGGTGGCGCCGGCTTCCCAACGGCCGTCAAGCTGAACGGGCCGCCCACCCGGGAAATTCGTGCACTGATCATCAACGGCACCGAATGCGAGCCCTATATCACGGCCGACGATAGGTTGATGCGCGAGAAGGCAAACGAGCTTGTCGCGGGGATTGAGATACTTGTTCACCTGATCCAGCCGAAGCAGGTGCTGATCGGAATTGAGGACAACAAACCGGAGGCGATCGAAGCCGTCCGCACCGCCGTGGGCGACCGAGGATTCCTGGTCAAGGTGTTTCCTACCAAGTACCCCTCGGGTGGCGAAAAGCAGCTGATACAGATTCTGACCGGCGAAGAGGTCCCCAGCGGCGGCCTGCCGGCCGACATCGGCATGCTGTGCCAGAACGTCGGTACATGCGTCGCCATCCATGACGCCGTACTGCTGGGTAAACCGCTTATCTCCCGTGTTACGACACTGACCGGCGAAGCCTTGGCGCGCCCCATGAATGTCGAGGCGTTGATCGGTACGCCAGTGGCTGATCTGCTGGAATTCGCCGGTCTCGACCCCGCCCGGGTCAATCGGTTGATCATGGGCGGACCGATGATGGGCTATACCCTGCCGTCAATGGACGTGCCGCTGATCAAGACCACCAACTGCCTGCTCGCCAGCACACTTTCGGAACTGCCTCCGCCACCACCAGCACTGCCATGCATTCGCTGCGGCGAGTGTGCAGAAGCGTGCCCGGCAAGCCTGCTACCGCAACAATTACACTTCTTCGCGCTGGGCCAGGAGCACGAGCAGCTCAAGGCCTACAACCTGTTCGACTGCATCGAGTGCGGCGCTTGTGCCTACGTCTGCCCGTCGAGTATTCCGCTGGTGCAGTACTACCGCGCTGCCAAGGGCGAAATCCGCGAACTGGAGCAGAAACAGCAGAAAGCCGAACACTCCAAGCAGCGCTTCGAGCTGCGCCAGGAGCGCTTGCGCCGTGCCGAAGAGCAGAAAGAGGCCGACCGTAAAGCCCGCGCCGAGCGCGCGGCAAAAGCCAAGGCGGCTCAAGCCGAGACCAGTTCAGTACCGAATCAGGACGATCCGGTCGCCCGCGTCCAGGCGCAAAAGGCGGGCCTGTCCGAGCAGCAGAAGAAGCTCAAGATCGAAGCCAGCATGGCGCAGGTCGCGCTGAAAAAAGCGGAAAAGCAGCTGGCCATCCATGCGACGCCTGAACTAGAAGCTCAGGTTACCGAGCTGCGTACCGCTGCTGCCAATGCGCAGAAGGCACTGGACGAAGCCGCTGGCCCTGATGATGCTTCCCTCGCGGCACCGCCGGTCAACGATGAGGCTGCCAAAAAAGCCAAGATCGAAGCCGCGATGCTGCGTGCCCAAGTCCGCAAGCTGGAGAAGCTCGACGCCCGCGATGCCGACCAGGACGCCGAGCTGAGCCGCCTCCTGGCCCAGCTGACCGAAGCGGAGAAAACACTAGCTTCTGTGCAGGACACCACCCCTGCGACGCCAGCCAAACCCGCCAATGACGACGCGGCAAAGAAAGCTAAGATCGAAGCCGCGATGCTGCGCGCTCAGGTCCGCAAGCTAGAGAAGCTCGATACCCGCGATGCCGACCAGGATGCCGAGCTGAGCCGCCTTCAGGCCGAGCTGACCGAAGCGGAGAAAAAACTGGCTGCACTGCAGGACACTCCCCCTGCGACGCCAGCCAAACCCGCCAATGACGACGCGGCAAAGAAAGCCAAGATCGAAGCGGCGATGCTGCGCGCTCAGGTTCGCAAGCTGGAGAAGCTCGACGCCCGCGATGCCGACCAGGACGCCGAGCTGAGCCGCCTTCTGGCTCAACTGACCGAAGCGGAGAAAACACTAGCGTCAGTGCAGGACACCACCTCTGCGACGCCAGCCAAACCCGCCAATGACGACGCGGCAAAGAAAGCCAAGATCGAAGCGGCGATGCTACGTGCTCAGGTCCGCAAGCTGGAGAAGCTCGAAACAAGAGACGCTGAGCAGGAGGCAGAATTGAGCCGCTTGCGGTCACAACTGGCCGAGGCTGAAACCGCGCTCGAGCCGCCAAAAGAAACCAAGCCTGCAGCCAAGACACCTGGCGAAGAGGCGCTCAAGAAAGCCAAGATCGAGTTGGCGATGAAACGAGCAGAACTCAAGAAAGCCGAAAAGGCCGGTGCCGAAGAGGCGCAGCTGAGCAAGCTGGGCGATGCTCTGGCGAGTGCCGAGCAGGCGCTTCATGACGCTGAGGCTGGATCCGGCAAGCCGGCACCAGACCTGGTGCGCACCGACAAGCAGCCCATAGATAAGCAGACCCGGACACTCAAGACCGAAGTTGCGTTTGCACGCGCCGATCTGCGCAAGCTCCAGCGCGACGACAACGGCGACCCAGCGGCCATCGAACGCGCCCAGGCACGTCTGAGCGATGCCGAGCGCAAACTTCAGGAACATACCTAATCGTCAGGAGCAGCGCCGTCGGCGCTGCTACAGGGAGTGTGGTGATCGACAGGTGATCGCCCTTCCTTTCAAGTATTCACCGGAGAGCCAATGGCCCTGCCCCGCATCACCTCACCGCACACCAAAGGAAACAACCGCACCCAGCGAGTCATGTTGCTGGTGCTGGCGGCAACCTTGCCCGGCGTAATCGCCCTGACGTGGCTGTATGGCGCCGGCACCCTGATCAACCTGCTCTGGGCCAGCGCTGTAGCCCTGGGATGTGAGGCGCTGATCCTGAGACTAAGGCAACGCCCAGTGCAATTCTTCCTGCGCGACGGCAGCGCATTGGTTACGGCGGTCCTGCTAGCACTGGCGCTGCCACCCTACTCGCCCTGGTGGCTGACATTGATCGCCACGGGCAGCGCCATCGCGCTCGGCAAGCAGCTCTATGGTGGACTGGGTCAGAACCCCTTCAATCCCGCCATGATTGGCTACGTGGTGGTGCTCGTTTCGTTTCCGGTGGAAATGACCACCTGGCCTGTGCCCCACACGGTCGGCTTGAGTGCCGGACTGCAGCACATCCTTGGCATCGTCTCGCTGCCCGATGGATGGACACAGGCCACCGCGCTCGATGTTCTGAAGGTCAACAAGAGCCTGACCGTGGACGAGCTTTGGGCCAACCCAGCTTTCGGTCACTTCGGCGGGATCGGCTCGGAGGTCGTCAACCTCGCGTTTCTGGCCGGCGGCCTGTTCCTCCTGCACAAGCGCCTGTTCAGCTGGCACGCGCCGGTTGGCATGCTTGCCGCGTTGGTCGTCATGAGCTTGTTGTTCTGGAACGGTTCAGGCTCTGATAGCCATGGTTCACCGCTGTTCCACCTGCTCAGCGGCGCCACCATGCTCGGCGCCTTCTTCATCGTCACGGATCCGGTTAGCAGCGCCACCAGCAATCAGGGCCGACTTATTTTCGGTGCAGGCGTGGGCATTCTCGTCTATGTCATTCGCGCCTGGGGCGGCTATCCGGATGCCGTGGCGTTCGCCGTGCTGCTGATGAACCTGTCAGCTCCCACCATCGACTATTACACCCGTCCGCGCACCTACGGCCATCGCAAGGCCGAGCGCGGCTTCAAGCTGGGCGAATGACATGATCATCCCTGAACTCAGTCGCTCGATGCTCAAGAACAGCCTGGTGCTCGGCCTGTTTGCGATTTTCACCGTCGGCGGCGTGACCCTGCTCCAGCAGTTCACGGCAGAACGAATTCAAGCCTCGGAGCGTGCAGCACAATTACGGGCCCTCAACGAGATCCTCCCTAGAGACAGCTATGACAATCAGCTGCTCGACAGCAGCGTTCTGGTGCAAGATCCGCTGCTTGGCACTCGCCAGCCCATGCCGGCCTATGTCGCGATGAAGAACGGCCAGCCAAGCGCGGTGATCCTGCAAGCCATTGCACCCGACGGATACAGCGGTGCGATCCAGCTGCTGGTAGGCGTGCAGGCAGACGGGCGAGTCGCCGGCGTTCGCGTGGTCGCTCACCGTGAAACGCCCGGCTTGGGCGACAAGATCGAACTGGCCAAGAGCCCCTGGATACGCAGCTTTGAAAACCGCTCACTGAGCGATCCAGACGCGTCAGGCTGGGCCGTCAAGAAGGATCGTGGCGAGTTCGACCAGTTTGCCGGAGCCACCATTACGCCGCGGGCCGTAGTGGGCGCCGTGCATCGGGCCCTGCAATACTTTGCAGCCCACAAGCAGGAGCTGCTCGCTGCCGACAGGGCGCCGATAGCAGCCGAAGCTGCGCTGGAAGATGAGGTTGACCCGGACGAGGTCACTACCCACTCGCGGGCCGGCGCCGCTGCGACCCGCGACACATTGCAGACCAACGATCCGCAAGCCGAGCAGGAAGGCCGAACCCAATGAGCAATCCAAGCTATCGCGAACTGAGCGTCAACGGCCTGTGGAAAAACAATCCGGCACTGGTCCAGCTACTCGGCCTGTGCCCACTACTCGGCGTGAGCAACTCGGCGGTCAACGCGCTCGGGCTCGGGCTCGCCACAGCCCTGGTGCTGATCTGCTCGAACGTTGGCGTGTCGCTGGTACGGGGCGTCGTCAATACTGCGGTGCGCCTGCCCGCGTTCGTGATGATCATCGCGGCGCTGACAACCTGTATCGAGCTGCTCATGCAGGCCTATACCTATGAGCTGTACCAGATACTCGGCATTTTCATCCCGTTGATCACCACCAACTGCGTCATCCTCGGCCGTGCCGACGGTTTTGCTGCCAAGCATAATCCGCTAATTGCGGGCTTTGACGGCTTGCTCATGGGGCTCGGGTTCGCCCTGGTCCTCGTGGTGCTGGGTGGCGTGCGCGAACTGGTTGGCACCGGTGCGGTGTTCGCCAACATGCATCTGTTGTTCGGCCCGATTGCCAGCGACTGGCAGCTGACGCTGTTCAGCGACTACAAGGGCTTCCTGTTGGCCATCCTGCCACCAGGCGCCTTTATCGTGCTCGGCCTGCTGATTGCCCTGAAGAATCGTATCGACGAGCACCTCGCCGAGCGCGCCAAGGCGACGCAGGCAGAGACGCCAGTGCAGAGCCGTCGCGTTCGTGTCACCGGAGTGATCGAATGATGCTGGATGGAGCGCGGTAAATGAACGCGGCCAAACGCCTGGAGATCTTCCGCCGGTTTCATGAAGACAACCCGGAGCCGAAGACCGAACTGGCCTACAGCACTCCGTTCGAGCTGTTGATTGCCGTGATCCTCTCGGCCCAGGCCACCGACGTGGGCGTCAACAAGGCAACGGCCAAACTTTACCCTGTCGCCAACACCCCCGAGGCCATCTATGCGCTCGGCTATGACGGCCTGTGCAGCTACATCAAGACCATCGGGCTTTATCCAAGCAAAGCCAAGAACGTTCTTGAGACCTGCCGCATCCTGATCGAACAACACGACAGCCAGGTGCCTGATAACCGTGAGGCCCTCGAGGCGCTACCGGGCGTTGGCCGCAAAACGGCCAATGTGGTGCTGAACACGGCGTTTCGCCAATTCACCATGGCAGTCGATACCCACATCTTCCGTGTCGCCAACCGCACCAGAATTGCGCCCGGCAAGAACGTGCTCGAGGTCGAGCGCAAACTGGTCAAATTCGTGCCGAAGGATTATCTCCTAGACGCCCATCACTGGCTGATCCTGCACGGGCGCTACGTCTGCAAGGCGCGCAGGCCGCAATGCGGCAGTTGCCGTATCGAGGATCTCTGCGAATACAAGCACAAGACCTCTGACGATTGAGCCGCCAAACAGAAAACCTATCGCCTGATTGAAAAAATCTTTTTTACGGCCTTCACTTTTGTCGCTATAAGGTGCGCCAACAGCGCGCCTTAGCCGTGGAGTGACACAAGTGTCCGAGAAAGAAGAGATCCAGATTGAAGATGACTTCGCCGCAGATGACGAAGACGATGGCGCAGAGACCCCGGTCGAAGTCGCCAAGACCAACCTGACCAAGCGCCGGATCATCGACAACCTGCTCGAAGAGCGTCGTTTGCAGAAGCAACTCAACGAGTTCGACTTCGACCTCTGAGCTGAAAAAGCCCCGTCACAGGGGCTTTTTTGCACCAAATCAGTCGCGTCGCGAGGGCGACAGCAGCTCGACCTTGTAGCCATAGGCACCCCAAAGTTCCCACCTCTATGGACATCAAATTTGCTCGCAAGATCAGATACTTAGGTTATTTCACACATGTCC
>NZ_JBPVWS010000013.1:0-146360 GCF_053470365.1 Stutzerimonas tianxiuensis | reverse complement strand
TCTCATTTGCTGAGCGACCTGTCCATAAATAGAACACTTTAGAAGGGTGTCAAATTAGTGGAAACTTTGGGGTGCATCCGGGTCTTCGATGAACGCCAGGATGCTGGTGCCATGTTTCATCGGCCCCGGCTCGCGGGTGATCTTGCCGCCTCGACTACGGATATCCTCGCAGGCTTTGTAGACGTCTTCGACCTCCAGCGCGATATGGCCGTAACCGTCTCCCAGGTCATACTTCTCGACGCCCCAGTTGTGGGTCAGCTCCAGCACGCTGTTATGTGCTTCGTCACCGTAGCCCACAAATGCCAGGGTGAACTTGCCTTCCGGGTAATCCTTGCGGCGCAGCAGCGTCATGCCCAGCACTTCGGTATAGAAG
Organism: Stutzerimonas tianxiuensis; assembly: GCF_053470365.1. Classification (NCBI taxonomy): domain Bacteria; kingdom Pseudomonadati; phylum Pseudomonadota; class Gammaproteobacteria; order Pseudomonadales; family Pseudomonadaceae; genus Stutzerimonas; species Stutzerimonas tianxiuensis. The sequence continues at coordinate 145,987 of NZ_JBPVWS010000013.1, read as the reverse complement.
GCGATGGATCGCTCCATATCGCCCACTCGCAGCATGGTATGCAGCAGTCTCATGGGTATCTCTCCTAATCAGCGGTGCATAAAGCATAACCCCGGCTCGCGGCCGGGGTTATGGTCAGGCTGCGTAGCAGTCTCTATCAGAACTGCGTCCGGCCCTTGTTCGCGGCGATGCGCATGCGCAACGCATTGAGCTTGATGAAGCCACCCGCATCGGCCTGGTCATAGGCGCCCGCATCGTCTTCGAAGGTCGCAATGTTGGCGTCGAACAGCGAGTCGTCCGACTTACGGCCGGTGACGATGACGTTGCCCTTATAGAGCTTCAGACGCACCACACCGTTCACATTGACCTGCGAGGCGTCGATCATCTGCTGGAGCATGCTGCGCTCAGGGCTCCACCAGTAGCCGTTGTAGATCAGGCTGGCGTACTTGGGCATCAGCTCGTCTTTCAGGTGCGCCACTTCACGGTCTAGGGTGATCGACTCAATGGCGCGGTGGCCCTTGAGCATGATGGTGCCACCCGGGGTCTCGTAGCAGCCGCGCGACTTCATGCCGACGTAGCGGTTCTCGACGATGTCCAAGCGCCCGATGCCGTTCTCGCCACCGACCTTGTTCAGATAGGCCAGCACTTCGGCCGGGGTCATGTCCTTGCCATCGATGGCAACGATGTCGCCCTTGCGGTAAGTCAGTTCTATGTAGGTCGGCGTATCCGGCGCCGTCTCAGGCGAACGGGTCCAACGCCACATGTCTTCTTCGTGCTCGGTCCAGGTGTCTTCCAGCACGCCGCCTTCATAGGAGATGTGCAGCAGGTTGGCATCCATGGAGTACGGCGACTTCTTCTTGCCGTGACGCTCGATCGGGATCTCGTGGCTGGCGGCATAATCCATCAGCTTCTCGCGCGAGAGCAGATCCCACTCGCGCCACGGCGCGATGACCTTGACGCCCGGCTTCAGCGCATAGGCGCCCAGTTCGAAACGGACCTGGTCGTTGCCCTTGCCGGTGGCGCCGTGAGAAATGGCGTCGGCGCCAGTCTCGTTGGCAATCTCAATCAGACGCTTGGCGATCAGCGGGCGGGCAATGGAGGTACCCAGCAGGTACTCGCCTTCGTAAACGGTGTTGGCGCGGAACATTGGAAAGACGAAGTCGCGGACAAATTCTTCGCGCAGATCGTCGATGTAGATTTCCTTGACGCCCATGGCCTTGGCCTTGGCACGAGCAGGCTCGACTTCCTCGCCCTGACCGAGGTCGGCGGTAAAGGTCACCACTTCGCAGTTATAAGTGTCTTGCAGCCACTTGAGGATCACCGAGGTGTCCAGGCCACCGGAATACGCCAGGACTACCTTCTTTACGTCGGCCATTGCCATCCACTCCCGGGATTGTAAGGAAAGCGGGGATTCTACTGGTCGCGACGTTTGTTTTACAGGGGCGTAAGCGCCGCTCGCCTTCAGGACGAAGGTGTACCGCCCTCTGCTGCCGCGGTGGTGGTCGCCGGCCCGCGCTCCAGACGCATAGTCACCCGCCGGTTCTTGGCCCGGTTGGCCTCGCTGCTGTTGGGAACGATGGGGTAGCGTTCGCCGTGAAAGCGCAGCGTAATCTGTTCCTTGGGAACCCCATTGCCGATCAGATACTCTTCGACCGCCAGCGCCCGGCGACGGGACAGGTCGCGATTGGTCAGCCGGTTGCCGCTGTTATCGGAGTGACCATCGAGCTGGATGCGGTTGACGCTGGGGTCGGCCTTGAGAAACTGCAGAATGATGTCGAGTTTGGCCTGGCCCAACGCGTCGAGCGCGACGTCACCGGCGGGGAATCCAACCTGCGACGTGCGAATCTGCTCGAAGTTGACCGGCAGCAGCTTGGCCGCACAGCTGCGAAAGTCCTCGTAGGCTTTGCCGAAGCGCACTGGCAACAGCCGCACTTCCAGCGCATCATCACCAAGCCGGGTCCGGTGACGCACGACCGGGCTGCGGCCTTCGAGAAGACCACTCAACAGGCGGCCGGCTTGCAGGTAGGTGCTGTTGAACGGAATATCGCCGCCGACTACGGAAACCAATCCGAGATTGATATCGCCACGGCTCGGCTGCCAGGGCGCGGCTGCCGCAAGCAGCGTGGCTGAACCGTTGCCCAGCCAGCGATCCGGCGACTGCAAGCGGAAAGTTGGTTGCTCACCCGCTCGCCGTACGAACTCACCCGATCCAAACCCTGCGACCGGCTGCGTTAACCGACACTCGAACTGATCGCCTTCCACCTGCCACTGCGCACGCTCCAGACGAGTCTGGAACGTGAGGGCATTGGCTGGGGAAGCCAACAGACAGGCAATCACTAGAAGGCGCAAGCGCACGTAGGGCTCCACGGTGAACGACATTCAACCGGGGTATCGGTGCCGACCCCGAAAACTTGAACCCGCCGCGGCCCAGGTCGTGCCCACCGCATCATCGCCCGTTGCATGGCAAGGTCCCGCCTGCAGCGATTTTTTCCCGCGTTTCCGGTAGCATTCCCGCACGTTTTACCGCCTGGAACCCTGCATGTCCGACCGACTGACATTACTGCGCCCCGACGACTGGCACATCCACCTGCGCGACGGCGCAGCGCTGCCACACACCGTGGCAGACGCTGCACGCCAGTTCGCGCGCGCCATCATCATGCCGAACCTGGTCCCGCCGGTCCGAAATGCTAGCGAGGCGGACAGCTATCGCCAGCGCATCCTTGCCGCCCGCCCTGCTGGCAGCGCCTTTGAGCCACTGATGGTGCTCTACCTCACCGACGGCACGCAGCCCGAAGATGTGCGCGCTGCCAAAGCCAGTGGCTATGTATTCGCCGCCAAGCTTTATCCGGCCGGGGCCACCACCAATTCGGCATCCGGCGTCACCCGCATCGACAACATCTTCCCGGTGCTCGAGACCATGGCCGAGGTTGGCTTGCCGCTGTTGGTCCATGGCGAAGTGACGCGCTCGGAAATTGACATCTTCGATCGCGAAAAGTACTTCATCGATGAGCAGCTCAGCCGCGTCACCGAGCGCTTCCCGAGCCTCAAGGTGGTGTTCGAGCACATCACCACGCGCGACGCAGTGCAGTTCGTCGAGGCTGCCAGCAGCAATGTCGGGGCCACCATCACGGCTCATCACTTGCTCTACAACCGCAACCACATGCTGGTGGGCGGCATCCGCCCGCACTTTTTCTGTTTGCCCATTCTCAAGCGCAACGTTCATCAGGAAGCGCTGCTCGATGCGGCTACCAGTGGCAACCCGAAATTCTTTCTTGGCACCGATTCGGCGCCTCACGCCCAGCATGCCAAGGAAAACGCCTGCGGTTGCGCCGGTTGCTACACCGCGTTCGCTGCGATCGAACTCTATGCCGAGGCCTTTGAGCAGCGCGGCGCACTGAATCGTCTGGAAGCCTTTGCCAGTCACTTCGGCGCCGATTTCTATGGTCTGCCGCGCAACACCGATACCATCACCCTGATCCGCGAGTCTTGGAGTGTGCCGGCCAACCTGCCGTTCGGGGAGCACAACGTCGTGCCCTTGCGTGCAGGCGAAACCCTGCAGTGGCGGCTGGAGGCAGAAGCATGAGCGACGATCAGTTTGACGACGAGCTGGAAGGCAACCAACCAGGCAAGCCACGCTCGCCGATGGCGAGACGCTTTCGCGGCTTCCTGCCAGTCGTTGTTGACGTGGAGTGCGGTGGATTCAACTGCGCCACAGACGCACTGCTGGAAATCGCCGCCGTGACCATCGGCATGGATGAGCAAGGTCTGCTTTACCCGCAGGACACCCTCTTCTTCCGTGTCGAACCTTTCGCCGGCGCCAATATCGAGGCGGCCGCATTGGAGTTCACCGGCATCAAGCTCGACCACCCGCTGCGCATGGCGGTCCCCGAATCGCAGGCGATGAACGAGATCATCCGCAGCGTGCGCAAAGCAGTGAAGTCAGCCGGCTGCAAACGCGCCATTCTGGTCGGTCACAACAGCAGCTTCGATCTCGGTTTTCTGAACGCGGCGATTGCCCGCTGCGACATCAAGCGTAATCCGTTTCACCCGTTCTCCAGCTTCGACACCGCGACGCTGGCCGGCCTCGCCTATGGCCAGACCGTTCTCGCAAAGGCTTGCCAGGCAGCCGGCATCGACTTTGACGGACGCGAAGCACATTCTGCGCGTTATGACACAGAAAAGACCGCCGAGCTGTTCTGCGGCATCGTCAATCGCTGGAGGGAAATGGGCGGCTGGGAAGAGTTCGACGAGTAATCTCGGCATCGTCCTTCGCCCTTAACGAAAAAAGGCCAGTCGTGAGACTGGCCTTTCTTGTTACTGCTGGTCGCTTACAGCGGCTTGCCGCGATTGCCATGTTCGGTGACGAACGCCTGCATGACTTTCAGATCATTCTTCAGCACAGTGCAACGCTCCGGACGCTCGAACAGGTCAGCCAGATGCGCCGGCAACTCCAGCGCCTTGCCAACCCCGGCCTTCTCCACCGCCTCAGGAAACTTGACCGGATGGGCAGTTCCTAGTGTAACCATTGGTGTCGCCAGACTGCGGCGACACTCGCGCGCAGCATAGACGCCGATCGCCGTGTGCGGATCGAGCAACTCGCCGGTCTTGGTGAACACCTCGGCGATAGTCTTGCAGGTCTGTGCGTCGTCTACGGCCAGCGAATCGAACAGCTTGCGTGCCTCAACCCAGCGCTCCTCCTCGACAGACAACTTGCCGCTGGCCTTGAATGCACTCATCAGTTCGGCGACCGCAGCGCCGTTACGGCCGTGCAAATCGAACAACAAACGCTCGAAGTTGGAGGACACCATGATGTCCATGGAGGGCGACAGCGACGGGTGCAGTGTGTCCTTGTCGTAGCGGTTGCCACTCATGAAACGGTGGAGGATGTCATTTCGGTTGGTCGCCACCACCAGCTGGCTGATTGGCAGGCCCATGTTGCGCGCCAGGTAGCCGGCGAAGATATCGCCGAAGTTGCCGGTCGGAACGGAAAACGCCACCGAACGGGCCGGACCGCCAAGCTGCAGCGCCGCATGGAAGTAGTAAACAATCTGAGCCATGATCCGCGCCCAGTTGATCGAGTTGACCGCTACCAGCCGCGTACCCTTGAGGAAGCCTTGGTCAGCGAAGCTGTCCTTGACCATCTCCTGGCAGTCATCGAAGTTGCCTTCGATTGCGATGTTGTGGATGTTGTCGCCGAAGATGGTCGTCATCTGCCGACGCTGCACTTCGGAGACCCGGTTATGCGGGTGGAGGATGAAGATATCCACGTTGTCACAACGGCGGCAGCCTTCGATCGCTGCCGAGCCGGTATCGCCCGATGTAGCGCCGATAATCACTACGCGCTCACCGCGCTTGGCCAGCACATAGTCGAGCAGCCGACCCAGCAGCTGCAGGGCGAAGTCCTTGAACGCCAGGGTCGGGCCATGGAAGAGTTCGAGCACCCACTCGTTGCTGTCCAGCTGGCGCAGCGGTGCGACCGCACTATGGGCGAACACGCCGTAGGTTTCTTCCAGGATCTGCTTGAAGTCAGCATCCGGAATGCTGCCGGTAACAAACGGGCGCATCACCTTGAACGCCAGCTCATGGTATGGCAGCCCAGACCAGGATGCGATTTCCTCGACGGTGAAGCGCGGCAGGTTTTCCGGCACGTATAGACCGCCGTCACTGGCCAACCCGGCAAGCAGCACGTCTTCGAAATTCAGGGCGGGGGCCTGGCCACGGGTACTGATGTAGCGCATTGTTCAAACCTACGTTGGACGCTGACTGCGGGCCACCAGAGCAGCCCGACGTTGCTGAGTTAGTTCAGTTGCTCGACACGAATCCGCACCACGTTGCCCACCACGTCGGCAAGCGCTTCAAGTGCTGCGATGGCGTCGTCGATTCGCTGCTCGACCACTCGATGCGTGACCAGGATGACCGGAACCAACCCGTCTTGCTCCTCGGCCTCCTTCTGCATGATCGATTCGATATTGATGCCACGCTCCGACAGAATAGTGGCGACCTGAGCCAACACGCCCGGGCGATCCTTGGCTTGAATGCGTAGGTAATAGGCGCTTTCGCAAGCGCCGATCGGCAGGATCGGATGAGCAGAGAGCGAGTCCGGCTGAAAGGCCAAGTGCGGGACGCGGTTGTTCGGATCGGTGGTCAGCGCACGGGCCACATCCACCAGGTCCGCCACCACAGCCGAAGCCGTCGGCTCCATGCCGGCACCGGCGCCGTAATAAAGGGTCGAGCCGACGGCATCACCGTTGACCATCACCGCATTCATCACGCCATTGACGTTGGCGATCAGGCGATCGGCCGGGATCAGCGTAGGGTGGACGCGCAGCTCGATGCCTGAGGCAGTGCTGCGCGCGACGCCCAGGTGCTTGATGCGGTAGCCCAGCGCCTCAGCGTAGTTGACGTCAGCCGTGGTCAGCTTGGAGATCCCTTCGGTGTAGGCCTTATCGAATTGCAGCGGCACGCCGAAGGCAATGGAGGCAAGGATGGTCAGCTTGTGGGCGGCGTCTATGCCTTCGACGTCGAAGGTCGGATCGGTCTCTGCATAACCGAGCTCCTGAGCCTCCTTCAGTACGTCCTCGAAGGTCCGACCTTTCTCCCGCATCTCGGTAAGAATGAAGTTACCGGTTCCGTTGATGATCCCGGCGAGCCAATTGATCTGGTTGCCCGCCAGCCCTTCGCGAATGGCCTTGATGATCGGGATACCGCCGGCTACCGAGGCTTCGAAGGCTACGATGACGCCCTTCTCGCGCGCCTTGGCAAAGATCTCATTGCCGTGCACGGCGATCAGCGCCTTGTTTGCCGTGACCACATGCTTGCCGTTCTCGATGGCCTTGAGCACCAGTTCGCGGGCTAACGTATAGCCCCCAATAAGCTCGACGACGATGTCGATCTCGGGGTTATTGGCGACATCGAAGATATCGGCGGTAATCGGGGTGTCACCGGTGTTGCACTTGGGGTTCGCATGACGAGCCGCAATCTGCGCGACCTCGATTCCACGTCCAGCACGGCGCGCGATTTCCGCTGCGTTGCGCTCGAGCACATTGAAGGTACCGCCACCGACGGTTCCCAGCCCACAGATGCCAACTTTCACCGGTTTCAAGTTGCACTCCCCATTGCCAACGGACGGCCCTACACGGCGGCCGAACAAAAGAGTCGCACATTACGAAGCACAGGAGCTTTAGTCAAATCGGCAGCGCTTGGCGGACCGGCTACTAGCTGGACTTGCTCTGCAACCCCAGCCGCTGGTGCCACTGCGCAAGCGACTCATCCGGATATTCATCGAAGCAACGATCATCTGGCCCCAGCTGCGGCTCGACCCACGACGCCTTCGACGCCAGCATCAGGTGTGTCGACTCGGGCGGGCTCGGCAGGTCGCTATCGATTGCTGAGGCATGTGGATGCACCAGGTCTGGCCAGTTCGGGTCCCACAACCAGAGCGCGCTGCCACACAGCTTGCAGAAATGACGTTGCCCATCACTGATACGCACCGCGCCGGTTTTGGCATCGACCATCCTGGCCTGGTAGATGCTCAGGTTTTCGCGGCCATGCACCGTAAGCGTCCGGTGATCCCCACCCAGATTGATCGCATAGCCGCCCGCCCCTGCCGTTTTGCGACAGATCGAGCAATAACAGCGCATAAACGGATAGGGTTCGGCCGACTCCACAGAAAAAAGAACGGCCTTGCAATGACAGGAACCTTCGAGCTTCATTTTCTCCACCTCCTCAATATGCCTTCTGGCTTTGAACGCGAGGGGGGAAACAGTTCAGCCGCAGCTGAAATGGACAGCCTCTTCGCGACAGAAGAGGCTGTCCAGGCGGCTACTTGGCTTTCAGAGCGAGTTCGGCGAGCTGCGGCGCCGGCTGGTAGCCAGGGATGATCTGGCCATCCGCGAGGATAATTGCCGGGGTGCCCTGAACGCCGATCAGCTGGCCTAACTCATACTGCTCGGCTACCGGGTTGTCGCAGCTGGCGGCCGGTACATCCTCACGTGCCTTGGCTTTGTTCATCGCAGCCTGACGATCCTTTGCGCACCATACGCTGGTCAGGGTGTTGGCACCGTGACTGCCCATCCCCTGCCGCGGAAAGGCCATATAGCGAACCTCGACGCCAAGACGGTTCAGCTCCGCTACTTCACTGTGCAGCTTCTGGCAGTAGCCGCAATCGGTGTCGGTAAATACAGTGATATGGGTCTTCGGATTTTCAGGCGAGAAAACCACCATCTTGCTGGTTGGAACAGCGTCAATCGCTTTCGCAACGGATCGGCTCTGCGCCTGCTCGGTCAGGTTGGTCGCCTGGCCGTCCTTGAACTGATACATATAGCCCTGAATCAGGAACTGACCGTCCGCGCTCGCGTAGAGCTGACGCCCACCCTTCAGCTGAACCTGATAAACACCGTTCATGGGGCTTTCGGCGATCGCCTCGATGGGCATATCGGGCTGGAGTGCGTTGAGCGACTCACGGATTGCCTGTTCAGCGTCAGCGGCCAGGACAACGGAGCTGGCGAGGCCCAGGGCAACGGCAGCAAAAATACGATTCACGCGCATGAAATCTCCTGGCGACTACGATCGAGGGAAGGCCGGCAGATTAACATAGCCCCTGACGCCTGATGCAGGCGACAGGTCTTCGCTCATCGGCTTTGTGGCCTGCACCGCATCTTCTAACGTCAGCCGCTCAACCACGCGGATGGTGTTGCGCGTGGAGCTCCTGCAGCCTGGCGCGGGCAATGTGCGTGTAGATCTGGGTAGTCGACAGGTCACTGTGGCCGAGGAGCATCTGCACGGTCCGAAGATCCGCTCCATGATTGAGCAGGTGAGTAGCAAATGCGTGACGCAGTGTGTGCGGAGAGATCGACACGGGTATTCCGGCCTGCCGGGCATGCTGTTTGACTCGATGCCAAAACGTCTGCCTTGTCATCAGATCCCCTCGTCGGCTTGGAAACACCACATCGCTGGCCTTGCCACTGAGCAACTCGTGACGGGCGTCGCGAAGATAGCGTGCCAGCCAGTGCATGGACTCCTCGCCCAAAGGCACCAGGCGCTCCTTGTTTCCTTTACCGAAGGTACGCAAGACGCCCTGGCGAAGATTGATCTGCTCAAGACGAAGTTCGATCAGCTCCGTGACCCGCAGGCCGGTTGCATAGAGGACTTCGAGCATCGCCCGGTCGCGTAGCCCCAGCGGCTCGACGATATCCGGCGCCGACAGCAGCGATTCGACATCAGTCTCCGACAACGCCTTGGGCAGTGGGCGCCCCAACTGCGGCAGATCCACTCGCAGCGTTGGATCGACCGTGATCAAGCCTTCGCGCAACAGAAATCGATAGAACCCGCGAAGCCCGGACAACAGCCGCGCGGTTGAGCGAGCCTTGTAGCCGTTAGCCAGGCGCCAGGCGAGGTGATCGAGAATGGCGTCCCGACCCACATCGACAAGACGCACACTGCGCTCGCCCAGCCAGCCGTTGAATAGCGCTAAATCGCTGCGATAGGCGTCGCGGGTGTTGTCCGACAGTCCTTTTTCGAGCCAAAGAGCGTCGAGGAACCGATCGATAAGGGGGTCGTCTTGAGCCGGCATGCACAGAAACACTGGACGGAAAGGCGGCCAGTGTTCCATAGACCGCTCGGACCGAACAGCCACCTTGCTCATTCCAAACAGACCTGATCGGCCCGAGCAGTGTCAGACTATCCAGTAGCTCCGCAACAACGGACCCTCGCGGAGTGGAAGCCCAATCCAACCGACCCGCCACTTTGAACACCTGGTAACCATGACCGAACAAGACATTCTTATTGCCCTCGCTGCGCTCGGCATCGCCTCGCTCGCCAGCCAATGGCTGGCATGGCGATTACGACTGCCAGCGATTCTGTTTCTCTTGCTGAGTGGGATCCTGGCCGGCCCCGTGCTCGGCTGGCTGGACCCGACTCGCCTGTTCGGCACACTGCTCTTTCCACTGGTTTCCCTGGCGGTGGCGTTGATTCTTTTTGAAGGCAGCCTGACGCTACGCGTCTCTGAGTTGCCGGGAATCGGCACCGTCGTGCGCCGCCTGACCGGCATTGGCGCGCTGACCACCTGGGGCGTGATCACCCTGTCCGCTCGTTGGCTGCTTGGCTTCGATTGGGACTTGGCGTTGCTCTTGGGAAGCTTGACGCTTGTAACGGGCCCGACAGTCATCGTACCGATGCTGCGCGTGGTGCGCCCCAACGCGGCGGTTGCCAATATCCTGAGGTGGGAAGGCATCATCATCGATCCGATCGGCGCTTTGCTTGCAGTGGTGGTTTACAGCTTCATCATTACACGAGGCACCGAGGCTGCCTGGACCCAGAGCTTGCAGACGTTCGGCGGGGTCCTGCTGTGCGGAACCGTGCTCGGAATAGCAGGAGGATGGACGCTCGGCCAACTGGTGAAAAGACACTGGCTGCCGGAGTATCTGCAGAATCTGGCGACACTGGCGTCAGTGCTCGGCGTATTCGTCACCGCCAATACCCTGGTGCATGAATCCGGCTTGCTGGCCGTCACGCTGATGGGGATCTGGCTTGCGAACATGAGAGATGTCGACGTGCGAGACATCCTTCACTTCAAGGAGAACCTGAGCATTCTGCTGATCTCGGGGCTGTTTATCCTGCTCGCAGCGATGCTCGACTTGACAGCCTTGGTGCAGCTGGGGCCGGCAGTGTTGATTCTTCTGGTGATCGTGCAATTCGTGGCCCGACCGCTGGCGATCACCCTGAGCACTTGGGGTTCCCAGTTGAACTGGCGGGAGAGGCTGCTGCTGGCATGGATTGCACCCCGTGGAATCGTGGCGGCTGCCGTGTCCGCAATCTTTGCGGTTCGCCTGGACGAAGCCGGCCACCAGGGCGCGCTGCTGCTCGTGCCCCTAACCTTCGCCGTCATCATCGGTACCGTCGTGCTGCAAAGCGCAACCGCACGCCCACTGGCGAGACTGCTGAAAGTCGCGGAACCGTCGCCAAGCGGCTTTTTGATCGTAGGCGCCAATCCGGTTGCAAGAGCGATAGGGCGCGCGCTGAGCGAACAAGGCGTGAGAGTCATGCTCACCGACTCCAGCTGGGACAATATTCGCGCGGCGCGGATGGAGAACCTGCCAACCTATTACGGGAACCCCGCCTCGCAACACGCCGAAAACCACCTCGACCTGGTTGGACTCGGGCACCTGCTGGCGTTGTCGCCTGTTGGAGAAATGAACACCCTCGCCGCCATGCGCTTCCGTCATGAGTTCGGCGTTGATCGACTGTTTAATCTGGCAAGCACACAAGAGAATCGACGCAGCGACAAACATCGTCCCAGCGACGAACACCGAGGCCGCCCGCTAGGTACGCCCACTCTGACCTACTCGCAACTTGCCGGGCGGCTTGGCCGAGGTGACTCACTTAAAAGCAACAAACTGACCGAAACCTTTGGCTGGCCGGAATACCAGACTCTAAATGGGTCAGGCGCAATCCTGTATTTCGCCATTGACAACCACGGCCATACACACGTGTTTCACCCGGATGCCCGCATCAAGCCGGAGGCTGGCTGGACCCTGATCGCCCTGACCGATAACGCAAACGTCCAAGCAGCCGTAAACAAACCCGAACCGGACCGTCCGAAAGCCTGAGCGCGCTAACACTTCCAGGCCCTACGAACAGCAACGGCCGCCGGCAGTAAGCCGCTCGCGCCCTGGCTACCCGGATTCGAGCAAAACCAACCGCCCACAAAAAAGCAGCCCGGAGGCTGCTTTTTTTGTTAAGGAAACTTTCCTCAGGAAAGCTTTTCCTTGATACGGGCTGCCTTGCCGGACAGCGCGCGGAGGTAGTACAGCTTGGCTTTACGGACATCACCACGGCGCTTGACGCTGAGGCTGTCGACCATCGGGCTGTAGTACTGGAAAGTACGCTCAACGCCTACACCGTTGGAGATCTTGCGAACGGTAAAAGCACTGTTCAGGCCGCGGTTACGCTTGCCAATCACAACGCCTTCAAAGGCCTGCAGACGCTCACGATCGCCTTCCTTCACCTTAACCTGGACAACTACGGTGTCACCGGGGGCGAACGGGGGCAGCTGCTTGGTCATCTGCTCGCTTTCAATCGCCTGAATAATCTTGTTGGTCATGCTGTGCTCCTGAGACAGGCCATGCTGGCGTGCCATCGATACGTTTAACTATCGTCCCGCTGGCGGATAAATTCCGCTAGCAGCTTTTGTTCTTCCCCAGAAAGCGAGCGGCTATCCAGAAGATCAGCGCGGCGTTCCCAGGTCCTTCCGAGGGACTGCTGTAAACGCCAACGCCGGATGTGTTCATGATTGCCGCTGAGCAACACGTCAGGAACACGTTTATCCGCATACACTTCCGGTCGCGTGTAATGCGGACAGTCGAGCAGGCCGTCAGTAAACGAGTCCTCCTCGGCTGAATCAGCATGACCCAATGCTCCAGGGAGCAGGCGGGTCACAGCATCGATCAGCACCATGGCCGGCAACTCACCGCCGGATAGCACATAGTCACCAATCGACCATTCCTCATCCACATGCGCTTCTATGAAGCGCTCGTCGATACCTTCGTAACGACCTGCGATGAGGATCAATCCTTCCTCACCCGCCAATGCACGGACGTCAGCCTGTTTAAGCTGTCGCCCCTGGGGAGAGAGATAAATCACCTTGGCCTTCTCACCTGCAGCATGCCGAGCATCTGCAAGCGCGAGTTCCAGTGGCTTGATCTTCATCACCATACCCGGACCGCCCCCGAAAGGCCGATCATCGACCGTCTGATGACGGTCTTCGGTATACGCTCGAGGATTCCAGCAATGCAGCTGGAGTAACCCCTGCTTTACTGCCCGGCTGGTGATTCCATATTCACTGATAGCAGCAAACATGTCCGGGAACAGACTGATGACATCGACACGAAGATTGGGCATGTTGACTAGAAGTCCGCATCCCATTCGACCCGCATCTCGCCTGCTTCCAGATCGATCTTCAAAACACACTGATCGGTGTAGGGCAACAAGCGTTCGCGATCATCCAGACTGCCGTCGAACGGCTTGACCACCATGACGTCATTGGCGCCCGTTTCGAGCAGATGATCGACCCGACCGAGCACCTGCTCGACCTGGTTGATGATCGTCAGACCCTGCAACTGGTACCAGTAGTAATCATCACCGGTCAGCTGGGGTAGCTCACTGCGAGGAATACAGATCTCGAAGTCGGCGTATGTACGCGCTTCTTCTCGATCCGTCAGCCCTTTCAGCGTAGCCACCAGGATCTTGCCCTGGAGGCGACCCTTCACCAGCTCAACCTGCTTGACTTCATCGCCTCGCCTCAGCGTCCAGCGACGATACTCCAGCAGATTGTCGATTGGATCGGTGAAAGAATAGATCTTCACGTCACCACGCACGCCATGCACCGATACGATCTTGCCGATGACGATCAGGTCTTCGGCCGGAGCTGACGTTTCGTTCATATTGTTCAGGCAGCGGCCTTAGCAGCTTCCTTCAGCAGCTGAGCAACACGCTCAGACGGCTGTGCGCCCTGACCCAGCCAGTAAGTAGCGCGCTCCTGGTTTACAGAAAGCTTCACTTCCGCACCCGAGGCGATCGGATTGAAGAAGCCGATACGCTCAACGAAACGACCATCGCGCGGGTTGCGGCTGTTGGTCACGGTCAGGTGGTAGAAAGGGCGCTTCTTGGAGCCGCCACGGGCGAGACGAATAGTTACCATGTGAACATCGTTCCTGTAGTCGGTACAGCAAATCTGAATGCAGGGCCCAAGGCCCGAAAGGCCGCATATTCTAAGGAATATCCGGTTTTTTGCAAATGGCTTTTTCAAAAACAACTGCAGGCCTCGCCAGCAGGCCTGTTCAGCCTCAGCGCAGCCCGCTGAGGCGCTCGGAAAACTAGAACTTGGGCATTCCGCCGCCGCCCGGCAGCATCCCACCCATGCCGCGCATCATCTTCGCCATGCCGCCTTTGCCGCTGACCTTCTTCATCATCTTTTGCATCTGTTTGTGCTGCTTGATCAAGCGACCGATGTCCTGAACCTGCGTGCCGGAACCCATCGCAATGCGACGTTTGCGCGAACCGCTGATGATATCCGGATTGCGGCGCTCGACAGGGGTCATCGAATTGATGATGGCCTCCATCTGTTTGAATTGCTTTTCCGCAGCGCCCTGGGCATTTCCCATCTGCGACAAATTCATGCCACCGATCGAGGGCAGCTTATCCATCAAGCCGCCTAGGCCACCCATGTTCTTCATTTGCTGAAGCTGATCACGGAAATCTTCCAGATCGAATCCCTTGCCCTTCTTCAGTTTCTTGGTGAGCTTCTCTGCCTTTTCCCGGTCGAGCGTTTGCTCGGCCTGCTCGATCAGACTGAGCACATCGCCCATGCCCAGGATTCGAGAAGCGATCCGGTCCGGATGGAACGGCTCAAGCGCATCGCTCTTCTCACCCACCCCCAGAAACTTGATCGGCTTACCGGTGATATGACGTACCGAAAGCGCAGCCCCGCCACGCGCATCACCGTCGACCTTGGTTAGCACAACGCCCGTCAGCGGAAGCGCTTCACCAAAAGCTTTTGCAGTATTAGCGGCGTCCTGACCCGTCATGGCGTCAACTACGAACAAGGTCTCTGCGGGCTTGATCGCCGCATGGACGGCCTGGATTTCGGCCATCATCTCCGCATCAATCGCTAGACGACCCGCGGTATCGACCAGAACCACATCGATGTATTTGAGCTTGGCCTCACGGATAGCCGCTTGAGCAATCTCGACCGGCTTCTGGCTGGTGTCAGAAGGAAAGAAAGTCACCCCTACTTCCGCAGCAAGCGTCTCCAACTGCTTGATCGCTGCAGGGCGATAGACATCGGCAGACACCACCAATACCGATTTCTTCTTGCGCTCCTTCAGGAATCTAGCCAGCTTGCCGACGGTAGTCGTCTTACCTGCCCCTTGCAGGCCTGCCATCAGAATCACCGCAGGCGGAACAACACTGAGAGCGAGGTCTTCGTTCGCCGCGCCCATCAACTCTTCCAGCTCGACGCGCACGATTTTCACAAATGCCTGACCAGGCGTCAGGCTCTTGGAGACCTCCGTACCGACTGCCCTGTCCTTGACCCTGGCCACAAACTCCTTGACCACGGGTAGCGCTACGTCGGCTTCTAGCAATGCCATTCGTACTTCGCGCAGGGTGTCCTTGATGTTGTCCTCGGTCAGCTTGGCCTTGCCGGTGACATGGCGAAGGGTCTGCGAGAGGCGGTCGGTTAGGTTTTCAAACATGTGCCATTTCCACGCTGGGTGTGGTTAAGGCCCCGATTATAGAAGCTGCGCACCCCTGGCCGGTACCCCGCCATCAATGCTTTTCATCGAGCGGCCCCAACCATAACTGTCCTGATGACCGCCAGCCGGCCGACGGTTCCCCCATCAACCGGCTTTACGGCGGCAGCCGCGGCCAACCGCACACTTTTGCGCACCCGACGTTTATGCCACACTCATCGCTTTTCGAGCCTACTAACAGACCTATGCACCCTTTGCTCCCGAGCCTAGCTGCCGCCTGCCTTTATGCCGGCGTCACCGGATACCAGGGCCTGCGCCTGGCGCAACGCACCGTGCCGGATAAGCGTTTGCTGCTTATCCTGGGCGCATTGGCGCTCGCCGCACATGGCGTGAGCCTGTTCATCCAGCTGCTTTCACCGAGCGGCCTGCATCTGGACTTCTTCACCGCCTCGAGCCTGATTGCTGCTGCTGTGATCTTGTTGATCCTGCTCGCGCTTTACCGAATGCCCGTGGAAAACCTGCTGCTGTTGCTCTTTCCGCTGGGCTGCCTGACCGTGCTATTTGCCCAGTTCGCGCCGTCCGGCACGGCACCTGCCATTGCCGAGCAGCCGGGCATCCTGGCGCATATCCTGTTTTCCATCCTCGCCTACGGGATGCTCACGATTGCCGTGTTTCAATCATTGCTGCTACTGCTGCAGGATCATCATCTTAAGCACAAGCACCCGTCCGGCCTGATCAGGAACTTCCCACCGCTGCAGACCATGGAGAGCCTGCTATTCGGTTTTCTGCTCGCCGGCTGGCTGCTGCTCTCGGCATCGCTCATTTCCGGCTGGATCTTCCTCGACAACCTTTTCGCGCAACATCTGGTACATAAAACCTTGCTGTCCGTGGTCGCCTGGGTGGTGTTCGGCATGCTGCTATGGGGGCGTCATCAGCTGGGCTGGCGCGGCTACAAGGCCATCCGCTGGACGCTGGCAGGCTTCTGCTTGCTGATGCTGGCGTACTTCGGCAGCAAGCTGGTCCGCGAATTCATTCTGCATATCTAGGACCACCACGTGGAGAATCTACACCCCGGCTTTCTGGTCGGCATGCTGGTCGGTCTGCTGTTGTGCTCGGCATTCTTTTCCAGCTCCGAAACTGGAATGCTCAGCCTCAATCGTTATCGCCTGCGTCATCAGGCCAAGGAAGGGCACCGCGGCGCAAAACGCGCCAGCGCCCTGCTTGAACGCCCAGATCGACTGCTCGGGACCATCCTGGTCGGCAACAACTTCGTCAACATTCTCGCTTCCGCGATTGCCACCGTCCTGGCCATCAAGCTGTGGGGCGAGGCCGGAATCGCAATCGCGACCATCGGGCTGACGATCGTCCTGCTGATCTTTGGGGAAATAACCCCAAAAACCCTCGCCGCCTTGCGCCCTGAAGCCGTGGCTTATCCCGTCAGCCTGCCGCTGCTGATGCTGCAGAAAGTACTGTACCCCTTGGTGGCACTGCTCAACTGGATCAGCAATGGCCTCCTCAAGCTGCTCGGCGTTGACCTGTCCAACAAAGGCAGCGACAGCCTGTCCACGGAAGAACTGCGCAGCGTGGTGCACGAGTCAGGCAGCGACATGCCAATGAAACGGCAAAGCATGCTGCTCGGGATCCTTGATCTGGAACGGGTAACAGTCGACGACATCATGATTCCGCGTAACGAGGTCGCCGGCATCGATCTCGAAGATGACCTCGAGACCATCGTGACTCAGTTGCGCACGACGCCACACACCCGCCTTCCCGTGTTTCGCAAGGACATCAACCAGATAGAAGGCATCGTGCATATGCGTCAGATTGCGCGCCTGCTCAGCCATGACCAGCTGACACGGGAGAGCCTGCTGGAAGCATGCGACGATCCTTACTTCATTCCAGAGAACACCCCGCTCTCCACACAGCTGGTCAATTTCCAGAAGCAGAAACGCCGAATCGGCATCGTCGTTGATGAGTACGGCGATGTGCTGGGGATCGTGACCCTGGAAGATATTCTCGAAGAAATCGTCGGTGAGTTCAGCAATCAGGACGCGTTGCGCAGCCCGGACATACATCCTCAGGACGACGGCACCCTGGTGATCGACGGCGCCGCTTACCTGCGCGAAGTCAACCGCGCGCTGGGGTGGCAGCTACCCTGTGATGGCCCCAAGACGCTTAACGGGTTGATTACTGAAGCGCTTGAACATATTCCCGACAGCGGAATATGCCTGCAAATCAACCAGTACCGACTCGAGATCTTGCAGGCGGCAGATAACCGCGTCAAAAGCGTACGCGCCTGGGTGATCGAGGAGCCTCAGGATTCAAAGGGCGACGGTCAATAACCGACGGCGCCCAGGTAGCCCGGGACTAGAGCGCTGTATCGATCGCCGAGACCGCCCGCAGCGCTTTTGCACGCGCCGCCTCTATCGATGCGTCACGGGCCAGCGCAACACCCATACGCCGCTGACCACTGAGACCGGGCTTGCCAAACAGGCGCAGCGCAGTATCCGGTTCGTCCAGCGCGGCAGCCAGATTGCCGAAGCTCACCTGATCGGATTCACCCTCTACCAGCAGCACAGCAGAAGCAGACGGACCGAACTGACGAATTGCCGGAATCGGCAGTCCGAGAATCGCTCGCGCGTGCAGGGCGAATTCGGACAGGTCCTGGGATATTAGGGTTACCAGCCCCGTATCATGTGGCCGCGGTGAAACCTCGCAAAACCACACCTTGTCGCCCTTGATGAACAGCTCGACCCCAAAGATGCCACGCCCACCCAAGGCACTGGTGACCGCCAAGGCGATTCGCTCGGCCTCCGCCATCGCAGAGACGGTCATCGCCTGTGGTTGCCACGACTCCTGGTAGTCACCCTTTTCCTGACGATGCCCGACCGGCTGGCAGAAGGTAGTCCCGCCTGCGTGGCGGACCGTCAGCAAGGTAATCTCGTAGTCGAAATCAATGAAGCCCTCAACGATAACGCGCCCTTTCCCCGCGCGACCGCCGGCCTGGGCATACTCCCAGGCCTTGAGAAGATCGTCTTCACTGCGCAAAACGGATTGCCCCTTGCCTGACGAACTCATCACAGGCTTGATCAAGCAAGGAAAGCCGAGCTCGGAGACCGCCGCACGGCACGCCTCCAGAGAATCAGCAAAACGGTATGGCGAGGTTGGCAGCCCCAGCTCTTCGGCAGCCAGTCGGCGGATACCCTCTCGATTCATGGTGAGCTGCGCGGCCCGCGCGGTAGGAATAACGGTATAGCCTTCGCGCTCCAGTTCCACTAGCGTCGCAGTGGCAATCGCCTCGATTTCGGGAACGATGAAATGCGGATTTTCCTGCTCGATGATGGCCCGCAATGCTGCGCCGTCGAGCATGTCGATCACATGATGGCGGTGCGCAACCTGCATGGCTGGCGCGTTGGCGTAGCGGTCCACCGCGATGACTTCCACGCCCAGACGTTGAAGCTCGATGACCAGCTCTTTGCCGAGTTCACCAGAACCACAAAGCAGCACGCGGGTAGCACTGGCCGATAGCGGCGTACCAATTCGGGGCATGACATTCCTCGCAATACGGAAAAGGGAAAGATGATCAGCAGCGTGGTGCGCTTCGACTAAAACAGCAGACCGCTTTGGCGAGCACGCTCGTGACAACGCAACAGCACCTGTCGCCGCTCAGGATTATCCATTCGTCCCCAGCGCCGAATCTCATCGATACTACGCTGGCAACCCGTGCAGATATCGTCTTCGTCCAGTGCGCAGACACTAACGCAGGGGGATGCCACTTGCTTCTCCGCTGCTATCAATCGTTCTGCTCCGCCAGCTCACGCGCATAGCGCTGAGCGTTGTGCACGTAGTGCGCCGCGCTGGCTTCAAGCATTTTCTTCTGCTGTTCGGTCAGCTCACGGACCACCCTGCCCGGCGAACCGACGACCAACGAACCGTCCGGTATCTCCTTGCCCTCGGCAATCAGCGTGTTAGCGCCGATGATGCAGTATTTGCCGATCTTCGCGCCGTTGAGAACCACGGCATTGATACCAACCAGGCTGTAGTCACCCACCGAGCAGCCGTGCAACATGGCGTTGTGACCAACAGTGACTCCGGTACCCAGCGTCAACGGATAGCCCATATCAGTGTGCATAACGCTGCCATCCTGCACGTTGCTGTTCTCACCGATATGGATCAACTCGTTGTCACCACGCAGCACGGCACCAAACCAGACGTTGGCGCCGGCATCGAGACGAATCTTGCCCACCAACGTGGCATTTGGTGCTACCCAGCTCTGCGGATGGGTTTCAACGAGGGAATCACCCAGGCGATATTTCACGGTTATGACCTCTTCTGGCTCAGATCGATGTAGGAGGTGGGAGGCCGGCGCATTTCGATCCCGGCGTCGTACACCAGATTGACTAACTCGACGACCATGATCGCTGTCAGACCCCAGATCTTGTATTCGCCATACTGGTAAGACGGGACGTACCATGCGCCGCCCTGGTAGTCGATCCGGTGGGTTACTTCACGCGCATCCTCGCAGAAGAACTCCAGCGGGACGGAAAACACCGACGCGATTTCCGCATCGTTGGCGCGATATTCGACGTAGTCCGGGACGATTCCGACGTAGGGCGTGACATGGATCCCGTGCAGTGAAACCAGACTGCTCAAAGGCCCAACGATTTCAACTATCCCCGGCGCTAGCCCGACTTCTTCCTCAGCCTCGCGCAAAGCGGTGTGGATGAGGTCACGATCCTCCGGATCGCGTCGCCCCCCAGGGAATGCTACCTCACCGCCATGGGTAGACAGACCACTGGCGCGCAGGGTCAGCACCAGTTCCGGCGAGTCGCTGCGGGTAATGGGCATCAATACGGCCGCCTCGGGCATCCTGCCTTCCGGCTCCAGAAGATGCGGAGAGTAATCACGCACCCGTTGGAGAATCTTGTCCAGCATCGAACTTCTCTTTCTGTCTTTGCCTCGCATCATGGCATGAATCACCGAGGCGCCCAAGGCAGGCCTAACCAAAATCCAGCGGCCCTGGCACCCTTGGCAATGACGCGTTCGACGAGGCCAACCGTTGCTGGCAAACTTTCCCCTGCCAGCCGGCTCTCAGCAATAGCCAGCTCGATGATCGAAACTGGAATTAGCCAACTACCGCAATTGAAGGAGTCGCGATGAAATTTTGTAGTCAGTGCGGCGACTCGGTCATATCGCGGGTGCCCGAGGGCGATAATAGGCAACGTTTCGTCTGTACGTCCTGCGATACGATCCACTACCAGAACCCGCGCATCGTCGCGGGCTGTCTGCCAGTCTGGGATGAGTGCGTGCTGCTTTGCCGGCGCGCAATCGAGCCACGACGGGGATATTGGACACTGCCGGCGGGCTTTATGGAAAACGGCGAAACCGTTCAACAGGCAGCAGAACGCGAAACTCTCGAGGAAGCGTGCGCCCGTGTCACCGGCCTGCAGCTGTACACACTGTTCGACTTGCCGCATATCAACCAGGTCTACATGTTCTTTCGCGCCGAACTGGTCGATGAACGATTCAGTCCAGGAGACGAAAGCCTCGAAGTCCGGCTCTTTCGACAAACCGATATCCCTTGGTCAGAGCTGGCTTTTCCGACCGTCGGCCGTACCCTAGAATACTTCTTCGCCGACCGGGTGCAGCAGGCCTTCCCGGTGCGCAACGAAGCCATCGAAGCAATGCGGGTGGCGCGCAAACAGGTCTGATGCAGTTTTGATTCAGGATTCGCCCCAATGCGCTGGCTGTTAGCAATAGTCTGCTTTAGTTTCGCCACCCTCTCTTGCGCAAACGCGGCCCCCACCCTCGACGACTCGTTCATCGACAAAGTCCTGGTGGTCAAGTCCGAGCGCAAGCTTCACTTGATCAGCCGCGGCGTCAGCATGAAAAGTTACCGTGTCTCTCTCGGTAAACAAGCAGGTCCCAAACAACGCGAAGGAGACCAGCGCACCCCTGAAGGTCTTTACTGGATCGACTGGCGCAAAGTCTCAGACAAGTACAACCTGGCGATGCACATCTCTTACCCGAACGCCAAGGACCTGGCACGCGCGAGCAGCGAGGGCGCGAGACCGGGCAGCATGATCATGTTGCATGGCACGCCGCTCGACGAAGAATACCCCGAGTGGTACTTCCACACGCTCGACTGGACGGAAGGCTGCATCGCCCTGAAGAACGACGATATGCGCGAGATCTGGAGTCTGGTTAAAGACGGCACCTTGATAGAAATTCGCCCATGAACGAGGCCGAGCTTGGCAATAGGCAAGGCCGCGCGCTAGGGTGAAAGCCATTTTCTCGCTATTCGACCTCTCATGACGAAGCGCCCCTCCGACGAACAACTGCAGCTGGATCACCAGCTGTGTTTCGCCCTGTATTCTGCCTCTCTGCAGATGACCAAAGCGTACAAGCCGCTTTTGCAGAGCATCGGCCTCACCTACCCGCAATACCTGGCCATGCTCGTCCTTTGGGAGCGCGACGGCCTGACCGTCGGGGAGATCAGCGCGCGCTTGCTGACCGAGCCCGGGTCATTGACCCCTTTACTCAAGCGCCTGGAGGCCGAAGGCCTGATCAGCCGTACCCGCAGCAGCCGCGACGAGCGAGTGGTCGAACTGCGTCTCACGGAGGCCGGGCGGGCCATGAAAGTGCAGGCTCGCGACTTTCCGGCCTGCATGCTCGAATGCACAGGGCAATCACAGGAAGCGTTGTTGGCACTACGCGATCAGCTCGTTTCCCTTCGAAGCGCATTGCTGGCCCGCGACTAACTGCACCCCTCCTCCACACCTTGATGCAAGCGCGTGGACATTGAAGCCATTTTATCTTGCGCGATAAACATTATCGCGATAATTTAAATGGACTACCCATTCTTGGAGGACGCGAACCATGCAAAGCATCAAGGCTCTCTATACCGCCACGGCCACCGCAACCGGCGGTCGCGATGGCCGTGCTGTATCGCCAGACGGTCTACTCGACCTGAAACTGTCCACGCCTCGCGAGCTCGGCGGCCAAGGCGGCGATGGCACCAACCCGGAGCAGCTCTTCGCCGCGGGGTATTCGGCTTGCTTCATAGGCGCACTCAAGTTTGCCGCGAGCCAGCTGAAGCAGCCGCTTCCTGCCGACACTTCGGTCTCGGGTCAGGTCGGCATAGGCCAGATTCCCGGAGGTTTCGGTCTTGAAGTGGAGCTGAACGTCAATCTTCCAGGCCTGGAGCAGACCGCAGCCGAGCAGCTGACCGAAGCGGCGCACCAAGTCTGTCCCTATTCCAACGCTACACGTGGGAACATCGAAGTACGCCTGAACGTCAGCGTCTGACTAGCTGACATGATGCAAAAAAGCCGAATCACCAGTGGCGACTCGGCTTTTCTATCGACATCGATCAGTCAGAACTGCAGGTCGGACAGCCGCCAGACTTCGAAAGCTGGCGTCTCGTAAGGATGAGTGCGTTTGAGCGCCTTGACGCTATCGTGGATCAGCTCATCAGCGACCACCAACTCGACCTTCCATTCGGAAACCGATTGAACCTGGCCCTGCGCCCCCAGATAGGGCGTGCTGCCCTCCAGTGGGCGATATTGCCCATGCCCCAACACCTGCCAGCAGCAACTGTCGTACGCACCGATACGCCCGCCACCCGCCGCAAAAACCGCTTGTTTGACGGCATCCAGATGGCTCTCTGGGACATAGAAACACAGCTTGTACATCAACATCTCCGCACTGAAAAACGGTGAGCAGAGCACGAGCTCCGCCGGGTGGATTATGTTCAGGTCCAGAGCGTCCTTGCGTGCCCCAGGTCAAGATCAGACGTTGACCTCGGTGCTTGGTTCAGCGGTCGCGAGGTAACGCCTCACAGGCATTAAAAAGCCCGAAGCGCTCGCACGCTTCGGGCTCTTTATCTCAGATCAACTTCAATCCACCCACACCCGCGCATTACGGAACATACGCATCCAGCCGCCGTCTTCCTGCCACTCGTCCGGACGCCAGGAGTTGGTGACGGCACGGAATACGCGCTCAGGGTGCGGCATCATGATCGTCACACGCCCGTCCCGAGTCGTCAGGCCGGTAATGCCACGGGGCGAGCCGCCAGGGTTGGCCGGGTACCGCTCGGTGACCTTGCCGTGATTATCGATGTAGCGCAGCGCTACCGTGCCGGACAAGTCGGCTTCAAGCAGCGCCTCCTCGCTTTCGAATTCCGCGTGACCTTCGCCATGAGCAATGGCAATCGGCAAACGCGATCCGGCCATACCTTGGAGGAAGATCGACGGCGAATCCTGAACCTGGACCATCGCCACACGCGCTTCGAACTGCTCAGAACGGTTACGCACGAAGTGCGGCCAGGATTCGCTGCCAGGTACCAGCTCGTGAAGGTTAGACAACATCTGACATCCATTACAGACGCCAAGGGCAAAGCTGTCTTTACGCTCAAAGAAGGCACTGAAATCTTCACGCGCGCGAGCATTAAACAGTATCGACTTGGCCCAGCCTTCGCCGGCGCCCAGCACGTCGCCGTAGGAGAAACCGCCACAAGCCACCAACCCCTTGAAGCGCTCAAGACTGATGCGGCCTGACAGAATATCGCTCATGTGCACGTCGACCGCGGCGAAACCCGCGCGATCGAACGCTGCCGCCATTTCAGTCTGGCCGTTTACGCCTTGCTCACGAAGGATCGCCACCTCAGGCCGTACGCCACGCTTAATATACGGCGCAGCGATATTGTCGTTCACGTCAAAACCTAACGTGACGCTCAACCCGGGGTTGTCTTCCTCAAGCAGTGCATCGAACTCCTGATCGGCGCAGTCGACGTTGTCCCGAAGGCGCTGGATCTGATAGCTCGTCTCGGACCACTGCCGCTGTAGCAGACGGCGATCACCTGCGAAGACATCAACGCCTTCGAACTTGATTGCCACATGGCCGTTGTTGACGGGCTGCCCGATGACCGACACGCAGTCGGCAAGCCCTGCCGCGCTGAACTGTGCGAGCACGATTTCCGTGTCGCCCTGACGAACCTGGACCAGCGCACCCAGTTCTTCGTTGAACAAAGCTGCCGGGATATGAGCAGCGGTTTCAACAAGCGAATCGAGATTCAGGTTGAGACCGCAATGACCGGCAAAGGCCATTTCCAGCGCGGTGGTCAGCAAGCCGCCGTCGGAACGATCGTGGTAAGCCAGCAACAGCCCGTCGGCGTTAAGCCCCTGGATCACGGCGAAGAAGGCTTGCAGATCTTCCGCATCGTCCACATCCGGCGCCTGACGGGCCATCTGGCCGTAGACCTGCGCCAGGATGGACGCCCCCATACGGTTCTGGCCGCGACCAAGATCAATCAGGATCAGGTCGGTTTCGCCCTTGTCCAGACGCAGCTGCGGCGTCAGAGTCTGGCGAATGTCGACAACCGGGGCAAAGCCGGACACCACGAGCGAAAGTGGCGAGGTAACGCTCTTGTCTACGCCCTCGTCGCTCCAGCGGGTCTTCATCGACATGGAGTCTTTGCCCACTGGAATAGTGATACCCAGCTCAGGACACAGCTCCATGCCAACCGCCTTGACCGTGTCGAACAGACGCGCATCCTCGCCCGGATGCCCGGCAGCGGCCATCCAGTTGGCAGATAGCTTGATGTCGGAAATCTTCTCGATGCGGGCGGCGGCAAGGTTGGTCAGCGTTTCGCCGATGGCCATACGACCCGAAGCCGGCGCGTCAAGCAAAGCCAGCGGCGTGCGCTCGCCCATGGCCATGGCCTCACCGGTATAAACGTCATAGCTGGTAGCCGTAACCGCGCAGTCGGCCACCGGCACCTGCCAGGGCCCGACCATCTGATCGCGCGCGACCATGCCGGTGATGCTGCGATCACCGATGGTGATCAGGAAGCTCTTGCTCGCGACCGCAGGGTGATGAAGCACGCGATTGATCGCCTCGGAGAGGTCGACCTGATCAGCTGAAAAGTCATCCCCCAGTTCGGCTTCACGAACGGCGCTGCGATGCATGCGCGGCGCTTTGCCGAGCAAAACGTTGAGCGGCATATCGACCGGCTTATCACCGAAATGGCTGTCGGCCACCGTCAGGTGCGGCTCGGCCGTGGCTTCGCCGACTACGGCGAAGGGGCAACGCTCGCGCTTGCAAATCTCTTCGAAACGCTCGAGATCAGCCGCATCGACCGACAGGACATACCGCTCCTGGGACTCATTGCACCAGATCTCATGCGGCGCCATGCCTGGCTCATCGTTAGGCACCTTGCGCAGTTCGAAACGACCGCCACGACCGCCGTCATTGACCAACTCAGGGAAAGCGTTGGACAGGCCGCCGGCACCGACGTCGTGGATGAACTTGATCGGGTTCTTGTCGCCGAGCTGCCAGCAGCGATCGATAACTTCCTGACAGCGACGCTCCATTTCTGGGTTGTCACGCTGCACTGACGCGAAATCCAGATCGGCCGAACTGCTGCCGGTCGCCATGGAGGATGCCGCGCCACCGCCCAGGCCGATGAGCATCGCCGGGCCACCTAGCACGATCAGTTTGCCGCCGACCGAGATTTCGGCTTTCTGAACATGATCTTCACGAATGTTGCCCATACCGCCGGCCAACATGATCGGCTTGTGATATCCGCGGACTTCCTCACCACGCGGCGTGCTGATCGCCTGCTCGAAGGTCCGGAAATAGCCATTCAGAGCTGGACGACCGAATTCGTTGTTGAAAGCCGCGCCACCCAGAGGGCCTTCGATCATGATGTCGAGCGGCGTGACGATGCGCTCAGGCTTGCCGTATGGCACTTCCCAAGGCTGTTCGAAGCCTGGGATGTTGAGGTTGGACACGGTGAACCCGGTGAGGCCGGCCTTCGGCTTGGCGCCACGTCCAGTTGCGCCTTCATCTCGTATTTCGCCACCGGAGCCGGTAGCCGCGCCCGGGAATGGCGCAATGGCGGTCGGGTGGTTGTGCGTTTCGACCTTCATCAAGATGTGCACGGGCTGCTGGTTCGCCGCGTATTCACCCGTTTCCGCGTCCGGGTAGAACCGTCCGGCTACGTTACCGACGATGACCGCAGCGTTGTCCTTGTAGGCCGACAACACACCTTCGCCGTGCATCTGAAAGGTATTCTTGATCATGCCGAACAGCGACTTTTCCTGGCTTTCGCCATCGATGTCCCAGCTGGCATTGAAGATCTTGTGACGGCAATGCTCGGAGTTGGCCTGCGCGAACATCATCAGTTCGATGTCGTG
The DNA here is from genome assembly GCF_053470365.1 of Stutzerimonas tianxiuensis. Classification (NCBI taxonomy): domain Bacteria; kingdom Pseudomonadati; phylum Pseudomonadota; class Gammaproteobacteria; order Pseudomonadales; family Pseudomonadaceae; genus Stutzerimonas; species Stutzerimonas tianxiuensis. Next base: position 119,562 of record NZ_JBPVWS010000013.1, on the reverse strand, counting down.
CGGGTTACGCCCAAGCCCGTTGAAACTGGTAACCAGATAGTCGATCTCGTCTTCGGCCAATGCCAGACCCAATTCCACGTTGGCCTGTTCCAGCGCGGCACGGCCACCCGCCAGCACATCGATCGCGCGCAGCGGCTTGGGTTGTGCGTGGCTGAACAGTTCTGCCGCGCCTTCGAACTGCTCGAGCACCAGCTGAGTCATCCGGTCGTGCAGGGCCGCTGCGATCAGGCCCGCATCGGCCTCCGAGAAATCGCCTTCGACATAGTAGGCAATACCGCGCTCAAGGCGCTGAATCTTGTCGATGCCACAATTTCGCGCAATGTCGCTGGCCTTGCTGGACCAGGGCGAGATGGTGCCGAAGCGCGGGATCACCAGGAACAGTCGTCCTGCAGGCTCCTGAACCGGAACGCTGGGGCCGTATTTCAACAGCCGGGCCAGTACTTGCTGCTCGTCCGCACCAAGCGTGCCGGACACCTCGGCGAAATGAGCAAACTCGGCGTACAACCCGCGCACAGCGGGGACCTTATCGGTCAATTGGGCCAGGAGCTTACCGTGACGGAAGGCGGAAAGAGCGGGAGCGCCGCGCAGGATCAACATCGTCGGAACAGCCTCGGAGGGGGGAGCAGTCGGGCCGCGTATTCTAGCCCATGACGGCGCCCGAGGCTAAGGGGACGCCGTCGAATTAAGCTCGGAGACAGAAGCTGAACATTCAGTCAGAACTGAACGTTCAGCCCGATGCAGCGACCAGTCAATGCAGAATCTGACTGAGGAACAGCTTGGTCCGTTCGTTACTGGGGTTGGTGAAGAAGGTCTCTGGGTCGGCCTCCTCGACGATCTCGCCCTTGTCCATGAAGATCACCCGATCAGCGACGGTGCGCGCGAAGCCCATCTCATGGGTCACGCAAAGCATCGTCATACCACTTTCGGCGAGGCCGACCATGGTATCGAGCACCTCCTTCACCATCTCCGGGTCCAGTGCCGAGGTGGGCTCGTCGAACAGCATGATCTTTGGCTTCATGCACAGCGCCCGCGCAATCGCGACCCGCTGCTGCTGACCGCCAGACAGCTGCCCTGGAAACTTGTCGGCCTGCTCCGGGATACGTACTCGCTCGAGGTAATGCATGGCGACCTCCTCAGCCTGGCGCCGGGGCATCTTGCGTACCCACATTGGAGCCAGGGTGCAGTTCTGCAGCACCGTGAGATGGGGGAACAGGTTGAAGTGCTGGAACACCATGCCGACCTCGCTGCGAATCGCTTCGATTTGCTTGAGGTCATTGGTCAGCTCAACGCCATTGATGACGATACGACCCTGCTGATGCTCTTCCAGCCGGTTGAGGCAGCGAATGGTAGTGGACTTGCCGGAGCCGGACGGACCGCAAAGGACGATACGTTCGCCCTGGGTGACGTTCAGATTGATGTCCTTGAGCACGTGAAACTGACCGAACCACTTGTGCACACCCTGCATCTGGATCACGGATTCACCGGGCTGCTCGGGCTGCTGGCTATTCAAAGATGTTTCATTCATGTGTAACGCTCCTAATTCCGGTGACCTGTGTCGAGCTTGCGTTCCAGATGCATGGAATAGCGCGACATGCCAAAACAGAAAATCCAGTAGACCAGCGCTGCAAACACATACCCCTCGGTCGACATGCCCAGCCAGGCAGGGTCCGAAGTGGCGCGCTTGATGCTGTTGAGGAAGTCGAACAGGCCGATGATGATCACCAGGCTCGTGTCCTTGAACAGTGCGATGAAGGTGTTGACGATGCCCGGAATGACCATCTTCAGCGCCTGCGGCAGGATGACAAGAATCATGCTGCGCCAGTAGCCCAAGCCCATCGCTGCGGCCGCCTCGTATTGCCCTTTGGGGATCGCCTGCAAGCCTCCGCGCACGACTTCGGCGATGTAGGCCGCCTCGAAGAAAATCACCATCACCATGGCGCGCATCAGCTTGTCGAGGTTCATGCCCTCCGGCAGGAACAACGGCAGCATCACCGAGGACATGAACAGCACGGTGATCAGCGGGACACCGCGCCAGAACTCGATGAAAGTGATGCACAGCACGCGGATAGCCGGCATGTCGGAACGCCGCCCCAGCGCCAGCAGAATTCCGAGCGGCAGTGCCCCAGCGATACCCACTGCCGCGATGACGATGGTCAGCATCAGCCCGCCCCAGCGGCTCGTAGGCACTGTTTCTAGTCCCAGAAAACCACCGTGCAACAACCAGTAAGCAACCAGCGGGTAAATCACCAGAAAGGCGATACCGTAGCTTGCTTTATGCCGCATCTGCTTCAGGAACAGCGGCGCCGCACCGATGATGGCGAGCCAGGCAGTGGCATCCACACGCCAGCGCAGCTCCGGCGGGTAAAAACCGTACATGAATTGGCTGAAACGTGTCTGCACGAACACCCAGCACGCCCCCTCACGACTGCAGTCGGCACGGGTGTCACCGGTCCAGTCGGCCTTGATGATGGCCCAGTCGATGAGGGGCGGCACTATCAGCCAGATCAGATAGAGGCCGACCAAGGTCAGCAGCGTATTGATCCAGCTAGAAAACAGATTGGCCCGCATCCAGCCCAGCACACCAATATTGGTGGACGGAGCCGGCAGGTCCGGTTTGAAAGTATGGCTTGTCATGCGCTGATCCTCACCGCTCGATTAGCGCAATGCGCTTGTTGTACCAGTTCATCAGCAGCGAAATGCTGATGCTGATGGCGAGGTACACACTCATGGTGATGGCCATGGTTTCGATCGCCTGGCCGGTCTGGTTGAGCACCGTGCCGGCAAACAGCGAAACCATGTCCGGATAGCCGATCGCAGCGGCGAGCGAGGAGTTTTTGGCGAGGTTGAGGTATTGGCTGGTCAGCGGAGGAATGATCACCCGCATGGCTTGGGGAATGATCACCAACCGCAAAACACGACCCGGACGAAGGCCCAACGAAGCCGCCGCCTCGGTCTGACCGTGGCTCACTGACTGGATGCCTGCGCGCACCGTTTCACCGATAAAGGCGGCGGTATAGATCGACAACGCCAGCACAATCGACACCAGTTCCGGAATCACCACCCAGCCACCGCGAATGTTGAAACGCTGCAGCTCCGGCACTTCCCACAGAAAGGGCGCGCCCATGATCAGCGAGCAAAGCCCTGGAATTGCGATAAACAGCGCCAGGCTGGCGGAGAACACTGGAAATGTCTGGCCGGTGGCGTGACGCCGAGCGCGTGCCCAGCGATTGAGCATCACGATTGCGACCAGCGCCACAAACATGGCTACCCAGAACGACCAGAACCCCTCTCCGGCGCTCGGGGCCGGCATCTGCACACCTCGGTTGTTGATGAACACCACGTCCCAAAGACTCAAGCTTTCCCTGGGCCCGGGCAGCGGGCTGAGCACCGCAAAGTAGACAAAGAAAATCTGTAGCAACGGGGGGATGTTGCGAAACGTCTCGATATAAACGGTGGCGATCTTGCGGATCAACCAATTGGGAGACAGCCGGGCTACACCGAGAATGAAACCGATGATGGTCGCCAGGATGATGCCGATGATGCTTACCAGCAGCGTATTGAGCAGGCCGACCCAGAAGGCCCGACCGTAAGAGTCGCTCTCGCTGTAGTCAATCAGATGCTGGGAGATGCCGAAGCCGGCAGCGTTATCGAGAAAACCGAAGCCTGACGTGATGCCTCGGTGGGCAAGATTGGTCTGGGTGTTGTGAAACAAAAACCAGCCAATCCCTACTACGGTTATTACGGCGATGATCTGGAACACCCAGGCACGCGCCTGCGGATCCGTGAGCAGCGAGCCGCGCGCGGCCCCCGCTTTGGCAATGGTTCGCATCAAGAAACCTCATACGGCGCTGCCGGTGCTCTGGCACCGGCAGCGCTCATCCTTGAAACAAGGCCGGCTGCGCGCCGGCCCGGCTCGGTCAACGCACCGGAGGTGCGTACTGCAGACCTCCATTGGTCCAAAGCGCGTTCAGGCCGCGTTCGATCTTCAGATCGCTACCGGAACCGATGTTGCGCTCGAACACTTCACCGTAGTTACCAACTTGCTTGACGATCTGTACGGCCCAGTCCTTAGGCAGCTTCAGATCTTTACCATATTCACCTTCGGCGCCCAGCAGGCGCGCCACGTCAGGATTCTTGGTGTTCTTAGCCTTCTCTTCGACGTTCGCCGAAGTGATCCCCAGCTCTTCGGCATTGATCATGCCGTACAGAGCCCAACGAACGATGTCGAACCACTCTTCATCGCCCTGACGCACGGCCGGGCCAAGCGGCTCTTTAGAAATGACTTCTGGAAGCACTACATAGTCGCCCGGTTTCGCCAGCTTGATGCGCTGGGCGTAGAGCTGAGACTGGTCAGAGGTGAGCACGTCGCAACGCCCTGACTCCAGCGACTTGGCGCTCTCGTCGGAGGTGTCGTAGGTGATCGGGGTGTATTTCAGGTTGTTGGCGCGGAAATAGTCAGAGAGATTCAGCTCTGTGGTAGTGCCGGCCTGGATGCAGACCGTCGCGCCATCGAGCTCCTTGGCGCTGGAGACACCAACTGCCTTGTTGACGAGAAAGCCCTGCCCGTCGTAGTAGGTCACGCCGGTGAAGTTCAGGCCCATTGCTGCATCGCGTGAACTGGTCCAGGTGGTGTTACGCGACAGCATGTCGACTTCACCGGACTGCAGCGCGGTGAAACGCTCCTTGGCGGTCAGCGGACTGTACTTGACCTTGCTCGCATCGCCAAAAACTGCGGCCGCAACGGCACGGCAGATATCCACGTCGATTCCCTTGTACTCGCCCTTGGCATCGGTATAGGAGAAGCCCGGTAGCCCGTCGCTCACGCCGCATTGCACGAAGCCTTTGCTCTTCACCGCGTCCAGAGTCGCCCCTGCCTGAGCCAAGCCGCTTGCGCCCAAAAGTGTCGCGGCACCAAGCACGGCCAGTGTGGATTTAACCCTTATCATCGAAACCTCCAGTTTGCTTTTATTCTTGTGGTTAGAGTCTTCCGCCTGGATCGCAGGCTGCCGCTCGATACCTTTCGAGGGGACGAAGAAGAAACTGACCTCAGTCTAGCCGCCGTTTGATTATCAGCAACTCTTCCCTACACGCATGGTTGCAGAAGTGCCGACGACTTCCGGCGCATGGGTATCTCGACCAAAGCAAGCGGCGTACCAGAACCTGAAACGCCGTCGCGCGCGGCTGCGCGCTTCATTGCCAGGCTCGCTACAGGTAACCTCGCTGCAGATTGCTGCATTTTTCTCTGCGCCCGCACCATCCTGGCGCGCATCATACGAACGGAGCCCATCATGAGTGACCCCCTGATCATCGAGCCCGCAATAACCGCCGACGCTTGCGTCATCTGGTTGCATGGTCTCGGTGCCGACCGCTACGACTTCCTGCCGGTTGCGGAAGCCCTGCAACAACGCTTGACGACGACCCGCTTCGTGCTGCCTCAAGCCCCGACTCGCGCAGTCACCATCAACGGTGGCTGGGCCATGCCAAGCTGGTACGACATTGTTGCAATGAGCCCCGCTCGCGCCATCGACCAGGCTCAGCTGGAACAGTCCGCGCAGAGCGTGATCGACCTGATCGAAGCACAGCGCGACAGCGGCATCGATCCCGCGCGTATTTTTCTTGCCGGTTTTTCCCAAGGCGGCGCTGTGGTCTACCACACGGCCTTCCTGCGCTGGCCCGGCCCGCTGGGCGGCGTCATTGCCCTCTCCACTTACGCACCGACCTTCAATCCCGACCTGAAGTTGTCGCCCTTGCAGGCCATGCTCCCGGTACTGGCGCTACACGGCACCCGAGATGGTGTTGTGCTGCCGGCGATGGGGCGCGCCGCCTATGACTGCCTGATACAAAATCAGGTGCAGGCACAATGGAAGGATTACCCGATGGCCCATGAGGTAGTACCCGAGGAAATCCGCGATATCGGCGAATGGCTGGCCGCTCGGCTGGATTGATGTCCTCAGCGATAGTTGACCGACTGCAAAGAAAAAATGTGACGCTGCGCGCCTGTCCCGGTAAGCGAATACGGCTACGCTTGGCCTGGGTAGAGCAAGACTCGATGCGCCTGCCGTAGTAGTGAGCATTGCGGCCAGAAGAAGCCGACCCAGCCAGCCCTAAAGGGACGCGTGCGAGAGCCATGACGAGGATGTCATCCGAACAGGTGGTGCAGCCATGAACCCAGCCAATTGGCGGGTGGAAATGCAGCACCTCAAAGAGGCGCGGCTACTAGACCGGGTGGACGAGCCCTGCCTGCGCCTGCTGCAGGAAGTCTTCGAGCCCTGCACGGCCGCGCCTGGCGAGGTTCTGTTATCGCCGCACGAACATAACCACTACCTTTATCTGGTGCTCGGAGGCGAGCTGGCGGTTCATCTGGATTCGCTCGAAGGCAGCCCTGTTCGACTGATTGGTCCAGGCGAATGCGCTGGCGAAATCAGCTTCATGGACGATCTGCCCCCGTCGGCCTACGTCCTCGCCCTGGAGGATACGGTCTTGCTGCGCGTGCATCGACGCTCGATGCAGTTGCTGACCCGCTCGCCACAATTGATGCAGAACCTGGCGGAACTGCTCTGCCAGCGCGTGCGCCTGAGCGACCGGCTGATCATCAACAGCGAGCAGAACGCTAACATCGACAAGCTGACCGGCTCGTTCAACCGCCGCTGGCTTGAGCATATTTATGGGCGTGAAAGTGCCCGTTGCGCACTTGGTGGCCAGCCGCTGTCGTTACTCATGCTCGATGTCGACCGCTTCAAGGAGTACAACGATAGACATGGCCACCTGGCTGGCGATCATGCGCTGTGCCTGGTAGTCAATACGCTCGGCAAACTCCTGCGGCCGGCCGACAGTCTGGTGCGCTATGGCGGTGAAGAGTTCGTAGTGCTGCTGCCCGAGATGACCTTTGGAGATGCACAAAACGCGGCAGAGCGATTGCGCCGCAGTCTTGCAGAGATCAACTCGTTTCATTCGCCGATCGGCTTATTGCCGGGAGTGACCATTTCGATCGGCGTAGCGCCGATGCGATTGAACGATGACCTGGACAGCCTCATCAACGTGGCTGATCGAGCTCTTTACCGGGCCAAGGAACAGGGCCGAAATCGAGTTTGCGCGTGACAGTGCGCGGCGGACCATCCCGGGGCACCCTTCGCCGTATCTGCTTCTTGCATTACACTGCCGGGCAAACCTTACAAGACACAGACGAGAAGACCGTGCTCAAAGCACTCAAGAAGATGTTCGGCAAAGGCTCGGATGAGTCTGCAGCCACCGAAATTGAAAGCAGCACCTCAACACACCAGGGCGTTAGCGGTCCGGCGCATGCCGAAAAGGCCAATACGCAACAGGATGAGGCCCCAAAGGCGAGCAGCAAGCCACGCCGCGAACGGGCAAGCAAGCCGACCGCGCCAGCCTGGAAGCCGGAAGACTTCACCGTCGAACCAGCCGAAGGCAAGACCCGATTTCACGATTTCAAGCTCGCACCCGAGCTGATGCACGCCATCCACGACCTCGGCTTTCCTTATTGCACGCCCATCCAAGCACAGGTCCTCGGGTTTACGCTCAAGGGCCGTGATGCCATCGGCCGGGCCCAAACCGGCACCGGCAAGACCGCCGCGTTTCTTATCTCGACCATCACACAACTGCTACAAACTCCACCACCGGCTGATCGTTACATGGGCGAGCCACGCGCGTTGATCATCGCGCCGACTCGGGAGCTGGTTGTTCAAATAGCGAATGACGCACTGAACCTGACTAAGTACACCGGGTTGAACGTCATGAGCTTTGTTGGCGGTATGGATTTCGACAAGCAGCTCAAGGCGCTCGAATCCCGCTATTGCGACATTCTGGTGGCGACGCCAGGACGCCTGCTGGACTTCAACCAGCGCGGCGAAGTGCACCTGGATATGGTTGAGGTGCTGGTCCTCGACGAAGCGGATCGCATGCTGGACATGGGTTTCATCCCGCAGGTCCGCCAGATTATTCGCCAGACGCCGCCGAAGAGCGAACGCCAGACGCTATTGTTCTCGGCCACGTTCACCGAAGACGTAATGAATCTGGCCAAACAATGGACCACGGATCCGGCAATCGTCGAGATCGAAGCGGTCAATGTCGCCAGCGACACGGTCGAGCAGCATGTCTACGCGGTGGCAGGCAGCGACAAGTACAAGCTGCTGTACAACCTGATCACCCAGAACGACTGGACCCGAGTAATGGTGTTTGCCAACCGCAAGGACGAGGTGCGCCGCATTGAAGAGCGTTTGACCCGCGACGGTATCAGCGCCGTACAGATGTCAGGCGACGTCCCGCAGCACAAGCGTATCCGCGCCTTGGAAGGCTTTCGCGAAGGCAAGATCCGCGTCATGGTGGCCACTGATGTGGCAGGCCGCGGCATCCATGTCGACGGCATAAGCCACGTGATCAATTTCACCCTGCCTGAAGTTCCTGACGACTATGTGCATCGCATCGGCAGGACAGGTCGGGCGGGGGCCAGCGGTACCTCGATCAGCTTTGCCGGCGAAGATGATTCCTTTGCCCTGCCGGCCATCGAGGCGTTGCTGGGTCGAAAAATCAGTTGCGAGATGCCGCCGGCCGAGCTGCTGGCAGCCGTCCCACCCAAGCGCTAACGGCTGAAATGGAAAAGGCGAAGCCGTAACGGCTTCGCCTTTTTTTTATGTTTCGCCGCTGCATTCAGGCTTTGATTTCCGCGAGTAACGCTGGGAGCCGCGCTGCCTAGGACGGGCATGGTTTCCATGCTATCGCCGCGCCGCGCTGCTCTGCTAATTGCAGATCGCGCTCGGCTAGCTGCCCTGCCCCTGCTGCCAGCGATCGGCCGCAGCCTGATCGCTGCAGCGACCTTCAACCCAGCGCGATCCCTCCGGGGTGTCTTCCTTTTTCCAGAAAGGCGCACGGGTCTTCAGGTAATCCATGACGAATCGACACCCATCAAAGGCCGCCTCTCGATGGGCGCTGGCCGCACCGACAAAAACGATCGGCTCACCCGGTTCCAGCCGGCCTACCCGATGCAGGATCTCCAGCGTCAGCAGCGGCCAACGTTCAGAGGCCTCGTCGACGATTTTCTGCAGCGCTTTCTCTGTCATCCCTGGGGCATGTTCAAGGAACATTCCCGCGACGTCGCGACCGTCATTGAAATCGCGCACGTAGCCGACGAAACCGGTTACCGCACCGACACCGAGATTGGCCGCATGCAAGGCATTGAGCTCGGCGCCTGGATCGAATGGATCCTGCTGGACTCGTACACCCATGGTCAGCCTCCCGTCACGGTGGGAAAGAACGCCACTTCATCGCCATCAGCCAATGGTTCGCCAAGGCTGCATAGCTCCTGATTGCGCGCACACATCAGGTTCTGCTCGCCTAACACCGTCCACTCGCCGCCCCGTGCCAGCAGTTGCAAGCGAAGGTGGTCAACGACTTGCCAGGAGGCGTCCCAATCCAACTGCTCCGAATCGCGGCCAAGGGCCTCACGGTAGCGTGCGAAAAACTGAACCTGGATCATACCGGCACCTGCCAGTGGCCACTCTTGCCGCCAAGTTTTTCCAGCAGTCGAACCCCCTCGATGACCATGCCTTTATCGACTGCCTTGCACATGTCATAGATCGTTAGGGCAGCGACGCTTGCGGCGGTCAGCGCCTCCATTTCCACACCTGTCTGGCCCGCCAGCTTGCAACGCGCCTCGATGCGCACGCAGTCGTTGCCGTCCGGCTGCAGATCGAGCTTGATGCTGGTCAGCAAGAGCGGATGACAAAGCGGGATCAGGTCATGGGTCTTTTTCGCCGCCTGAATGCCCGCGATTCGGGCAACCGCGAAGACGTCGCCCTTCGGATGCCCGCCCTGTTGGATCATCTGCAGGGTTTCGGGAAGCATGCGGACCCTGGCCTCCGCCACCGCCTCGCGCGCCGTGACGGCCTTGGCGGTTACGTCGACCATGTTGGCCCGCCCTTGGGAATCGAGATGGGTGAGCATTTTTCATCCTGCTAAAACTGTGGGGGTCCCGCAGTTTAGCGCAGCTGGAAGCTGGAAGCTGGAGGCTCGTTTCGTTCCAGGTCAGCCTTTGCATGAAGCCTTGGCTCCAGCCTCCAGCGGCTCTCTTACATATGGGCCTCGGCGTACTCGGCCAGGACCGAACGGGGAACGCCCTGCAAGGTGATATGCATGCCGTGCGGGAAATCCTTGAAGCGTTCGGTGAGGTAGGTGAGACCCGAGCTGGTTGCAGACAGGTAAGGCGTATCGATCTGAGCCAGGTTACCGAGGCAGACCACCTTCGACCCGCTACCGGCGCGGGTAATGATGGTCTTCATCTGGTGCGGGGTAAGGTTCTGGCATTCATCGATCAGGATCAGGCTCTGCTGGAAGCTGCGTCCGCGAATGTAGTTGAGCGATTTGAACTGCAACGGCACCTTTTGCAGGATGTAGTCGACACTGCCATGGGTGCTTTCGTCGTCCATATGCAGCGCTTCGAGGTTATCGGTGATCGCACCCAGCCAGGGCTCCATCTTTTCCGCCTCGGTGCCCGGCAGAAAGCCGATGTCTTCATCCAGCCCCTGCACGCTGCGCGTCGCGATGATACGGCGGTAGCGCTTGCTCACCACCGTCTGCTCGATGGCCGCAGCCAAGGCCAGAATCGTCTTGCCCGACCCGGCGGCGCCCGACAGATTGACCAGATGAATATCCGGATCAAGCAGTGCGAAGAGCGCCAGTGCCTGGTGGATGTCACGTGGCTTCAGGCCCCAGGCTTCCTGATGAAGCAACGGCTCCTGGTGCATGTCGAGCAGAAGCAGCTCGTCAGCCTTGATGCCCTTGATCCAGCCAACGAAGCCTTGCTCATCGATGATGAATTCATTGACGTGCACGGCAGGCAGGTTATCGATCAGTTGTACCCGGTGCCATGTGCGACCATGCCCCTGGTGGGTATCGACCTTACTGACTCTGTCCCAGAACGACCCGCTGAGGCTGTGGTAGCCGCGTGACAGCTGCCCGACATCGTCGACCAGCTTGTCGGTGTGATAGTCCTCCGAGGCAACGCCACAGGCCCGTGCCTTCAGACGCATGTTGATGTCGTTGGTGACCAAGACCACAGGAACGCCCGCACTGCGCCGCTGCAGGTCGACGACCTGATTGATGATCTTGTTGTCGTTGAGATCCTCTGGCAGTCCACTAGAGTCGGCGACCTTGCTCATCAGGATCGACAGGCTGCCGCACGGGCCGCTTTTCTCACGCTGGATGGGCACGCCGAGTTCCACTTCTTCAGGGGTGGCATCACCCAACACCTTGTCGATCAGGCGGATAGCCTGTCGGCATTCGGCAGCCACGGTGTGCTTGCCGGTCTTGAGCTGGTCCAGCTCTTCGAGCACGGTCATCGGAATGGCGACCTGATGCTCCTGGAAATTCAATAGCGCGTTGGGGTCGTGAATCAGAACGTTGGTATCGAGAACGTAAAGGGTGGGCTGAGTTGCGCGGGGTCTGCCGTAGTCATCCATACGCGATCACCTTTTCGGAGCCGGTTCGACGGAGGGCCAAAGCACTCCGCCGTAGAAAGAACCACCGTGCGCAAGATGAGCGGACTTGGGTAGCAGGGGCTTGGGGCCACCCAGAGGCCGCCACCTGTGAGTGCAGGTTTCGGCGGTCTTACATCAGGTAATACCGCAAAAAAGATGACAGGAAAAAGTCTTTTTCGAACTGATGACGTTTTTTTAACGAAACGACGGATAGCGCTTGGCGCAGGCCTGTTCGAGGACTAATCTCGCTGATCAACCTGTGCGCTTTCGCCGCACCGGTTCACCTCCGCTGTCACGTGAACCAGCTCTGGAAACCCAGCCAGTTGCGCTTTGTAGCAATCGGCCGAGTATGGCTGGTGAGTAACGATGCTGACGATGCAACTGTATTGCGCTCGCCCGACGCGCCACAGGTGCAAGTCGGCCACATCGGTATCCGGCATTTGCTCCAACTGTTCCCGCACTCGCCGCACCAGCGGGTCATCCATTTCCCGGTCAAGCAAAGCCTTCGTCGTTTCACGCAGTAAGCCTTTGGCCCAGATAAGAATCACAATCGCACCGATGATCCCCATCAGGGGATCCAGCCAACCCCAGCCGAAGTACTTGCCCCCCAGCAAGGCAACGATTGCCGCAACGGACGTCAGGCCATCAGTCAAGACATGGATAAAAGCTGCATGACGGTTCAGGTCCTTGCCCGGCCCGCTTGAATGGTCGTGATCGTGATCGTGATCGTGATCGTGATCGTGATCGTGGCCATGATGGTGGTGCTGGTCACGCAGCAACCAGGCGGACAGCATATTCACCAACAAACCGATCACCGCGACCCATAGCGCCTCGTCAAAACCGATCAGGGCCGGTGACCAGAAACGCGTTAGCGACTCACCGATCATTAGCAATGCCACCATGACCAGCAAGACAGCGCTGGCAAAACCTGCCAGCACCTCGATCTTCCAGGTACCGAAGGCAAAACGCCGATCATGCACGTAGCGTCGAGCCAGCCAGTAGGCGGTTGCAGCCATGCCGATAGCCACCATGTGTGACGCCATATGCCAACCGTCTGCCAGCAATGCCATCGAATTGAACCAGTAGCCGGCCATGATCTCTGCGACCATCGTCAGGCCAGTCAACAGCACCACCGCCCAGGTCTGTTTTTCCGCACCCTGCTCCAGAGGACGGTAATCGTGGGAGGGCTGCCAGTGGGCGTGGTTGCATTCGGTCATGTTTCCTCCTTCGTTAGCTACAGAGAAGCGTGCCCCCTTAGCCCGGGTCAAGGTCAACACCTAATCGAGGCCATAGCTGGAGCGGCGATGGGTATAACGCCTAGAATCCGCTCACATTAAAGGAGACCGTTGCATGCTGATGGTGATTTCCCCAGCCAAGACTCTGGACTATGACACCCCACCGACAACCCAACGTTTCACCCAGCCCGAACATTTGGATCACGCGCAGGCGCTGATCAGTCAACTGCGCGATATGTCGCCTCAGCAAATCGGCGAACTGATGCACCTCTCCGATAAGCTCGCGGCGCTTAACGTCGCTCGCTATGGCAGCTGGGATTCAGACTTTACGCCGGGTAATGCCAAGCAGGCGCTGCTTGCGTTCAAGGGCGACGTCTACACCGGGCTGGACGCCAATGAGCTCACTGAAGAAGATCTCGATTTCGCCCAGGACCATCTGCGTATGCTGTCCGGGCTCTATGGCGTGCTGCGACCACTGGATCTGATGCAGCCCTATCGTCTGGAAATGGGCACAAAGCTGACCAATCCACGCGGCAAGGATCTTTACGCTTTCTGGGGCGAACGGATAAGCGAGTGGCTCAACGAAGCGCTGGCGGCGCAGGGTGACGACGTATTGCTCAACCTGGCATCAAAAGAGTACTTCAGTGCCGTGAAACGCAAAGCGCTGAACGCCCGGGTGATCGACGTTGACTTCAAGGATATGAAGAACGGCCAATACAAGATCATCAGCTTCTACGCAAAGAAAGCCCGGGGCCTGATGAGCCGCTTCGTCATCAAGGAACGCGTCCAGGATCCTGAGCAGCTGAAAGACTTTGATTACGACGGCTATCGTTATTGCCCTGACAGCTCAGCCCCTGACCATTTGGTCTTCTTACGAGACGCTCAGGACTGAAAGCAGCGCCACCCCCTCGTGTCTAACGCTGGGGGAGTCACATCATCCCGCATAAAAACACTGCCGCTGGTGCACCACGGACCTGGAACCGGCCGAGGATAAAGGCCTCCTGCGCCAGCGGACTGTCGCTTTTTCGATGCCCGTCAAAAACTCCCCGATCGACGGCAGGCGTACGGGGAACTATCCGAAGGCACCTGCAATCATAAGCGCGTACCGGCATTTCCAGACGGAAAGGGACGTCGCACATGAACGTGCAGTGGAATTCAAAACAATGCATTCGGCTTGTCAGCCAGCACAAACTTTTAGTGACGTCCGGCATGTCCGACAGAGGACAGACGGGCTGGATCGGCGCGGTGTCAGTGCTTAAGCGAGACTGTCAAGCGCGCCAATTTCGGGCAGCTGGCCCACAGCAGAGCAGCACGGCTCCCGGCCTTTTCAAGATTGATGAAAGCCTTGCAGGCGCCCGCTTCGAATCCGCTATCCGCTCTGCTTTAGCAAGTGCGGCGCCCATCGACTATCAGACAGCACCCCCCACATTCAGGCTCGGAGCACGCAGTTCGCCCCGAAAGCAGTTTTCCTGTTGGAAAACGGAACTTGATGGCACGCGGCACCTGAAGGCCCGACCAAGAAGCGCATGGCGAGCACAGACATCTGGCCGCCCACATGGACAAGAAGAACTTCCCCTTCTCAACGATTCAGGAGAAACAACATGATTCCGGTCATCCTCTCAGGCGGCAGCGGTTCCCGACTCTGGCCTCTTTCGCGCAAGGCCTTTCCCAAGCAGTTCCTCGCGCTGACGGCCGAGCAAACGCTGTTTCAGCAAACCATTGAGCGCCTGGCCTTTGAAGGCATGCAGGCGCCGCTGCTGGTCTGCAACAAGGAGCACCGGTTCATCGTTAAAGAGCAGCTGGCCGCACGAAAGCTTCAAACCCAAGGCCTCATGCTCGAACCCTTCGGCCGTAATACCGCGCCGGCGATTGCCATCGCCGCGATGAAGTTGCTTGCCGATGAACGTGACGAGCTGCTGCTGGTGCTGCCGGCCGACCACGTCATCGAAGACCACAAAGCCTTCCAGCGCTCCCTCGCCCTGGCCACCAATGCGGCCGAAAACGGCGGGATGGTACTGTTCGGCATTCCGGCCACCAGCCCGGAGACCGGCTACGGCTACATCAAGTGCGATCATCAGGGACGCAACGGCCTGCCTGAAGGCGTTAACCGCGTCACACAGTTCGTCGAGAAGCCGGACGAGGTTCGCGCTCAGGAATATGTCGATTCCGGCGACTACTACTGGAACAGCGGCATGTTCCTGTTCCGCGCCAGCGTATTCCTTGACGAGCTGAAGAAGCACGACCCGGACATCTACGACACCTGCTGGGTAGCGCTGGAGCGCAGCATCAAGAATGGTGAAGAGCTGCTGATCGACCCGGCCACCTTTGCCTGCTGCCCCGACAACTCGATCGACTATGCCGTGATGGAAAAAACCGAACTGGCATGTGTCGTTCCGATGTCGGCAGGCTGGAGCGATGTGGGCTCCTGGTCATCCCTTTGGGATGTTCTGGAAAAAGACGAAAATGGTAACGTGACCCGCGGCGACGTGATTGTCGAAGACAGCCGGAACTGTCTCGTGCACGGTAACGGCAAGCTGGTAACCGTGGTTGGCCTGGACAACATCGTAGTAGTCGAGACCAAGGACGCCACGATGATCGCCCATAAGGACAAGGTCCAGGACGTCAAGAAGCTGGTGAACAAGCTCGACGCTATGAAGCGCTCCGAAACGCAGAACCACTGTGCCGTCTACCGCCCTTGGGGCTGGTACGACTCGGTCGATATGGGCGGTCGCTTCCAGGTCAAGCGGATCTGCGTCAACCCAGGCGCACAGCTGTCATTGCAGATGCACCATCATCGTGCCGAGCATTGGATCGTCGTCTCCGGCACTGCGCAGGTCACCTGCAACGACAAGACCTTCCTGCTCACCGAGAATCAGTCGACCTACATTCCGGTGACGTCCATTCACCGACTTGCCAATCCGGGCAAGATTCCACTGGAGATTATTGAAGTCCAGTCGGGCAGTTATCTAGGCGAGGATGACATCGAGCGTCTGGATGACGTATATGGCCGTGCACCAAATGACCTGGCCAGCCAGTCGGCTCGCTAAAGATCAGATGTGGCAAAAAAACCGCGCCGAATCAGGCGCGGTTTTTTTATTAATGGATTTTCTACGGCGGCTAGATACTGCTGAACCCGCTTGTTTGCGCTGGTCAGAGCCTGCCTCACAAATATTGTCGTTACAGCTCAAGCTGGGGCTTTCCTTTTCCCATAACTCACGCAGACAGATTTCATAAGACCTACATCGCACTTAACTACCGGGCTGAATGCAGTTTTAACGTCACACTTGTTTAGCCCAGGCCGCTTGCAGTACTGTCTCCCCTATCGCATACGCACCCAATTCGAGCCGGGCCTCATTTCGAGCCCAGAAGCTCGCGCCCCTTAGCGCGCCGCGCTGAAAATAAACTTTAATAAAGAGGCCATACAAGACGTGACAAAAGAAGAACTACGCGCCGAACTGGAGAAGCAAGCCAACCGTTTCCAGGCTGTCTACGGTGGGGAAATCACGACCTATGCCGCGCAGCCTGATCCAGAACGAAAGCCATGGCGTAAAAAGCCGACCGTCCATGATCAAGTATTCAAGGCCGAGTTGCAGAAGATCGAGAAAGAGTTGTCAGAGCAAGCCTCAGAGGCCAAGTGAACTGCGGCACCGTGAATGCGCACCGCAAGCACAGCAGTCAGAAACTAAGCAGCTGTAGCCGATTTTTGTTGCTCAGCGCTTACCGCCCAATAAAGAGCCCAGAAGCCCTCGTGCCAATTGCCGACCTAACTGTGTTGCAGCCTGGCGCATTGCGCTCTTGAAGACCTGTCCGGCCGCTTCACCTAGCGCATCGGCAACACCATTTTTTGATACAGCGCTCTTCGCTTGTGGCTGGTCCTCGGAAGCCTGCTTTGCCCGTTCGAGCAAAATTTCGTAAGCAGATTCACGATCGACCGGTCTGTCGTAACGTCCTCTCAGGGGTGAGCTGGCGATCAGGTCGTGTCTCTCGCGCTCGGTCAGCGGCCCGACCCGCGACTCCGGCGGCGCGACCGCAACACGCTGGACCATCGACGGCATGCCTCTATCCTCAAGGCCACCGACCAGCGCTTCGCCGGTTCCCAGACTGGACAACGTGTCCAGCGATGAAAATGCTGGGTTGGCGCGGAAACCGTCCGCCACCGCACGCAGCGCTTTCTGCTCCTTGACCGTGTAGGCCCTGAGTCCGTGCTGTATGCGCAGGCCCAACTGAGCCAGCACATCATCCGGCAGGTCTGTGGGGCTTTGGGTTACGAAATAGACGCCAACGCCCTTCGAGCGAATCAGCCTGACTACTTGCAGCAACCTGTCCTGCAATGCTTTCGGGGTGCCGCTGAACAGCAGATGCGCTTCGTCGAAGAACAGCGCGAGCAGTGGTCGATCAGCGTCACCGCGCTCGGGAAGCTGTTCGAACAGCTCAGCCAACAGCCACAGCAGAAAGGTCGCATAGACTTTTGGGGCCTGATGGACGAGCTGGCTGGCGTCGAGCAGGTGAATCCGTCCGCGCCCGTCGCTCGCAGGCTGCAGAATGTCCTCAAGCGCCAGAGCCGGCTCACCAAACAGTGCCTCGGCACCTTGCTGCTCCAGCGTTGCCAGTCGCCGTAACAGCGCCTGGGACGATGCGCTGGTTAGCAAGGCCGCATCGTCACCGAGCACCTCAGGGTGTTTTTTCAGATGAGCAAGCAAGGCCTTGAGGTCTTTCAGGTCGAGCAACAGCAGCGCTTCACGATCAGCGACCTTGAATGCGGCATAGAGTGCTGCCTGCTGGCTGTCGCTCAGCTCCAGCAGATTGCCCAACAGCAAGGGGCCCATCTCTGTCAGCGTGGTCCTCAGCGGATGACCGCTCACACCGTGCACGTCCCACAAAATCACCGGATAGGCCTGGGGTCGATGGTCGAGCCAAGGCATGCTGGCGATCCGCTCGGCGATTTTTCCTTGCGGCTCGCCAGCCGCGCCCAGGCCACACAAGTCACCTTTGATATCGGCTGCGAAAACCGCGACGCCAGCCTCGCTGAATTGCTCAGCAAGGCGCTGCAAGGTTACGGTCTTGCCGGTGCCTGTAGCGCCGGCGATCAAACCGTGCCGGTTGGCCAGATGCAGCGGGTGGCAGTTCGGCTCGCCCGTCGCGTCAGCACCCAGTACCAGGCAGTTTGTCTGTTTCATCCGCAGGCCTCGAACTGAACAATGGAGTATCCGGCAACGTCAATCAGCCGGCCTTCGAGCCGCTGGCTTCAGCGCCGACCACAACGTCGCCATCGCCATCGACAACAGAGGCATTGAGCGCCTCCACATGCCGCTCCCAGAGCGCTTCGGCACCTGGGAAATCGGTGCCCAGGTCTGGGCCCAGCCGGTCCGGATCGTAGCGTTGAGTACAACCGCTACCGATGATCGGCGGCGCTTTCGCGCCAGCCTTGTCCAGTGGGTCGCTCACCTCGCCTCCCGCGCCAATAACGATGGATCAGTTGAATACCAGCGTCTTGTTGCTATGCACCAGCACCCGCTCTTCTAGGTGATAGCGCAAACCACGGGACAGCACCATCTTTTCCACGTCCTTGCCCAGCCGAACCATGTCCTCGATGCTGTCTCTATGGCTGACGCGCACCACGTCCTGCTCAATGATCGGCCCAGCATCAAGCTCTTCTGTCACATAGTGGCAGGTCGCACCTATGAGCTTGACCCCTCGCAGCGAGGCCTGGTGGTACGGTTTTGCACCGACGAACGACGGCAGAAAGCTGTGATGGATATTGATCACCCGTTGCGCATATTCCTCGCAAAGTTCAGCCGGCAGAATTTGCATGTAGCGCGCTAATACGATGGCGTCAGCGCGCTGCTCGCGCACCAGGCGCGACACCTCGGCGAAAGCTTCTTCTTTGCGCCCCGGCTGGACGGGGACATGGAAATACGGAATGCCATGCCACTCGACCATACTGCGCAGATCGTCGTGATTGGAGATCACGCAAGGAATGTCACAGTCCAGTTCACCGCTGTGCCAACGATGCAGCAGGTCGGCGAGGCAGTGCGACTCGCGGCTGGCCATCAGCACGACTCGCTTGCGCTGGGCAGAGTCGGTGATGCGCCATTCCATGGAAAACTCGCGCGCTATTGGCGCAAACGCCTGGCGAAAGCCATCGAGATCAAAAGGCAGCGAATCGGCCCGAATCTCATGCCGCATGAAGAACCAGCCACTCTGATGATCGGAGTGGTGATTGGCCTCGGTGATCCAGCCGTTGTAGGTCGCTAGGAAATTACCGACCTTGGCCACAATGCCGACGCCGTCGGGACAGGCGATAACCAGCCTGAAAGTGCGCATTCTTAAGTTAACTCCGGCTTACTCATAAAGACCCGGCATTCTAGCGCAGCGAAGAAAACCACCACCAAATTATTCAAGCCGGAGCATGGCACGCCTCTACTGTCGACACACGCCGCAGGGTGCGAATCAGCTGATTTGTAAAAAACCATGATTGAAGCCTTAACATTCCTGGGTTCAAGTTACTGGAAAGGCGCCAACGAGCAAAGGAAACGCACACCGCAACGGGTTGCGGAACTGCGTATTCAAATACCGGGACGGCATAAATAAGCCTGACGTGGTCCGTCGCATGCTTCGTTATGTGCAGTAGTTCACCCTGGCTACGTTTAACTGCACCTCAGCGCGCCTAACGCACCACAATGAAACAAACTGAGTAAACTTTGTTCAGAGCAACATTTACTTGTCTGCAGCAGCTGTCTATGATTGCTGTCACTTGCGTTCAAACCTATACCAAGGAAGTGACATGTCGCTGATCAACGAATACCGCGCTACTGAAGAAGCTATCAAGGAACTACAGGAGCGCCTGAGATCCTTGTCCGAAGATGACAAGCTGAAAAAGGAACTCGAGTTTGAAGGCAAACTGCGCGAGCTGATGGGCGAATATCAGAAGTCCCTTCGCGACATTATCGCTCTGCTCGATCCCGATGCCCGCAGCAACAAGACGCAACGCGCATCCAAAACCCCCGCTGCAACCAAACGCGCCCGTCGCGTCAAGCAGTACAAGAACCCTCACAACGGTGAAGTGATTGAAACCAAAGGCGGCAATCACAAGACGCTGAAAGAGTGGAAAGCACAATGGGGTTCCGACGAGGTTGAAAGCTGGGCCACTCTGTTGGGCTAAGTTTTACGCCGCACCCAAAAGCCATCTGACGCAGTCATGCTGCGTCAGATGGCTTTTTTATTTCCCCGCTAAGCATTTTCAGAACATGTAACGTTCGCGCAATCCGCGAACATGTATTAACCATTGCTGCAAAAGACACGCTTGTTCGGGTGTGCTTGATGGCAATAAAGCCTGCACAGCTTGTTCAAACTGTTCCGAGGTGTTCGGCGCACCGAACTCAGGTTTCATCAAGCGCTGCCGGCAGAACGCATGCCACTGCTCGGCTTCGGTGGCTGATAAACATTCGGGAAAGTTACGCGCGCGATAGCGGAAATGCAGCTCTGGCAAGCGCGGGTCATCAAACGGCAGTGCGGCGCCTGTCGAAAGGGGCGAAGTACTTCGTACCTGCTCGCACAGTCGCCGGTCGCGATCATTGAAAAAGCCGTCATACAACTGCTGCTCCGGATCGGACGAACCCGCAAGGACATCCTCCTTGTAGATGTCGGCAAGCTTCCAGCTCCACTCCGGTTCGCGCCCACGTAACTCGGCCGCTTTCGACTCGCAACATTGGATATCCAGTCCCAGCCGCGCAATATCCGATGGCCGCAGTACGCTCATGGGTGCCAGCACGGGGCAGCGGTTCATGTGCACGAGTTTCAAGGGAATCGGGAGTTTCTCGCCCAAGTCTTCCTGACGGGTATAGAGCCGTTCGCGAATAGCCTCGGCCTGCTCTTCCCACAGCGGCGCGCAGTCGGCATTCAAGTCACAGACGATCAGCGCATTACGGTTGCGAGGGTGCCAGGCCAGCGGCAAGACCACCGATAGAAAATGACGCGCTGCGGAAAACCGACCCGATACATGCACCATTGGTTTGAGCAGCTGGACTTGTTCGATCACCGCATGTTTACGGCGTAGCTTGTAGAGGTAGTCATAGAGACGCGGTTGACGCGCGCGAATCAGGCGAGCCAAGGCAATCGTTGCCCGAACATCGGACAACGCATCATGGGCATTCAAGTGCTCGAGTCCATTGGCAGCACTGAGCCGCTCCAGTTTCAACGTGACTCGCCCCTCCTCTTCCGGCCAGACAATACCTTCCGGTCGCAAGGCGTAAGCGGTGCGGACCAGATCAATGAGGTCCCAGCGACTATTACCGCCCTGCCATTCACGCGCATAGGGATCGAAGAAGTTGCGATAGAGACTGTAGCGCAGCACTTCATCATCGAAGCGCAAGCTGTTGTAACCCGTGCCACAGGTGCCTGGCACCGCCAGTTCATGATGCAACCGGGCCACGAACTCGGCCTCGCACAGGCCTTTTTCCGCCAGCATGGCAGGTGTGATACCCGTGACCAGGCACGCCGCGGGATGCGGGAGGATGTCGTCGCTCAGCCTGCAATAGATGTTCAGCGGTTCGCCAACTTCCTCCAGCGCCTCGGTGGTGCGTATGCCGGCCACTTGCACAGGCCGGTCACAGCGAGGCGATATGCCGGTTGTTTCGAAGTCGTACCAGAAGATGCTGGAGGTCAAGGGAGCTTCCTTCTCGATTGTCGCCCACAGTCTAACGCGCCAGACTCGCCCTTACCGAATGGTCCGGCGCCTAGTGCAGGTAGGGATTGAATGCTGACGTAAGTAATCCGCTGGCGCATCAATAAAAGTGCCAAGCCGGTTATGGCCGCAGATCTCATTCAATGGTTTCATTCAGCAGCACCGCTTCCGCCAGGCGTTGCTCGGTACGCAATCTGCGCATAGCATCCAGTCCCCCATTTACGAGCCAGAGCCGTGCAATCCGCCTCTTCAGCCACCGCCTTGCTGGATAACACGCACCGCGTCGAAACGCCGGAAGGTATCGATTTGTTGCTCCATCCGGCCGGTCTGGTCCCTCGCGCCTTGGCATTTGCACTGGATCTGCTGATACGGGGCGCGCTATTGGCGGCTTTGGGTTTTGCGTTCGCGTTGCTGGGCAAGTTCGGCATGGGTGTTGGAGCGTTGCTGCTGTTTCTGGTGCAATGGTGGTACATGGTGCTGTTCGAAGTGCTGAACCAGGGCCGCACCCCGGGCAAGCAATGGATGGGGCTGCGCGTCATCCATGATGACGGCACACCGGTCGGCTGGGCTTCCTCCCTGACACGCAATCTGCTGCGCTTCGTCGACATGCTGCCGTTCGGCTATTTTCTCGGGGCTCTCTGCTGTCTCTGGCACCCATCGTTCAAGCGCTTGGGCGACCTCGCCGCGGGCACCATGGTGGTGTACCGCGAGCGCAACGTCAGCGCATCAGACCTGCCAGCAGCTGAAGCAGTAACGCCCCCGCTACCGCTTACACTGGCTGAGCAGCAAGCGCTGATCGCCTTCGCCGAGCGCCATTCGACGCTCACGACGCAAAGGCGGCTCGAGCTGGCTTCAATCCTGGCCGAACCGCTGCAGCTCGAACCCACTCAGGCGGAAGCCCGAATCCACGGCATCGCCAGAAGCCTGGTGGGTCCGGTATGAAGCAAAGCCAGTTCGAAACCCGGCACCAGGCGGAATGGCAGGCGTTCGAAGAAATGCTCGCAACATTGGAGCGCGGCAAAGCCCGTACGCCAGAAGCAGTCGCTGGCTTTCCGGCCGCCTATCGACGGCTTTGCCAGCAGCTGGCTCTGGCACAGTCGCGCGGTTACAGCATGCGCTTCGTCGAGCGTCTGCAGCTGCTGGCTCAGCGCGGGCACCATCAGATGTATCGCCACCGAAGCCCGTTGGGTGGTCGCCTGCTCGGCTTCTTTCTTGGCGGTTTTGCCAGACTCGTCCGCACAGAGTGGCGCTATCTGGCAGCCGCGAGTCTGATTTTCTACCTTAGCCTGCTGGGCATGGCTGCGCTGGTGCTGGCCGTTCCGGAGTTAGTCTACAGCCTCATCAGCCCGGAACAGGTCGCAGAAATGGAAGCCATGTACGACCCTGACGCCAGTCGTCTCGGCCGCTTCGGCGAGCGTGGGTCTGCTGACGACTGGGTCATGTTCGGTTACTACGTGATGCATAACATTGGCATCGCTTTCCAGACTTTTGCCGGTGGTCTGCTCTTCGGCCTTGGCAGCCTGTTCTATCTGTTGTTCAACGGCTTGATCATCGGCGCCATTGCCGGCCACCTGACCGGCATAGGCTACGATCAGCCGTTCTGGTCATTCGTTATCGGCCATGGCGCGTTTGAACTGACGGCGATCACATTGGCGGGCGCTGCCGGGTTGAAACTGGGTGCTGCCCTTGTCGCACCCGGCCGTCGAACACGCAGCGAGGCATTGCGCCTGGCAGCCGCCACAGCAGTGAGGCTGATTGTCGGGGCCACGCTGTTTCTCTTGATCGCAGCCTTTATCGAGGCCTACTGGTCCTCGATGACTTATCCCCCAGCGCCCGTAAAATACGCCGTCGGCGCTCTGTTGTGGCTACTGGTCGGGGTCTATTTGACGCGGAGCGGGCGACATATCCATGCGCCTGAATGATGCCAGCATGGCGATCCGTCCCCGCACCGCGTGGGAGGCGCTGGATCTCGGCATTCTGTTAGCACGGCGTCATGCTGCATTGCTGATGGGCAGCTGGGCGCTGATGACGTTGCCGATCTTCGCCCTGTTCAGTCTGTTGTTCTGGCAACACCCGACGCTCTCGTTGTTGCTGTTCTGGTGGTTCAAGCCGCTCTATGAACGGCTGCCTCTGTTCATCCTGTCGCGAGCACTGTTCGGCGACACACCGTCGCTGCGCCAGAGCATCACGACTCTGCCACCCCTGCTGCGTCCCCAGTGGTTTTCCAGCGTGACATGGCGCCGCTTCAGCGTGACTCGCAGTTTCGATCTGCCGGTGTTGCAGCTCGAGCAACTGGCCGGCTCGGCTCGTCAGCAGCGCCTCGCGGTGCTGGGACAACGGGACAGCCGGGCCGCATCCTGGCTGACCCTGGTGGGCATGCATCTGGAGATGGGGCTGTGGTTTGGTGCTCTGGCGCTGATGTATATGCTCATCCCACAGCAGATGTTGGCGGACTGGGACTGGCAAGACCTGCTCGGCATGAGCGGCGATTGGCTGTGGTTCGAACACCTGTCCAACCTGCTCTATGCCTTGGTGCTGGTGGTCTGGGAGCCAATTTACGTCGCCAGCGGTTTCAGTCTTTACCTCAACCGCCGCACTACGCTTGAGGCCTGGGACATCGAACTGACGTTTCGCCGCTTGCAGACACGCATGAAGTCGTTGCTGCCAGTGATGCTGGTGGGGCTGGGCCTTTGGTTGTTATCGCCACCCGAGATGGCACTCGCCGCTACTGGCGCAGAGGGAACGACGCAAGCGATCGAGGCCTCCGGCCCAGACAGTAATCGCCTGCTCAAGCAGCCATTGACCAGCAAAGAAGCCAGTGAACGGATTGATGAATTGCTTGACCAGCCGCCCTTCCGAAACCGCGAGACCGTGACCCGCTGGCGCTTCACGGAAGAATCCAGTGGCGAGCCGGGTTGGCTGGCACGTCTACTGGAGCGACTGCTGCGCAGCGACCTGCTGACCCAGCGCCCCGACACTCTCGCAAGCATGATCGAAGTGTTCCTCTGGGCCGCCCTGTTCGGCCTGACCGGTTGGCTGCTGTGGCGCTACCGTGAGTGGATCAAGCTATATGTGACACCTGGCCAGTTGCGGATCAGAAAGCGCCAAACGATGCCTGCCGTACTGTTCGGGCTTGACCTGCAACCCGAAAGCATTCCGGCGGACGTTGTCGCCGAGGTACAGCGGCTCTGGCACCAGCACCCACGCGAAGCGCTTGGCCTGCTCTACCGGGCCTTTCTCAGCCGCCTGCTGCACGAACAGCAACTGCCATTGAAGAGCTCGCATACCGAGGGAGAAATACTCGAACTGCTGCGCCTGGAAGCTCGGCCAGAGTTGCTCGAGTACGCCGAAGACTTGACGCGCGACTGGCTGCGCCTGGCCTACGGACATCAGCTTCCATCCGAGAGGGCCCGCGACGAGCTGTGCGAGCGCTGGCGCGCACTGTTTGGCAGTGAGCGGCTCGCATGAGCAGGCCACGTCGGTTCTTTCTGCTTGCTGCGAGCGGGTTGCTGCTTGGGCTGTTGCTGCTCTTTGCCCTGAGCAAGGCGACGCCCTATGAGGAAACGATCGAGCATGGCCCTGCACCGGAGGTACGCAGCAATCCGTACCTGGCCGCAGAGCGTTTCCTGATCGACCAGGGGCGCGCCGTCGATCATGCACAAGGCCTCGGTGGCCTCGCCGAGTCCAAAAGCAATCAACAGGTGCTATTGCTGCTAGGCGAGCGCAGCAACATGACGCCCGGCCAGGCTGAACGCCTGTTGCGCTGGGTCGATCAAGGTGGCCACCTGGTATTTGTCGCTGAGCGTATATGGGACGAAAATAGCGGAAGAAGCGGCGACTTGCTGCTCGATGCGCTGAACCTTCAGCAGCACGAGGCAGGCGAGAACCTCGATGACAGCCATACCGCTGATGCCGCCGCGAACGCCGAGAAACGCCCTGTGTTGACTCGCCTCTATCTGGAGAACGAGGATGCCCCCGCCTATCTCGCCTTTGATACCAACTATCACCTCTACGACGCCGGTGGCAGCGCGCACGCATGGGCCAACAGCGCCAGCGCGACGCATATGCTGCAACTGCAGCGTGGGAACGGCCTGATCACGGCCCTGACCGACAGCTGGATCTGGCGAAACGATGCCATTGCCCAATACGACCATGCCTGGCTGCTGTGGTACCTCACCCAGGAGCGCAACGTAACGCTGATCTATCGCACTGAACATGATGATCTGCTGCAACGGTTGCTGCGTTACTTCCCCGAAGCACTGGCGGCGCTGCTACTGATGTTGCTTGCCACGCTCTGGCATGTGGCGCAGCGACAGGGCCCGTTGATGGAGCCGGTCGAACGAAACCGCCGGCGGCTGCAAGAGCATCTGCGTGGCAGTGCCGATTTCCTATATCGCAGGGCCGGACAACGCCAGTTACTTAGCAACCTGCAAGACGATATCCGGCGACAGGCGCAGCGACGCCACCCGGGCTTCAAAACCCTCGAACACTTTGAACAGTGTCAGCTGCTGGCAGCGATCAGCCGGACCACCTCCGGGGCTGTTTCGCAGGCCATGCAGCCGCCATCGAACAAACCCGTCAGCGCCACCGAATTCACCCGCCAGGTTGCCCACCTGCAAAGCCTCAGGAACAGCTTATGAGTGACTCACCCACGGATCCGAACAGCGTCAACCCAGACGCGCCGCCGAACAACCAGCGCCAACGTGCCAGTCAGCTCGCCCAGGCGCTACGCCACGAGCTGCACAAGGCCGTGATCGGCCAGCACGACGTCGTCGACGGGTTGCTCACAGCGCTGATCGCCGGTGGTCACGTTCTGGTCGAAGGCGTGCCGGGTCTAGGCAAGACGCTATTGGTGCGAGCATTGGCGCGCTGCTTTGGAGGCGACTTCGCGCGTATCCAGTTCACGCCGGACCTGATGCCCAGCGACATAACCGGCCATGCGATCTACGACATGGCCAGCGAACAGTTCAAGTTGCGCAAGGGCCCGGTGTTCACCAACCTGCTGTTGGCCGACGAGATCAATCGTGCGCCCGCCAAGACCCAGGCGGCGTTGCTGGAAGTCATGCAGGAGCGTCAGGTCACACTTGAAGGCCGCGCCCTCGCTGCACCCCAGCCGTTCCTGGTCATGGCCACGCAGAACCCCATTGAGCAGGAAGGCACCTACCCGTTGCCGGAAGCCGAGCTCGACCGCTTCATGCTGATGCTGCGCATGGACTACCCGCAGGCGGACGAGGAATTGACGCTGGTTCGCCAGGTTACTCGCTCGGTGCGCACTGACATTCTTGACGTCAGTGGCTTGCGCGTCCTGCTGCAGGCGAAAGATGTCCAGGCGCTGCAGAAAATCGCCAGCGACCTACCGCTGGACGACCAAGTGCTCGACTATGCCGTTCGGCTGGCCCGAGCCACGCGCAGCTGGCCCGGCTTGGCGCTGGGCGCGGGGCCACGAGCGTCGATCGCGCTGGTGCGCTGCGCCCGTGCACGCGCCTTGTTGCGCGGCGGCGATTTTGTCGTCCCTGACGATGTAAAAGGCTGCGCACTGGCTGTGTTGCGGCATCGGGTCAGACTCTCGCCCGAACTCGACATCGAAGGCACTTCGGTGGACCAGCTGCTCCAACAGCTGCTGGAGCAGATCGCGGCGCCGCGCCTGTGACGCTCATCGGCATGCGAGCGCCTCGATGAATCCGTCACGTCGATTGCTCTACGCCCTGGCCGCTGTGCTTTGCCTTGGGCTTTTGCTGGGTACCGCGGCGGCACTCGAAAGCACCGTGCCGTCGGCTATCCGTACGGCCTGGTGGGGTCTGTTGCTGTGCCTGGGACTGGTTGCGACGCTTGACGCCTTGCATCTGCACCGCCTGCCGTCCCCAGAGCTGCGGCGCGTACTGGCCGGCAACCTTGCTCTGGGCCGCTGGCATGAAGTTCAGCTCGAGATTCGACACCCACTGACGCGCGCCATGCGTGCCGAGATTTTCGACCATGTGCCTGCGGGGCTGGACATGCAGGCGCTGCCACAGCAGTTGCTGCTGCCTGCGCGGCAGTTCTGCCAGCTCAGCTACCGTCTGCAGCCGACGCGTCGCGGGCACTTCCATTTCGAGCATTGCGAGATTCGCTTGTTCAGCCCCCTAGGGTTATGGCGGGAGCGGCGCCTACTGCCGCTGCAATCGCAGACGCGGGTCTATCCCGATTTTACCCAGCTGCACGGTGCGCCACTGATGGCGGTGGACCGCTGGCTGAGCCGCCTGGGCGTGCGCCAGCAGCCTAGGCGGGGACTTGGCATGGACTTTAACCAGTTACGCGAATTCCAGGAAGGCGACACCCTGCGGCAGATCGACTGGAAGGCCACGGCGCGCAACCGCACACCCATCGTCCGGGAGTATCAGGACGACAGGGACCAGCAGATCCTGCTGATGCTCGATTGCGGCAGACGGATGCGCAGCCAGGACGGCCCGCTTACGCACTTTGATCATGCGCTCAATGCCAGCCTGCTGCTGGGCTATGTCGCGCTGCGCCAGGGCGACGCTTTGGGACTCTATACCTTTGCCACCGAGCAACGGCGCTTCTTCGCTCCCGCCAAAGGCCAGACGCAACTCAATGCGTTGCTCAACGGTGTTTATGACCTGGTCAATACGCAGCGACCAGCCGATTTCGCCCTTGCCATCAACGATGTCCTAGCCCTGCAGAAACGCCGCGCACTGGTGATCATCGTGAGCAACCTGCGCGACGAAGACGACGAAGAGCTGCTCGGAGCCGTCCAGCGACTTTCCCGCCGACACCGTGTACTGGTCGTTAGCCTGCGCGAGCCGGTTCTGGACAGGTTACGTCAACAGCCCGTCGAAACCTTTCAGCAAGCCCTCGATTATTGCGGAACACTCGACTACCTCAATGCCCGCGGCAAGCTTCATGAACAGCTTGTCGCCCATGGCGTGCCAGTGCTCGATGCCCGCCCGCACGAGGTCGGACCAGCGCTGATCAGCCGCTACCTGGCCTGGAAGAAAGGCGGAGTGCTGTAACCGGTTTTCAGAAGTTGCTGTGGAGAGCGATCAAGCGTTGCACGCTTGGCCAGGTCGCGTAGGTTCAGCTGCCTTTGCAGCAATCCTGATCGGCGGACTTGTTCCCGGCTGATTCGATACGGGGCAGACGCGCTGGCGGGATATGCTGCATGGGACGAAAACTGAAGTAGTGGTGCAGCGCATCGATCATTTCACGAATCTCAGGCGGCGGTGAGGCAAACACGAAACCGGAGTCGAAACTGCCGGGCGTGACGTCCTCACGCGACCAGCGGCAGACGGCACTGAAATCGATATAGCGCAGCTGGCTATGCTGCCCGGGGATTTTCAGGCGCATATCGAAACGTACGTCGGTCATCATGGGATAGGGGCTGATCAACATCAGCCCTGTCTCGGACAGGTTGCCAATGAAACCCAAGGGCTTGTCCGAGAAGCGGTTGAATACGTTGAGGTAATACGGCAACTGGTGCCGTTGAATGCTGCGCTGATTATGCATGTCCATCGGATGCGGGCCTGCCGCCAAGTATTATCGCTGCTGCCGTGTCCGGCCTTCAGCGGCAGATCTGACTGATACGACTGGCCAACTGCCGCCGCGCCGCCCCTATTTCTTCATCACTGTAGTAGACCCGCCCACCCTTTGCATCGGCACTGAAGTAGCGCCCGCCCTGAGACAGCCTCGATAAGCGGTCGCGCAGCTGCAGGCACTCCTGCTCACGCTGCCCCTGCCTGGCGCTCGCTGCCAACCTGGCCGCCTCCTGTTCCTCCCGGCGAGCCTCGAAGAAGCGCTCCGTGCGCGCCTGGCGCTCCCGGGTCGCATCGTCTCTGTCGACCACCTGCGGCCGGACCTCGACCTGCTCTGCGCCAGGCTGCGGCTTCGCACTGAAATGCACGTTGCCTCCCGGATCGACCCAGCGGTAGATGTCGGCCATCGCCAGCGGGGTCAACAAAACGCTGACGATCAGGAATGCGATACGCATGGGATCCTTCCCTGCCGGTCGCAATGACCGGGCTCTCGTTTCAGGGTTTGACGGCGTGGGTCACCACCCGTTCCTCGGGCTGATAGTGCCCCAACTGACGCAGCGTCTCCAGCCTGGCGCGACTGCGAAAAGCGTATTCGCTGGCCGGATAGCGCGACTGAATGAACTGGTAGGTCTGTGCCGCATCGACAAACAGGCCCTGACGTTCCAGGCATTGCCCACGCAATAGCGACATTTCCGGCTGAAGATTATCCCGTGGCCGGCTGCGGCGTTCAGCCTGGGACAGCTCGAGCATGACCTGGCCGCAATCACCCAGCTCGTATTGCTTGTAGGCCATATCGAGATGGCGATCGAGCGCATTTCTGCTGCTGCAGCCTACGCTGAGGGTGGCCAGAAAGATGATGAACAGTGTGCGCATAGGTGGTTCCTCCGATGCTGGCGTATCGACCGTCAGCAAAAAAACTACAGCCCGTTCGGCTGCCGAACGTCGCTTGAACACCCGCCAGGCCACTGCCAAAAGAGTAGTGCAGCCCAACAATGACTACAGCCGCCCGGCATAGTAGCCTCGCCGCCATTCTGAAAAAGGAGCATTGAATGATCTCGCGCCGTACCAAAATCGTCGCCACTCTGGGTCCAGCCAGCAGTTCGCCAGAGGTGCTGGAAAAAATGATCGTTGCCGGGCTTGATGTGGCCCGCCTGAATTTTTCCCACGGGACGCCGGATGAGCATCGCGCACGCGCGCAGCTGGTACGGGACATTGCCGCGAAGCACGGTCGCTTCGTCGCGCTGCTCGGTGATCTGCAGGGGCCGAAGATCCGTATCGCCAAGTTCACCAACAAGCGCATAGAGCTGGCCGAAGGCGACAGCTTTCGCTTCTCGGTCACCCACCCCCGTGATGCTGGCACCCAGGAAGTGGTCGGCATCGATTACCCGGATCTGGTGAAAGACTGCAGCGTCGGTGACGAACTGCTGCTCGACGATGGTCGCGTGGTCATGCGCGTGGACGCCACCACGGCCGACGAACTGCACTGCACCGTACTGATCGGCGGGCCACTGTCGGACAACAAGGGCATCAACCGTCGTGGCGGTGGCCTGACCGCACCGGCGCTGACGGCCAAGGACAAGGCCGACATCAAGCTGGCCGCCGACATGAACCTGGATTATCTCGCCGTCTCTTTCCCGCGTGACGCGGCTGACATGGAACTGGCTCGGCGCTTGCGCGACGAAGCCGGCTCGAGCGCCTGGCTGATCGCCAAGATCGAGCGTGCCGAAGCCGTCGCCGATGACGAAGCGCTGGATGGCCTGATCCGCGCCAGTGATGGCGTGATGGTCGCGCGTGGCGATCTGGGCGTGGAAATCGGCGATGCCGAGCTGGTAGGCATTCAGAAAAAGATCATTCTGCATGCGCGCCGCAACAACAAGGTGGTGATCACCGCGACCCAGATGATGGAGTCGATGATTCAGAACCCGATGCCGACTCGCGCCGAAGTGTCCGATGTAGCCAACGCCGTGCTCGACTACACCGACGCAGTGATGCTCTCGGCCGAAAGCGCCGCGGGCGAGTACCCGGTCGAAGCCATCAAGGCCATGGCGCGCGTATGCGTCGGTGCCGAGAAGCATCCGACCAGTATCAAGTCGGGCCATCGTCTTGGTCAGCGCTTCGAGCGCAGCGACGAAAGCACCGCCCTGGCCGCGATGTACACGGCGAACCACTTCCCCGGTGTCAAGGCGATCATCAGCCTGACCGAAAGCGGCTACACCCCGCTGATCATGTCGCGGATTCGCTCGTCAGTACCTATCTTCGCCTTTTCGCCCCATCGCGACACTCAGGCGCGTGTCGCCATGTTCCGCGGCGTGCAAACCATCCCCTTCGACCCGGCAGCCCTGCCCGCCGACAAGGTCAGCCAGTCGGCTGTGGACGAGCTGCTCAAGCGCAACATCGTCAATGTTGGCGACTGGGTGATCCTGACCAAGGGCGACACCTACCACGGCACCGGTGGCACCAACACCATGAAGATCCTGCGTGTGGGCGATTCGTTGACCTGATTGGCGCGGCGCGCCAGCTGCCGGTCAGAGCGGCCTGGCGCGCCGTTCCCAATTAAAGAAGGTCTATGCCTGCTTCAGTTCGTTATGCCCCGAACTGACGGGTCAGAAAGGCGTCACTCAATACCTGCCCCCGCGGCAGCCCCGCCAGAAACATGCGCTTTGCGCAGTCTTCGACAAAGCCGCTTCCACCGCATATCAGTGCGATCTCCTGACGCGATGCGGCGCGCAGCGACTGCAGACGGCTGCCTGTATGCCCCCTATCGACGTACTCGATGCTCAGGTTGCTATTCGCCTCGGCAAGCGCTTCGAGCGGCCCTTGCAGATAGGAGGCTCCACGGCAGAAATGCAGCAAACGGATCGGTCCCTGGTGCTCCTGATGCAGCGCTTCTCGCATCAGGCTCCAGAGCGGGGCAAGTCCCGTCCCGGCAGCCAGCAACAATAAAGGCCTCGCCTGCCATTCGGGCTCGTAGCGCAGCGCGCCGGTATGCGGTTGGCCCAAGTGCAGAGTGTTACCGACGGTCAGCGTACGCGCCACATCGCAGAAGGCACCGTTGTGCCGACAATCGAGGTGAAACTCAAGCCAGTGGTCTTCCCAGGGTACGCTTGCCAATGAATAGGGCCGGGCGACTCCATGGTTACTCCACAACAGCACATGCTGACCCGTCTGGTAGCGCAGCGGTCGTGCGGTGGGCAACAGGCGCAACCGCAAAACCCGGTCGTCCAGCCAGTCGTGCCCGACCACTCGCGCCGGCACCCCTTCGCGCGCTGGGTCGAAAATCGCAACCTCGAGGTTTTCCGCCACACTGCATTGGCAAGCGAGCCGCCAGCCTTCCAGGCGCCTGGCAGCGTCGAGTGCCTGCGGGCGGGCGTCCTGCGGCTCCCCTTGCAGGCAGCGCACCAGGCAGGCATGGCAACTGCCTGCTCGGCAGCTAGAGGGTACGTTGAGGCCGGCATCATTGAGCACATCGAGCAGATTGCTGCCCTTCGCCACCCGCCAGGTCCGCTCCCCGTGGGTGATCTCAGGCATTCACCGCAGCCCAGCTGGTCTCGCACCGATTTCGACCATTTCCCTTGGCTCGGTACAGCGCGTCGTCGGCGCGCTGCAAGGATTCATCCAG
Source organism: Stutzerimonas tianxiuensis (assembly GCF_053470365.1). Classification (NCBI taxonomy): domain Bacteria; kingdom Pseudomonadati; phylum Pseudomonadota; class Gammaproteobacteria; order Pseudomonadales; family Pseudomonadaceae; genus Stutzerimonas; species Stutzerimonas tianxiuensis. The sequence continues at coordinate 87,007 of NZ_JBPVWS010000013.1, read as the reverse complement.
ATCGTCGCCTTCACGAAGCAGGGTCAAGCCGACCGAGAGGCTCAAATGACCAGCCTGCTTAGCCCCTTCCGGCAGCGGGGCATTGGCGAAAGTTTCGCGCAAGCGCTCGCAACAAGCGCTGAATTGCTCGGCGTCGGTGTTCGGCAACAATAGAACGAACTCTTCACCACCGTAGCGAGCCAATATGTCGTCGTCTCGCAGACAGGATCGAGCCACGGACGCAAAGGTTTGCAACACCCGATCACCCACTGCATGTCCATGCAGGTCGTTGACCCGTTTGAAATAGTCGAGATCGATCAGCGCCAGGCCGGACTGATGCCCTGCCCGTAGCCGACTCAGCTCGGCTTCCGCCTTGCGCAGGAAGTGTCGGCGGTTGTAGAGACCCGTCAACTCATCGGTCGAGGCCAGGTCTTCCAGCTGCCGCATCATGCCACGCAGCGTTTCCTGGTGAGCCTGCAGAGCAAAGCGGCGCTGACGCATGCGTTGGCGCAACCTGTAGACATAGCTGACGAACAAGCACATCCAAACCAGGGTCACCAGCAGCACGCCAGTCTGCAGCAGTGCCGTCTGCGGGTCATTCAGGTGACCCATTTGCGCATCGAAATACACCATACCGACGAAGCTGAAGAGCGCCAGCACGGCATAACGAACAAAGATTTTTGGCGGGAGGAACACAGCAAACATCAGCACCAGCACGTACAGCACCAGCAACGATCCACGGTTATCGCCGAGATTGAACAGAAAGAAGGTCAGCCAGACCAAGGCAACCAGCACTTGTGGTTCGGTCAGACTGGGGTCGCGAAAGCGCAGGTTGTGGCCTCGATAGAAGACCCAGAAAAAGGTTAACTGGCTGGCCGCAATCATCACCGACCCCGCGACCGCCGTCTCGACCGGCGCTTGGTAGAAACCGGCAGCCACAGTAATCCAGGTGAGCAGCAATGCCAGACCGTAGGTGGCGGCCGCCATGCCAAAGCGCTTGGTCACCAATAACTGCAGCGCTTGCTGTTCGCTTTCGTCACGACTAGCGCGCATGGAATCCATCCCATAGTGGCAATTCGTCACACTTTACGCTGCGCGTTGTAAAAATCCTATACGCAGCTGTATCGACAGTATGAGAAAACATCACCAGAAACCGCTGCCATCGGACGATCATCTTCAACAAGACCTTTGCTATTGCGCTCGCGCCGATGTGGAGCCGACATCTCGGCCCGTAGTGCAACGCCGTGTCGCTGCCAGCGTCATGCCAGTTTCCGCAGTGCATCCCTTCACCTTTGGTCCGTCTGTGTTCCCTGCTCTACGGCAGGTTATACTGCCGCGCATTTTTTACTGAGCGTGTCGGTCGCTTTCTCGATACGCACTGTTTTCGCCCCGCCAAGAGGACGCGCTGCATGACCGTGATCAAGCAAGACGACCTGATACAAAGCGTTGCTGACGCTTTGCAGTTCATCTCCTACTACCACCCCGTCGACTTCATCCAGGCGATGCACGAGGCCTACCTGCGCGAAGAGTCGCCAGCAGCCCGCGATTCCATGGCACAGATCCTGATCAACTCGCGGATGTGTGCGACCGGCCACCGGCCGATCTGCCAGGACACCGGCATCGTCACTGTATTCGTGCGCGTGGGTATGGACGTACGCTGGGACGGCGCAAGCATGAGCCTGGACGACATGATCAACGAGGGTGTTCGCCGTGCCTACAACCTGCCGGAGAACGTTCTGCGTGCTTCGATCCTGGCCGACCCGGCAGGTTCCCGCAAGAACACCAAAGACAACACGCCAGCGGTAATCCACTACTCCATCGTCCCCGGCGACAAGGTGGAAGTGGACGTCGCAGCCAAGGGTGGCGGTTCGGAAAACAAGTCGAAGATGGCGATGCTCAACCCATCCGACTCCATCGTCGACTGGGTGCTGAAGACCGTTCCGACCATGGGCGCCGGCTGGTGTCCGCCGGGCATGCTCGGCATCGGCATCGGCGGCACCGCCGAGAAAGCGGCGGTGATGGCCAAGGAAGTGTTGATGGAATCCATCGACATCCATGAGTTGAAAGCCCGCGGCCCGCAGAACCGCATCGAAGAGCTGCGTCTGGAGCTGTTCGAGAAGGTCAACCAGCTGGGCATCGGCGCCCAGGGCCTCGGCGGCCTGACCACCGTGCTCGATGTGAAGATAATGGATTACCCGACCCACGCCGCCTCGCTGCCGGTGTGCATGATCCCCAACTGCGCCGCCACCCGCCACGCACACTTCGTGCTTGACGGTTCCGGCCCGGCCGAACTGACCCCACCGCCGCTGGATGCCTACCCCGAAATCGTCTGGGAAGCCGGCCCGAGCGCACGCCGCGTCAACCTCGACACCATCACCCCGGAAGAGGTGCAGAGCTGGAAGCCGGGCGAGACCGTCCTGCTCAACGGCAAGATGCTCACCGGCCGCGACGCCGCGCACAAGCGCATGGTCGACATGCTGAACAAGGGCGAAGAACTGCCGGTAGACCTCAAGGGTCGCTTCATCTACTACGTCGGCCCGGTCGATCCGGTCGGTGACGAAGTGGTTGGCCCGGCTGGCCCGACCACCGCGACGCGCATGGACAAGTTCACCCGTCAGATTCTTGAGAGCACTGGCTTGCTGGGCATGATCGGCAAGTCCGAGCGCGGCCCGATCGCCATCGACGCGATCAAGGACAACAAGGCTGTCTACCTGATGGCGGTCGGCGGTGCGGCTTATCTGGTCGCTCAGGCAATCAAGAAGTCCAAGGTACTGGCCTTCGCCGAACTGGGTATGGAAGCCATCTACGAGTTTGAAGTGCAGGACATGCCTGTCACCGTTGCGGTCGACACCAACGGCGAGTCAGTGCACATCACTGGCCCAGCAATCTGGCAACAGAAGATCGCCGACAGCCTCGCGGTCGAAGTGCAGTAAGCGACACGCCGACACAAAAAAGCCCGGCCAATTGCCGGGCTTTTTTATTCTTTCAACGCGCGATTAGCGATTGAAGCGCTCAACCAGCGCGCGCAATCCACGTGAGGCGTCTTCCAGCTCGCGCCCACGTTGCATGGTCAGGTCCGCCTTGCCGGCATTCGTGTCGGTGGTTACGGCGATATGGGTAACCTGCCGTGCGATGTCTTCCGCCACATGCGCCTGCTCTTCCGCGGCGGCAGCCATTTGCTCGCTCATGCCGGTGATCCGGTTCACCGCTTCACGAATGCCTTGCAGCGCCTGCTGAGCCTCGATGACCTGAGCCAGTCCTTGCGCCGCTTCCTTGTCACCCACCTGGGCGATCGCGACCGCCTCGCCAGCCTTGGTGGTCAATGATTGGATGATGCCCTGGATCTGCTGGGTCGACTCTCGAGTCTTGCTGGCCAACGCCCGCACCTCGTCCGCAACCACGGCGAACCCCCTGCCCTGTTCGCCGGCGCGCGCGGCCTCGATCGCAGCGTTAAGGGCCAGCAGATTGGTTTGTTCGGCGATGGTCTGGATCATTCCGGCGGCCGACATGATTTGCTGGGTTTCGCCCGCGAGTTCGTTCACCGCATTGCCGATACTGGTCACGGTGTTCGCGAGCGACTCCATGGCCTTGCGCGAACTTGCTGCGACCCGGTCACCCTCGTTCGCCAGGCCATTAGCAGCGCTCGCTTCAGCTGCAGTTTGTTGCACATGGCTGGCGACTTCAGTGATTGATGCCGTCATCTGAGTGACCGCCGTGGCCGTCATGTCGGTCTCACCGCGTTGCTGGCGCAGGTCGTTCTCGGTCTGGCTAGCGAGCATAGACGTTTGCGCCGAGGCGCTTTCGACCTGTACGGCAAGATCCGACACACGCGTCAGCGCGGTACGCAAACGTGCGTCCTCACTGATCAAGGCCATTTCCAAACGCGCCGCATGGCCTGAGTGATGGGTATAAGTAAGCGCAACGACCGGGTCGGTAAACGCTTCAGGAACACGCATAAGAATCCGCTTCAGCTGCCGTTCCGCCGAAACATGAGAGCTCAGGCCCAGCGCGAAGAACAAGCCAAGCACCACGACCACTTCAACCACAGGCGGCAGCCAGAACATACCCGCCGTCGCCAGCGCGGCTGCGCTCACAGGCAGTGCCAATACACGTGCCCAGCCAGAGGCCCGCCGGCCGAGCGAAACGGCAGGCTGGCCTGCCCGCAGACGCGCATAGAGCTCAGTGGCTTTGGCGACCTGCTCGGCAGTCGGCCTGACCCGTACCGACTCGAAGCCAGTCAGCTTGCCGTCGTCGAGAATCGGTGTGACATAGGCGCTGACCCAGTAAAAGTCGCCGTTCTTACAGCGATTCTTCACCACGCCCATCCAGCTTTTACCCGCCTTCAGGTAGCCCCACATCGCCTGAAATACCGCCGGCGGCATATCTGGATGGCGGACCAGATTATGGTCACTGCCGATTAGCTCAGCCTTGGCATAGCCGCTGATTGCAACGAATTCGTCGTTGCAATAAACAATCTTGCCCTGGGTATCGGTGGCAGAGATCAAACGCTGATGCGCCGGAAAGCTCCGCTCGGTATTGCTAACAGGTCCGTTGTTTCGCACTTTGATCTCCGTATGGTTAGTCGATTCTAGACAGACTCACTGGTCATGACGAATCAATTTGTTACAGACATCGGGCATGGACCTGAGAACTTGAACGAGCGCCGTGCTTATTTGACGAAAAGCGACGAATGGAGGGCAGTGGACGGCTAGCGCGGCGCTATAGAGCGGTTTGACGCAACTGCACGAACATTGCTTCGACCTTTGATCTGGCCCATGGCGTTTTGCGCAGAAACGTCAGGCTCGACTTGATACTGGGGTCGCTCTTGAAGCAGCGAACATCGACTCGCTCCGCCAGCCCTTCCCAGCCATAGTGAGCCTGCAGCTCGACGAGTATCGATTCCAGCGTTACGCCGTGGAGCGGGTCTCGGGGTTGGGTCATGGTGGCCTCAGACCTTGAGCAGGCAGCGCCTGCGGAGTGAAACAAAAAGGCCCGCCGGAGCGGGCCTTGAACGGAGCGGCATCTTACAGACTGATGCGGGTCCCTAGCAGCTCGAGAAATGCAGCCAGCCAGGCGGGATGTGCTGGCCACGCCGGGGCAGTCACGAGATTACCGTCGGTGTGTGCTTTGTCGACGCCAATGTCGACGAACTCACCACCGGCCAGGCGGACCTCCGGCGCACAGGCGGGATAAGCGCTACACGCACGCCCTTGCAGCACATCGGCCGCCGCCAGCAGCTGAGCGCCATGGCAGACCGCAGCAATCGGCTTTTTCGCTTCACCAAAGGCCTTGACCAAACTGATCACCTGCTCATTGAGGCGAAGGTATTCAGGCGAACGGCCTCCCGGCACCACCAAAGCATCGTAATCTTCGGCCCGCACCGCAGCGAAATCGAAGTTCAGCGCAAAATTATGGCCGGGCTTCTCGCTATAGGTCTGATCACCCTCGAAGTCATGAATCGCGGTGCGGACGGTGTCGCCAGCCTTCTTGTCCGGGCAGACCGCATGCACGGTATGACCAACCATCTGCAAGGCCTGAAACGGCACCATGGTTTCGTAATCTTCGACGTAGTCACCGACCAGCATCAGAATTTTCTTCGCAGCCATCAGAACGCTCTCCCTTTCAGTTGGACACTTTATAAACGGCCCGGCCAGTGCCGTCAGCCGCTTCGGTTGAAGATGTTAATCACGAGCCGATCAAGCAGCCCCCACAAGCGCTGGTAGACGCGCTGGCTCAGCGGACGAGAATGCCACTGCTCAAGATCAATTTCGAAGCTGTGCGAAAAATCAGTTTCAAAGCTGCTGGCCACCGACTCACTGAATTGCCGGTCGACCGCTTCAAGATTGGCTTCCAGGTTCCAGCGCAAATTCCAGTGATCGAAATTACACGAGCCGACGCTGACCCAATCATCGACCAATGCCATCTTCAGGTGCAGAAAGTGTGGCTGATATTCATGAATGCGCACGCCGGCTCGCAGCAGCCTTGGATAATAGCGCTGCCCGGCATAACGGACCGAGGGGTGATCAGTGTTGCGGCTGGTCAGCAACAGCCTTACATCGACGCCGCGTCTCGCCGCGCGCATCAGCTCCCGACGAACGCGGCCAGTGGGCAGAAAATAAGGGGTCGCCAACCAGATTCTGCGTTCGGCGCGCTGCAGGTTGCGCAGCAGGCTATGGAGAATGTCCCGATGTTGCCGCGCCGCCGAGTAGGCCACTCGGCCCATGCCATCATCGAGTGACGGATTGGCTGGGACCTTTGGTAGTCGCTGCGGTAGCGGCAGCTGCCAGATTCTCTTTTTCAGGCACAACGTCCATTGCACATCGAACAGATGCTGCCAGTCGGCAACGAGCGGGCCGCTGATTTCAACCATCGCTTCGTGCCAGTGCTCATCCGGCTCAGAAGGGTTCCAGAACTCATCGGTAGCCCCTGTCCCGCCTACAAAACAACGGGTGTCATCGATAAGGATCAGCTTGCGGTGATCGCGGTGCAGATTGCGAAACTTCAACCGAAGTCTCAGCGGATTGTACTGACGCAGGTCGACCCCCGCGTCGGTCAGCCGCTGTCGCGCCTTCTGTCCCAATTTGAGGCAGCCGAAGCCATCGAACAGGCAGCGAACCCGCACACCGCGACTAGCGGCCGCGACCAGAGCATCGGTCAGCTGGTCTGCGCAGGCGCCATCTTCAACAAGATAGAGTTCGACATCGACCCGATGCTGGGCAGCGTTGATGCACGCCAACATGCGCGGGAAGAACTGCGGCCCGTCGAGCAGTAGCTGGAATTGATTGCCCTCTCGCCAGGGGAAAACCTTGCCGGCAAGCATCATGACCGGCATCCCCGCAGCAACGCCGCGCCAGGGACCAGAGTAGGGATACAGCTCAATGGCATTGAAATCCTTGTCAGGTAATTTTACAGGGGCGCTTCGATCACCTGCGTTGCTGAAGCCTGGGGAGACTGACCCGTGCTACTTCAGCACGCCTGTTATAGGTCCGCAGCGCAGCGAGGAGTTCCCGGAGACTGGCGATTAGCTAGTCACGCCTGCCGTCATCGGCCATCAGCCCAAACAGCTCGGCTGCCTGCGCCAACCGCTTGGCCTGTGCGCTACGAGCCAGCTGCAACACACCGCGGTCGCGCTGCCAGAGATCCGACCAGTGCTGCGGACCGGCTGCCAGCGCAGCATCGAGCGCCTCAGTGAGCGCCATGAATTGCAAATTCAGCGCAGCCAGCAACAGATGCGTTGCCGCATCCGCTGGCGGCAACCGGGAGATCTCAGCCGCGCCAGGCAAGATGCCGAGTAGTTGCAGTTGCAGCCGTTGCGGCCAGCCACATTGCAACCCGACGCCATAAAGCCAGCTAACCAGAGCCACTAGCACGTGAAGGTCTTCCAGCGTCCGAAACGGCTTGACGTAATCGTCCCAACCGTCGCCAGCCAAGCGGTCGCAGGCCACGTTCGCCAATCGCAAGCGGCCGTGCGGGATATCCGGCACCAGCGCCAAGGCCGGCCCCGCCTCGACACGGACGCCAGGATCAGTCGTACGAACCACGCAGACGCTCAGCCGCGGGCGCTCACCGAGCACTTCATCACGTGCTGGCACCAGCAACCAGGCAGCAGCCGAGCCCGCAATGACGAAATCCTTATGGCCGGTCACTCGCATACCCTCTAGCCGGGTTTGCATGTCAGCCGGTCGCAGCAATCGACCCTCGGTCGCGCACAATGCGCCAAGACCTGCTGGAGCATTCGGCCATAGCTGCCTCAGGGCAGCCTGATAGCCGGCCAGAAACGCCAGCCCCGGCGTGGCGGCCCGGCGCCCGCCCAGCACGGCGAGCTCAAAAGTATCGCGCGGACCATACGCTTGCAGGGCTGCGAACCAGCCGTCCAACGATGCAGACGGCGGCAGGTGTTCCAACGGACCAAGCAGCTCATGCCAGGACATCATCAGGCTCCATGAACAGCGAAAAGTGGGAATCAACATCGACCCGTGATCGCGAATACATCCCCCTGCCCTTTCCAAGCTGACAGCGGTGATTGAGGGAACACCAACCATATCAATCAAGCGCTAGGAACGCATGCAAGCTGAATGCAAGGAAGCGCTGCTAAACTTGCCCCATGAATTTTCTTGCACACCTGCATCTCGGCGGCGAACGACCCGGGCAGCTGCTCGGCAGCCTCTACGGAGACTTTGTCAAAGGCCCTTTGCAGGACCGCTGGCCAACCGACATCGAAGCAGGCATTCGCCTGCATCGACAGATCGACGTTTTTACCGACAGCCACCCTGTTGTGCTCCAGGCGAAACAGCGCTTTCCGCGCGAGCGCAGGCGCTATGCAGGGATTTTGGTCGACCTGTTTTTTGATCATTGCTTGGCCGCGCACTGGCACGACTACGCCAGCGAACCCCTGCACGACTTCACCGCACGGGTTTATCAGGTGTTGCGTGAGGAAGCCGAGCTACCCGCCAAGTTGGCCCTGATTGCGCCGCGCATGGCGGCGCAGGACTGGCTCGGCAGCTATCGGGAATTCGCCGTGATGGAGCAGGTCGTGGCCGGCATGAGCCGCCGACTGTCTCGCCCCGAAGGCCTGGCAGGCGGCGCCATCGAGCTCGAACAGCTCTACACGCCGCTGCTGCAGGATTTTCGCGATTTCTATCCGCAACTGCATGCATTTGCCAGCGCCCGCATAATCAGCCCGGCAGACGCGTATCGACAATCCTGACAGTTAGTCACTCAGCGCTCCGCTCAGCCGCGCAGTGCGGTGGCAAAGCTCTCCAACCAGGGCTCCGCGTCACTTTCAGGCGTGACCGTTTCGCTGGCATCCAGACGCAGCATTTCCTGTACTTCACGGACACCCAGCTCGGCGTACAACTCCCGAACCAGTTCCCCGGCACCGCAGAAGGTGTCGCCATAGCTGGCATCGCCCAGCGCTATCACCCCGCCTGGCAAGCCCTGCCAGGCCGGAAACTGATCGCGGATCGCCGTATACAGCGGGACGAAACTGTCCGGTAACTCGCCCATTCCGGTGGTGGCAGTCACCACCAGCAATGCTTGCGGTCCGAATTCCAACACCTGCGCAAGTTGCGCGCGAGGGTCGTGCCAGGCATCGAAGCCCGCCGCGTTGAGTACCGTAGCAGCGTGTCGGGCAACGTCTTCAGCGGTGCCGTAGACCGTACCGGAGAGAATGGCGACTTTCATGATGCGCTCCGTTTCGAGTTAAAGCCGAGCATTATGCCGCATCCGACACATACTCCCCGCCCCAGCGGTTCTACACTTACTAGAGTACTGCCGCCTGGCGAAAAGGAATTAGTTCGCGAGCGCGTGGTCGCAAAGCCGTCCTGGCAGAGGATCTCGCGGATGTCTCTGCCACGTTCTGAAGCGACTAGGCATGACAGACAGGTTCTGCCCATGCCCTTGAGAGGGAAATCGGGATGCCGAACAAAGTGGATCTGACCAGCGCCGAACTGGCCTATATCAATGAACTCGTCAGTGGCTCGTCAACGGAGCCGGGCGAAACGCGGGCAGGCTTTCGCGTCGACGGCGGTGAAAAGGCCAACAGCCTGCTTTTACAACTGGCCGCGAAGGCAAACCTGACCCTCGAAGCCGAGCTCGACGAATATTGCATGTCGTTCCCTCTGCAGCTGAAGCAGGACGAGTTCCAGTCGGTCCAATTACAACTGGCGCCTCCGACCATCTACGAGCGCGGACCGGTTCTGCGCGCTTGGCGCTTGCATCTGGATGAGCCGCTGCCACTGCTCTCCAATGACGGCAACGAGACCGCGCTGAGTGTCCACGAGCTGTCACCCAACGGCCTGTTGGTGGACGCTGGAACCAAACACCGGGCCCCCAAACACCTGCATATGCGCCTCGCATTGCCGGGAGAGGACTCCTTTCAGATCAACGCGCACCGGATTCGTTATGCCGAAGGTGGTATGACTGCTTACGAAGTCGCATATCCGCAGGACAAGGATGCCGAACGCATCCGCTCCTATCTGTACGAGCAACACCAGCGCCTGCATCCCGACCTGCAGCCGGAGCTCGCCGTCGACATGCCCGAGAGCTCTTAACCGGGCCGTTGGCTCCGCCTTCCCGTGCACGATGCGGCCGACGAGATAGGGCCGTTGCGCCCCCTGGTGTAAGCTGGCCGACACTGCAGCCTTGCAAAGGCAGCGCGACCACTCTTCCACCTGGTATCCCAGCATGAATCAGCCGACGGCCCCGATACTGATTACCGGTGCCAGCCAGCGCATCGGCCTGCATTGCGCAGAGCGCCTGCTTGATGAGGGCCAGCCGGTAATCGTGAGCTACCGCACCTCACGCGCCAGCCTGGCTCGGCTTCGCGAACGCGGTGCCGTGACCTTGCATGCCGACTTTTCCGCCGCTACTGGCATACTGGCGTTTATCGCTGCTCTCAAGCAGCACACCAGCGTCCTGCGCGCGATCGTACACAACGCGTCGGACTGGCTCCCCGAAACACCGGGGGAGGAAGCTGAGACCTTCCAGCGCATGTTCGAGGTGCACATGCTCGCGCCTTACCTGATCAACCTTCACTGCACCGAACTGCTGCAGCATGGTGGTCCGGCAGACATCATCCATATCGGTGACGATGTCACCCGTGTCGGCAGCAAAAAGCACATCGCTTATGCGGCCAGCAAAGCCGGGCTGGACAACCTCACCTTGTCGTTCGCAGCCCGACTGGCGCCAGCGATCAAGGTCAACGGCATAGCCCCCGCGCTGATCCAGTTCAACGAAGGCGACGACGAGGTCTACCAGCGCAAGGCGCTTGCCAAGTCCGCCCTGGGCATCGAGCCCGGTGCCGAGGTGGTCTACCAGAGCCTGCGTTATCTGCTGGATAATCCCTATGTCACCGGCACCACGCTGAGCGTGAACGGTGGCCGCCACCTGATCTGATAGGCCAAGGAATCCCATGCCCCGATTGGAACCCGCCATGGCGCGCATCCGCGTCAAAGACCTGCGCTTACGTACCTTCATCGGTATCAAGGAAGAGGAAATCCTTAACAAGCAGGACGTCCTGATCAATCTGACCATCCTTTATCCGGCAGCCGATGCCGTGCGCGACAACGATATCGACCATGCGCTGAACTACCGAACCATTACCAAGGCGATCATCCAGCACGTCGAGGACAACCGCTTCGCCCTGCTCGAGCGACTTACCCAGGAAATCGTCGACTTGGTCATGGCGCATCCGCAAGTGAGCTACGCCGAGGTCGAAGTGGACAAACCGCACGCTCTGCGTTTCGCCGAGTCGGTATCGATTACCCTTGCCGCTCATCGCGACTGACCGCCCGCGTCAGTCGCTGCCGTAGGCCATGGTTGTCATCAGCGCCCGGTCACCGCTGCGCGCATCCAACCGCGTGTGCTGAATGACCACCGGTATGTTGGAGATAAACACGCTGGCGTAGTCGGTCTCACCGGGCACCGCCTCCGGCGTCTGCAGATCATCGAAACGCAGGTGCAAGGTTCGCCGCGCGGGGACGCGTATGGAATATGGTCCGACCGGCTCGCGGTCAGCGAAGTACAGCGTCAGTTCAATCACGGCCTCCAGCGGGCCAGCGTTCAGAATGCATGCCGTCTCGTGGCTGCGCAGTGCTGGCTCATCGGGTTTGGGCCCCAGCGCCGGCAGGTAACCTTCGGCTATCACCCAATGCTTTTTTCCAATCACATCCAATCTCCTTAAAGGTTGATGACCGGCTGGCCATCCTGCTTAGCGGAGACGGTTCATGCCGCTAAAGTTCCCCGTCGCTCGCTGGCCCAGGACCTGCGTCGAGGTTATGATCCCGCCCACGTCTGCAACGCCGAGACCTTTGAAAATGAATGAGCAAGAACGCACCGAACTCGAAGCCGCTGCCTTTCGCCGCCTGGTCCAGCACCTGCGCAGCCGACCGGATGCACAAAACATCGACCTGATGAACCTGGCCGGCTTCTGCCGCAACTGCCTGTCCAAGTGGTACAAGGCCGCCGCCGACGACCTGGACATCGAAGTCAGCCTCGACGAGGCGCGCGAAGAGGTCTATGGCATGCCCTATGCGGAATGGAAGAAACGCTATCAGAAGGACGCGACGCCAGAGCAACAGGCGGCGTTCGACAAGGGTCAGAAAACATGAGCAGCCTCAGGGACTTTCGCGCCAGCCTGCGTAACCGAAACCACCCTTTCAGCGAGACGTTGGCATTCATCACCAGCGCGTACGACTACCAGCCAACCCGTTTCTTCAATGGCGGTATTGAAAACGCTGCCGGACAGAACGAGGGTTCCTGCAAAACGCTGGGGCTGGCCGTGCTGGAAGGATTCACCACTGAAGAAGCCTTGCTGGCATTCGGGGAGCACTATCAGTCGGTACTGGAGAATCCCAGTGGAACTGACCACCAGAACATTCGCGCGCTGATGGATACCGGGCTTCCGGGCGTACGTTTTGATCAGCAGCCGCTCAGGCGCAAGCCGGTGAATTTCGAAGAGAAATAAAAAAGGGCCGGCCAGGCACTTGGGGAAGGCTTGAAGCGGACGGCCCTGAAAAACCAAAGGAGAGTTCGGGGTTAGCCTAATGGCCAAGCGCAACGCTTGGCCATTACCTAAAGCGGATCGGCCCCATAGCGCTGAACTATTGATTGCTACGCCGCTTTTCCCGTCCCAACAAAATCGGTAAGGTCCGGACCGTCCTTTCCGGAGTATCGTCCATGCCCCTCGCTGCCCTATCCGGCCCCCAATACCTGCGTGAAGGTTTGAAGCTGATTCTCAGCCCAGGACTCAGGCTGTTCGTCATTCTGCCGCTGACCGTCAATCTGCTGCTGTTCTGCGGTCTGATCTACCTGGCCATGCGCCAATTCGGCGGTTGGGTCGACGCCTTCATGCCAAACCTCCCCGAGTGGCTGATGTTCCTCGAGTACATCATCTGGCCTCTGTTCGTGGTGCTGGTGGTACTGATCGTGTTCTTCACCTTCACCATACTCGCCAACATCATTGCCGCGCCGTTCAATGGTTTTCTCGCCGAAAAGGTGGAAACCGTGGCGCGCGGCGTCGACAGTGCGCCGCCGTTCAGCTGGAGCGAACTGCTGGCGATGCTGCCGCGGACCCTTGGACGCGAGGCACGCAAGCTGGCGTATTTTGCACCTCGGGCGCTGGCGCTGCTGGTGCTCTCATTCATTCCAGTGGTCAATCTGGTAGCGGCGCCACTGTGGCTGCTGTTCGGCGTCTGGATGATGGCGGTGCAGTACATCGACTATCCAGCGGACAACAACAAGCTGAGCTGGGCCGAAATGATGGTCTGGCTGCGCCAGCGCCGCTGGAAGAGCCTGAGTCTCGGCGCGGTAACCTACGCAGCGCTGCTGATTCCCTTCGTCAATCTGCTGATCATGCCGGCAGCTGTGGCAGCCGCAACGCTGTTCTGGGTGCGTGAAGGCGGTAAGTCGACCATGCCCACGACCGTCGATTCGTGAACTGCGAGAGGTGGAGGTGTCTAGATCTGAACACCTTCATACCGGGAGACTCGCAATGGCGCTTACCGCCCTCGCAATCAACTGCACCCTCAAGGCATCGCCCGCAGAATCGTCCTGTGGCCTGTTGCTGAGCCAGGCTCAGCGCGAGCTTGAAAAGCTCGGCGTCAGCTGCGAGCAGATCCGTGCCGTGGATTTCAATATCAAGCCGGGCGTTACGTCAGACGAAGGCGAAGGCGACGACTGGCCGATGATCAGGGAAAAGGTGCTTGCAGCGGACATCCTGATTCTTGGCACGCCGATCTGGCTTGGCCATCCAGCCAGCGTCTGTCAGCGCGTACTGGAACGCCTTGACGCATTCATTGGTGAAGTGGACGACGAGCAGCGGATGGTGTCCTACGGGCGGGTCGCTTGCGTCGCGGTGGTAGGCAATGAAGACGGCGCCCATCATGTGGTCGCCAGCCTCTATCAAGGACTGAACGACGTAGGCTTCACCATCCCGGCCAACGGCTGCACCTACTGGGTCGGGCCGGCAATGGGGTCGACGGATTACAAGGATGTTGAAGACCCCGGCGAGAAAATTGGCAAGACCAATGCCATGCTGGCGCGCAACGCCGTGCACCTAGCCAAGCTGCTCAAGCAGTCTGGTTACCCGGGCGCCTCGCAATAACGCTGCGCAAAAAGAAGCCATCGCGAGGATGGCTTCTTGCAGCTATAAAGCCGGGTGACCTGTCAGGCCAGCGTCTTCAGCGCTTCACGGCTAAAGGGCAGGATGTCCTGCATACGCCCTTCCTTCACTTTCAACGCCCAGTCCGGATCGCAGATGAGCGCGCGCCCAACTGCGACCAGATCGAACTCCTGCTTGTTCAGGCGCTCCAGCAAGCCTTCAATGTTGGCCGGCTGCGCCACCTTGTCAGTCTTGACCATGAACTGCAGAAATTCGCCATCAAGCCCCACGCTGCCGACGGTAATGGTGGGTTTTCCAGTCAGTTGACGGGTCCAGCCAGCGAGATTGAGTTCTGAACCTTCGAACTCTGGCTCCCAGAACCGGCGCGTCGAGCAATGGAAGATGTCCACGCCTGCTGCAGACAGCGGCTCGAGAAATTCGCCCAGCGCTTCGGGCGTGGTGACCAGGCGCGCGGTGTAGTCCTGCTGCTTCCATTGGGAAAAGCGGAAGATAATCGGAAAATCCGGACCTACCGCGGCACGTACCGCCTCGATCAGCTCGATAGCGAAGCGCGAGCGATTGGCCAGACTGCCACCGTATTCGTCGGTGCGCTGGTTGCTTCCTTCCCAGAAGAACTGATCAACCAGATAGCCGTGCGCACCGTGGATCTCGACACCATCCATGCCGATGGTCTGGGCATCTTTGGCGGCCTGAGCAAAGGCCGCGATCACGTCCTGAATGTCCTGTTTGGTCATGCCGTGCACAACCACCTGGCCATCCTTAAGCTTCTCCATCGGGCCATAACCCGGCACTTCCGGCTCCGGCTCGGTTCCCACGTGGCGAACATTGCCCACGTGCCATAGCTGCGGAACGATCTTCCCGCCTTCGGCGTGTACGGCATCGACCACGGCCTTCCAGCCGGCCAGCGGAGCTTCGCCGTAGAAGCGCGGCACCTGCGGATAGCCATTGGAGGCCTTGTGCCCGACCGTGGTGCCCTCGGTGATGATCAGCCCTACACCCGACGCGGCACGACGGCGGTAGTACTCGACGACGTCCGCGGTTGGCACGCCGTTGGGCGAGAAAGAACGGGTCATCGGCGCCATCACGACACGGGTCGGCAGTTGCAAGCTGCCGAGTTGGAAGGGTTGGAACAGGGCGTTCACGGCTGCGGTCATTGCTGTCTCCTTTGGCTTGAAGCAAAAGCGACCGGTCGTCTCGCCGATCGCCAAAAAAAATCAGCGGGGCGTCAGCAGACGCTCCAGCTGGGTTAAAAAAATGCTCAATGGCGCTACGCTGCGGCCCACCTTCATACGCAGCAAGGCGCCTTCCCAGGCATTGCCGATGAATTCAGCCAGCGCCAGGCAGTCGGTGTCGGCATCGACCTCACCGGCTGCGCGCGCCTGCTCAAGGCAGCTCGCCAACAGCTGGACCGAACGCATCAGGATCGCCTCGACCTGCTGGCCGATGGGCTGCGAAAGCTCGGCCATCTCAAAGCTCAAACTGCCGATGAAACAGTGATACTCGGGACATTCCTGCCGCGAAAAATGAGCCACAACCTCAGCGTAGTACCCGAGAACCCGTACCCGCGGGCTCTGCCGAGCATCTAGCAGCGCCGCCTGATAACGCTCAAGCCGCGGTTGATAAAGATGCTCAAGCGCCTGCAGGGCGAAATCTTCCTTGCTGGCGAAGTAGTGGTAGAAGGACCCTTTGGGGATGCCGGCTGCCTGGACGATCTCCAACACGCCGGTGCCGTGATAGCCACGACGGGTCATCACCTGAGCCCCTTTGGCCAGGATCAGGTCACGCTTGTCGTTGCGGGCTTGGTTGCTCATGACGACGAGCATATGACCGGTCGTCTAGGACGAACACCATCATCCACGACGCTTATTGCCGTGCAGTTCTGTCGCGATGGTGCTTTTTCAGAAGAGCGGTCAGCGAACGCCAAACAACCCTGAACGGAGATGGCGCGCTCAGGCGAGCGCGCTTTCGATGGCCTGGATCAGCGCTGGATCATCCGGCGCCGTGCGCGGCGAGAAGCGCGCTAGCACGCGTCCGTCCTTGCCCACCAGAAACTTCTCGAAATTCCAGTTGATGTCGCCAGGGAAGTCAGCGCCCTCGCCCGCCAGCAGGCGATACAACGGGTGACGCTGCGAGCCATTGACCTCGAGCTTGCTGCTGATGGGAAACGTGATGCCGTAGTTCTCATCACAGAATTTCAGGATGTCCGCGTCGCCGCCCGGCTCCTGAGCGGCGAACTGGTTGCAGGGAATGCCCAGCACGCCGAAACCCCGATCCTGATAACGTTCATGCAGTGCTTGCAGACCTGCATATTGAGGCGTGAGACCGCACTCGGAAGCCACATTGACCACCAGTGTCACCTGGGATTTCAACGGCGCCAGGGGAAGTTCCTGGCCCGCAAGGCCGGGCAGAACCAACTCGTGAAACGCGCTCATGTGTCTCTACTCCAGATTAAAAAAGCGCTCCGGCAGAACCGAAGCGCTTCCATGGCCCGATCGAATCGGGCTTTCGCTGACCAGCCGCCTACGGGCGCCAATCAGTGTTGGTGACCACCTTCACCATGCACATGGCCATGAGCGATTTCTTCGTCGCTGGCTTCACGTACATCAACAATCTTCACTTCAAAGTTGAGGCGCTGACCGGCCAGAGGGTGGTTACCGTCGACGATCACATCGTCGCCTTCGACATCACGAATGGTGACGATCTGCATGCCGCCGTCCGGGCCGGACGCATGGAACTGCATGCCCACTTCCAGTTCATCGACGCCTTCGAACATCGCACGATTAAGCGTAGCGACCAGCTCCGGGCTGTACTCGCCATAGGCATCCTGCGGCTCGATGGAGACCTTCACCTCGTCACCACCCTGCTTGCCCTCCAGGGCTTTTTCCAAACCGGCAATGATGTTGCCCGAACCGTGCAAATAGACCAGCGGCGCGCCGCCGGCCGAGCTGTCGATCACTTCACCCGCATCGTTGGTGAGTGTGTAGTCGATTGACACAGCCTTGTTAGCGGCAATCTGCATGAGGCGAAACCTTTGTTGAGGGATGTAAGGCAAAGTCTAACCGCGACCTGCATTGATTGCGAACCGCCGCACGATTTAGGGGACCATCGGCAGCAAGCAAAAACAGCCTGAAGTCATGCGTAGGACGCTACCAAATACAACCTTTGGAGAGCATCGCTGCCCCATCAGGTGTGCAAGAATTCACGCCTGTAAATGTAGGCGACCTATTTCAACAATTAATTTCGCATCCAAGGAGCACCGATGTCAGCTCGAAACATCCTGGTGATTAACTGCGGCAGCTCGTCGATCAAATTCGCGCTGGTCAACGAAGCCCAAGCGACTTTCCCCCTGCAGGGCCTGGCCGAACGTCTCGGCACCCCGGAAGCCGTCGTGCACTGGCAGCTGGGAGACACCAAGCAGAGCCTGAACATTCCGGGTGCTGATCACCGTGCCGCGCTCGAGAAGCTCCTGCCGGTGGCTCAAGAGGCCGCAGGCGGCAAGCTGGACGGGATCGGCCATCGTGTGGTGCATGGTGGCGAACACTTCACCGGTTCCAGCCTGATCGACGAGCCGGTGCTCAAGGCAATTCGCGACAGCGCGCAGCTGGCGCCACTGCACAACCCAGCCAACTTGGTCGGAATTGATGCAGCCATGGCCCTGTTCCCGGGCCTGCCGCAGGTCAGCGTGTTCGACACCGCTTTCCACCAGACCATGCCGGAGCATGCGTTCCGCTACGCCGTGCCGGAATTCCTTTACAAGGAACACAGCGTCCGCCGCTACGGTTTCCACGGCACCAGCCACAACTACGTCAGCAAGCGTGCCGCCGAGATGACCGGACTTCCGGTCGATGACAGCTGCTGGCTGACGGCTCACCTGGGCAACGGGTGCTCGACCTGCGCCATCGTCAATGGCGAGAGCCGCGACACCAGCATGGGCCTGACCCCGCTGGAAGGTCTGGTAATGGGCACCCGTAGCGGTGATGTCGACCCCAACCTGCACAGCTACCTGAACCGCACCCTGGGCTGGAGCCTGGAGCAGATCGATCGCATGCTCAATCACGACAGCGGCCTGAAAGGTCTGTCCGGACTGTCCAATGACCTGCGCACGCTGCAGGAAGCCCGGGTTGCTGGGCATCCCGGCGCCACCCTGGCGTTCGAAGTCTTCTGCTACCGCCTGGCCAAGTCCCTGGCAAGCATGGCGTGCGCGCTGCCAAAACTCGACGGACTGATTTTCACCGGCGGCATCGGTGAGAACTCGACGGCCGTGCGCACCCGCACCCTCGAACACCTGAAACTGTTCAACTTCAAGCTGGACGAAGAAGCCAACGCACGCTGCACGCGCGGTGTCGGCGGGGAAATCCAGGCGGCAGGCAGCCCCCGCGTGCTGGTGGTACCGACTAACGAAGAACGTCAAATCGCGCTGGACACACTGGCGCTGCTCGACGCCTGATAGCGCGCCGACGGTTAGACGCACTGAACGAACCCGACGACCGCAAACGGCGTCGGGTTTCGTCTACTTGGCATCGCCCTTCGCCCGATAGGAGATCATCATGCATACCTTATTCCTCGCCCCCTGCGGTTTTGGCGGCGGCCTCAACTCCATCAGCCTCGGCCTGATCAGCGCACTCCAGCGCGCCGGGTTGAAGGTTGGCTTCTTCAAGCCCATCGCCCAGCCCTTCCCCCACGATCAAGGCCGTGAACGCTCTTGCGTTCTGGTAGAACGCACTCTGAACATCCTGTCGCCCGAGCCGCTGCCATTGGAGCAGGTCGAGCGTCAGCTGGCCGATGGCGAACTCGACCTGCTGCTCGAGGACGTGGTCAGCCGCTATCAGGAGGTTGCCGCGGGCAAGGATGTGGTCATTGTCGAAGGCATGGTGCCGACGCGTGAGTTCAACCACACGTCAAGGATCAACACGCATCTGGCGAAAAGCCTGGACGCGGATGTCATTCTGATCGCGGCGCAAGGCAGTGACACGCTCAAGCGTCTGGCCGAGCGCATCGAGATCCAGGCCCAACTGTTCGGTGGCGCCAAGGACCCGAAAGTGCTGGGCGTGATTCTCAACAAGGTCAAAGGTGACGACGGCGCGCCCGCCTTCATCGACGGCCTCAAGGCGCAGCTGCCCCTGCTGGGCACTGCAGATTTCCAGCTGCTTGGCGCAATTCCTTTCGCCGACAAACTCAACGCTTTGCGGACCCGCGACATCGCCGAACTGCTCGACGCCAAGGTGCTCCATGCCGGTGAAGCGGAGCAGCGTCGCGTCGACAAGATCGTGCTCTGCGCCCGCGCCGTCCCCAATACGGTGCAGCTCCTGCAACCAGGCGTTCTGGTGGTCACCCCAGGCGACCGCGACGACATCATTCTGGCCGCGAGCCTGGCTTCGCTCAACGGCGTCAAACTCGCAGGTCTGTTGCTCTGCAGCGATTTTGCCCCGGACCCGCGCATTCTCGAGCTGTGCAAAGCGGCACTCGATGGCGGCTTGCCGGTGATGACCGTGCAGACAGGTTCCTACGATACGGCAACCAACCTCTTCGGGCTGAACAAGGAGACGCCAGCGGACGACATCGAGCGTGCCAGCCAGGTTACCGACTTCATCGCGCAGCACCTGCAACCCGAACTCTTGCATACCCGCCTCAGCGTGCCGCGCAGCGAGTTGCGACTGTCGCCTCCGGCATTTCGCTACCAGCTGGTCAAGCGCGCCCAGCAGGCAAACAAGCGCATCGTTCTGCCGGAAGGCAACGAGCCGCGCACCATTCGCGCCGCAGCCATCTGTCAGGAACGTGGCATAGCGCGCTGCGTGCTGCTGGCCAAGCCGGAAGAAGTCCAAGCCGTTGCGCGCGAGCAAGGCATCCAGCTGCCGGCAAGCCTGGAAATTCTCGACCCTGAACTGATCATCAACCAGTACGTCGAGCCGATGTGCGAAATGCGCAAGGCCAAGGGCCTGACTCCGGACGATGCGCGTGAGCAGCTCAAAGACACCGTGGTACTTGGCACCATGATGCTGGCGCTCGACGAAGTGGACGGCCTGGTTTCCGGTGCCGTGCACACCACTGCCAATACCATCCGCCCGGCATTGCAGCTGATCAAGACTGCACCTGGCTACAGCCTGGTTTCTTCGGTGTTCTTCATGCTGCTGCCGGATCAGGTACTGGTCTACGGTGACTGCGCGGTGAATCCGAACCCGAACGCCACCGAGCTGGCGGAGATCGCCCTGCAGAGCGCCGAATCTGCAGTCGCCTTGGGCGTAAACCCACGCGTGGCGATGATCAGTTATTCCACCGGCACGTCCGGCAGCGGCGCCGAGGTGGAAAAGGTTGCTGAAGCCACTCGCATCGCCCAGGAGCGCGCCCCCAGCCTGCCAATCGACGGTCCGCTGCAGTACGACGCTGCGTCGGTCGCCAGTGTCGGCAAGCAAAAGGCGCCCAACAGCCTGGTCGCCGGTCAGGCTACGGTGTTTATCTTCCCTGACCTCAACACGGGTAATACGACCTACAAGGCGGTTCAACGCAGTGCCAACGTGATCAGCGTCGGCCCGATGCTGCAGGGCCTGCGCAAGCCGGTCAATGACCTGTCCCGCGGTGCTCTGGTAGACGACATCGTGTTCACCATCGCGCTGACCGCTTTGCAGGCCGATAACCAAAAGGCCTGATGGCACCTCGCGCCCGGCCAGCTGGTCGGGCGCTTCGCAATTTCCAGCACTACTTTTGGGCCTTGCAGTTCAGCCCGCAATCGGTACTCTTGCCGCCTTTATTGACGGACATAAGACCCAATCGATGCTGAGCGTCCTTCCTGCCCCGCTCCGGGGCGTCCTGGCCGGCCTGACACTGGCATTGAATACCCTCTTCTGGTGCTGGCCGCTCTTTGCGCTATCACTGCTCAAGCTGGCATTGCCCATCCCACGTATCCAGCGAGCATTGCGCTTTGGCATGCACTGGATCGCCGAGTCCTGGATGGCGGTCAACAGCTTCTGGATGGACCAGGTGCGCCGCACCGAGTGGGACGTACAGGGGCTCGACAAGGTCGACCTGCAGCACTCTTATCTGGTTACCAGCAATCACCAGAGCTGGGCTGACATCCTGATGCTGCAATACCAACTGAACCGGCGAATGCCGATCCTGAAGTTCTTCCTCAAGCAGGAGCTGATCTGGGTGCCGGTTATCGGTCTGTGCTGGTGGGCGCTGGAGTTTCCCTTCATGAAACGCTTCAGCAAGGAGTATCTGACAAAGTACCCGGAAAAGCGCGGCGAGGACCTGGCGACCACCCGCAAAGCCTGCGAGCGCTACCGGACCAACCCGGTGTCGGTGTTCAACTTCCTTGAAGGCACACGCTTCACCGAAGACAAGCACACTGAGCAGGCATCGCCCTACCGTTACCTGCTAAAACCCAGGGCCGGCGGCATAGCCTTCGTGATTGATGCGATGGGCGAGCAATTGACCTCGCTAGTCAACGTGACCATCCACTACCCGGGCGGCAATCCCAGCTTCTGGGACCTGCTCTGCGGTCGGATAGATCAAGTCGTCATGCGCATTGGCGCGCAGCCGATCCCTGCCGAGTTCCTGCACCGCAGTTACGATCAGGACGAGGCTTACCGGCTGAGCTTTCAGGAGTGGGTCAATGAGCTCTGGAGCGACAAAGATGCCGAACTCGAAAAGCTACACCGGCAATACCCGCCTCGCGATGGCGCTTCAGGCTAACCCGATCGGCCGACACTAGTCGGCCTGTCGATGTTCCAGCTGTAGCCAGTCGATTGACCTCGGAAATTCCAACGCGTCCTCTACGGCCAGTCCTGGCGCGACCAGAAAACCCTGCATCACCTGGCAGTCGTGGGCGATCAGCCACTCACGCTGAGCCAGGGTTTCAACGCCTTCGGCAATCACCTCCAGGCCCAGATTTCGGCCCAGATCGATAATGGTGCTGACCACCGCGGCATCGCGTGGCGAATCAAGCATATTGGCAATAAACAGGCGGTCGATCTTCAGCGTATCCAGATCGAAATGGCGCAGGTAGGCAAGCGATGAGTAACCGGTGCCGAAGTCATCCACCGCCACCCTCACACCTAGCTCGCGCAACTGCCGAAGCTTGTCGCAGCTCTGCTCCAGATCCTGCATCAGTGCGCCTTCGGTGACCTCCAGCTCCAACTGCCGAGGATCTAGCTGATACTCATCGAGCAGCCGGCGCAACTCGTCGATCAATCCGGCCCGGCCGAACTGCACCGGGCTCACGTTGAAGCTCAGCACCAGCTTGTCGCCAAATCGCTCACGCCAGTCGCGGCACTGAGCCAGCCCCTCACGCAGCGCCCACTCGCCGACCCGATCAATCAGCCGGGTCTCTTCCAGCAAGGGGATGAACACACTCGGCTCGACCGCACCGCGCCCCGCGTAATTCCAGCGCAGCAATGCCTCGAAGCCTCGCAATTCGCCTGTCTCGAGCACGACCTGCGGCTGGTAAGCCAAGGCGAAACCATTGCGCTCTATGGTGCTGCGCAAATTCTCTTCCATCATCAGGCGCGCATGGGCCCGCCCGTTCATCTCACCGGAGAAGAAGCGATATTGCTGCCGACCGTTGCGCTTGGCCTCGTACATGGCCATATCTGCCGAGCGAAGCAGCTCCTCGACGCTCTGGCCGCAATCCGGGAAATGCGCGATGCCAATACTGGCGCCGAGCGTCACGTCGGTCCCTTCGATGGTATGTCGAACCGAAATCAGCTCGATGAGCTTCTCGGCGACCTTGGCGGCATCTTCCGGGTGGTCCAGCGAGTCCAGCAGCGCGGTGAATTCGTCTCCGCCCATCCGCGCAATGATGTCGTAGGGTCGCATGCAAGCCTCGAGCACGCGCGCCACGCGACAGAGGATCTCATCACCGGCATCGTGGCCCAGCGAATCGTTGATGCGCTTGAAGCCATCGAGATCGATATAGAGGATGGCCATGCGTTTGCCGTTCCGGTCGACCCTCGCCAGCGCCGAATCCAGTGCCTGATGAAAGCCACGTCTGTTGAGCAGGCCAGTCAGCGAGTCGGTTACCGCCTGGGTTTCCAGCTGCACGTGGAGACTGCGCACCACGGACATATCCAGGGCGATGACAACCATGGAGCGCTGCTGACGAGGCAGTGGCGATGACGACAAGGCCACGGGCAGCGTGTCGCCGTTAGCGGTGAACAGCTGCGCTTCATGAAGACGATAGGTGCTGCCGCTACGCCAATGCTGGTAGAAATCGGTGTCGCGCCAGGACTGAGGCATCTGCGGCGAGGCCAGATGCTTGATCAATGCGGTGCCTTGCAGATCGTCGACACTGGTGTGCAGCATCTTGGCAATCGCCGGGTTGGCGAAGTTGATGAAACCGTCTTCACCCACCACCAGAATTCCTTCGGCGGCATTGCTCAGCACCGACGCGTTGAACGCGCGGGCACTGTCGAGCTGCTGGCTGAGGACCTGCAAGTCACGCCGATTGTGCTCATGACTGAGCAGCGTATTGATCTTGTGCTTGAGCACCTGCGGATCGAACGGCTTGAGAATGAAATCAACCGCACCCGTGGCGTAACCTCGCAATACCGACTCACGGGTGTGCGCGATGGCCGAGACAAAGATGATCGGCGTGTAGCGCGAGTGCGGACTGCCGCGCATCAGGCGCGCCACTTCGAACCCATCCATGCCCGGCATCTGCACATCCAGCAGCACCAGCTCGACATCCAGGTCAAGCAGAGCCTGAAGTGCGGCCTCGCCAGAATTAACCGTATGGACCTGCCAGTCACCGTCGCCGAGCAAGGCCTCCATGGCCACCAGGTTCGCTTCGCGATCATCGACGACCAACAATGTACGGGTCCGAGGCTGAGATTGGGGTTGCGACCACGCCATCAGCCAAGCTCCCAGTACAACGTAATGCGGCTTCCGCTACCTGCGCCGACAGGGACGCCAGCTCGGCTTGATCGATGCGTCACACACTTCTCCTTACGGACTTGCATGGGGGCCATCAGTACGCTCCAGACGCCGCAGCAGTTCGACCAGCCGGGCGCTGTCGACCGGTTTGAACAGGATGTCGTCGGCACCGGCCGGAAGCCTCTGCTCTGTCACAGCCGTATCAGAGCCGGCTGCCATTGCCACAATCGGCACCTGACAACCATAGTCGTTTCTGAGCTGATGTATCAGTGCGGGGCCGCCGTTATCCGGCATCGCCAGATCCACCAACGCAAGATCGAACGCATCTTGATCGAAGCGTTCCAGCGCCTCGGCACAGCTTGTGACGGGCACCACCTGCAGCCCCTGCTCGTCGAGCAACGCACTGACGGCATAGATCGCCCGCACGTCCGAATCCACCAACAGCACCCGCTGCCCTAGCAGGGGATGTTCCAGTTCGCCTATTCCCCATGCAGCAGCATCAACCCCGCCGGGCTTAAGTGCATCTTCCATATGCTCAATTCCTTCTGTTTTTGACAACGCAACCGCCGAATAACGCTTAAGCCGCTGCAGATTCTTTTCCGATAACGTATCTTGACTGGTCAGGATCACCCGGACGTCTTTGAGCGAGCGCAGGCGGTCAAGCGCATCGAGCAGCTCCAGCCCGCTTTCGCCGGAGAGATCGAAGTCGATGATCAGCGCTGCATATCGGTGCTCTGCATAGGCCAGCCGGGCCTCTTCACTGCGTTGGCATTCGCTGACCCGGTAACCGAGCCGCTCGAAATATTCACGCAGTTGACGGCGCCGCTCCGGATCAGTTTCTAGCAGCAACAACCGAGTCGAATTGCCTTCCTGCCGCGACAGATCGACAAACAGGCGCTCCAGCTCCGACTGGGCCACGGGCTTGAGCAAGTAGCGTGAACCGTCATCCGACCAGCCCTGCGGCTGCGGCACGCAAGAAATGATATATACCGGCGTGTCCTGATGCTTGGGGTCGGCTCGCAACGCCCGATGTATCTGCCAGCCGCTGACATCAGGAAGCAGAACATCCAGGATCACCGCCGCGAAGCTGTCGTGAGCCAGTGCATCCAGCCCCTCTTGCCCAGTACCACATATGACACTGGAAAAACCGTGGGACTGTGCCACCTCGGCCACTACCGAGGCGAAATCGGCATCGTCCTCGACAATCAGCAGACCACCACCCTGACCACGGCGCTGCATGGGCCGCAGCGTCCGAATCTCTGCTGTCGCAGACGCTTTCAAGGGCAACTCGACGGTGAAACTGGAGCCCTGCCCCGGCGAGCTTGTAAGACGGATCCCGCCACCCAGCACCTCGGCGAGCTGCCGCGCGATAGCGAGCCCTAACCCCGTGCCGCCGTATTGGCGGCTGATTGAGCCGTCGATTTGCTGAAACGCCTGAAAGATCCGTTCGTGTTGGTCCTCGGCGATGCCGATACCGGTGTCAGTCACGCAGATCTGAAGCATGTCTTCGTCGCCAGGACTCTCGGCCGGCCGGCTGCTCACGTGAATATCAACGGAGCCCTGCTCGGTGAACTTCAAGGCGTTGGTCACCAGGTTGCGCAAGATTTGCTGGAGCCGTGCACGGTCGCTGACGAGCGACGGCGGAACCTCAGGGTCGATCCGGCTCGTAAGGGATAGTCCGTTCTGATCGGCCATCGGTTGCAGTGCAGCCATAAGCTCCGCCAGCAACTCGCCGATGTCGAGCGGTTCCGACTTGATCTGCATGTGGCCAGCTTCGATCTTGGCCAGGTCAAGCACGTCATTGATCAGTTGCAGCAGATCATGACCGGCCCGATGCATGATATCGGCGTGGCGAACCTGCTTCTCGGTCAGGTTGCTCGCCGCGTTCTGTCTCAATTGATCGCTCAGGATGAGAATACTGTTGAGCGGTGTGCGCAGCTCGTGCGACATGTTGGCGAGGAACTCGGATTTGTACCGGTTGGCGGTCATCAACTCATTGGCTTGATCCCGTAGACGCCGCTCCGCGGCTTTGCGGTGAGCGATATCGATCACCACCGCCTGCACCAGTTGCTCTTCTCCGCTGCGCAGTGGCGACAGGCCGACTTCCACGGGCAATAAATGGCCATCCCTGTGGCGGCCGAACAGTTCGCGATTCTCACCCAGGCGACGTGATTCGAGCGTCTGGCCAAACCGGTGACGCACCTCGATATAGATCTTGCGCATCGACTCGGGGATCAGCATTTCAACCGGCTGACCCAACAGCTCTTGACGGCTGTAGCCGAACAGCAGCTCGGTCTGACGGTTGACCATTACGATCTGCCCTTCTTGATCGAACAGCAGAAAAGCATTCGGCGAGGCTTCGACCACATTACGGAAGCGCTCTTCGTCACGCTTGCGCTGCTGCAAGTCCACCAGATTGAGCAGGTGGTGAACGGTCTTGTCGCGCTTGAAACTGGTCAGACTGAGCGAAACAGGTACGGGAGTGCCATCTTCCCGCAGGGCTTGGCTCTCTTGCTGATTGGCGTCCAGCAGATTCCCGTCCGCGGCCTTCTGGAAAGCTGAAGGAATGTAGTGACTGAGGCGCTCACCGGCGAGCAATCCCGCACTGCTGCCCAGCAGCGCAGCGGCGCTCTGGTTGGCCAGCTCTATGCGTCCTTCATCGCTACACAACACAGTGGCTACCGGCAGCTGTTCGATCAGTTGACGAAACCACGCCTCACGCTCCTGAAGCTGGGCGCCGAGCGCCTGGCTGCTGCGCAGGGTTCGTTCGCGCAAATACAGGTAGCCGCCAATCAAGAGAGAAAACAAAGCAGCTGCGGTCAGCGCCGCCGCAAGATTGAACGCCCGCCCAACCCGATTGAGGATGGCTTCGTATTCCGGTGTGCTGGCGACTTCCAACTGCCAGCTGCGGCCGTACATGTAGATATTGCGGACGCGATGGAAGCTTGCATCTTTACTCACCGGAGCGCGCCCGACCAGCAGCGGCTCGTTCGGGGCAGCGGCGTCGAAGAGCTGCAATTGAAACAGCTTGCTGCGCGAGCCCAATACCCCTTCCATCAGATCGGTCAGCCGAAAAGCGCCGTGAAGCGTTCCGGCAAACGATTCCTGCCGTTCCTCCAAGGTCGTGATTGGCGCCCGGGCGCGGTAAAGCGGCAGATACAACAAAATCCCTACCTGGGCATTTTGCTCTGTCTCTTGCTTGAGTCGCACCGGCCCAGTGAGCATAGGGGTGCCGATATTGCGCGCCGCCATAACGGCTTCCCTGCGCGTCTCTTCACTCAGCATGTCAAAACCCAACACTCGCCGATTACGCCAGTCGAGCGGATGGATGAAATCGACTATCAGGTAATCGCCGCGTTCACCTCGGGGATACATGCGGAAATCACCGCGACCGCTCTCGCGAATTTCAGCAAGGGTCGAATCGAGGTTGTCCGCGCGCGCATAGCGAGCGAGCGCAATGGCCTGGATACCGGGGTAGAAATCCTGAAGCTGAAGCTGATCGGAAGCTCGATTCCAATCCTGCAGACTGACCTCATCACTGCCGACAAAAAGCCCTGCCAGTCCGCGCAGGACCATCTCGTACGCGCGCATACGCTCACGCAGAGTGCTTTCGACGTCATTGACCGCCAGGTTGAATCGCTGGGCCTGCTCAGCGCGCACGCGCATTTCCTGAACATGCCATTGCCAGCCGACCCATCCTCCGAGCCCCGCCATCAGGGCCAGCGTCACTACCAATGGCAGCCAAGGCTTACGAGAATGGAGAGCGGAACGATCATCCATTCGACCTCCTCAGTGCCACTACATGGCTCGCTGTCACGAGCTTCAGAGTCGTGGATCGCTCAGAGGTTCAATTGAAGCGATAAAAAGCTATAAAGCTGACGCCACCAAAATGGCACAAGCAAAGCCGCGACGACCTTGCCTGTGCCGGGCCGCTTAGAGCGGTCTCAGATTGATTTCCACACGGCGGTTCTGCGCGCGACCAGAAGCGGTGTCATTGCTGGCGATCGGCTGGCTCGAGCCCGCGCCATAGGACGAGATACGCGACGCTGGCACGCCATTGCCTTCTAGGTAAGCCGCAACGCTACGGGCGCGACGATTGGAAAGGTCCTGGTTGAGTTGCTGCGAGCCGGTGCTGTCGGTATGGCCGGTGATGTCGATACCGTTCTTGTTGAATTCTTTGAACACCTGAACCAGCGAATTGAGCGTTGGGTAGAAGCTGCTGGAAATGTCGGCCGAGTTGCTTGCGAAGGTTATGTTGCCCGGCATGATCAGTGTCAGGTTATCGCCTTGACGCTGGACCTGTACGCCAGAGCCCTGCAGCGTCTGGCGCAGCTTGGCTTCCTGAGTATCAACGTAATAACCATAGCCGCCGCCCGCAGCACCGCCGACTGTGGCTCCGATCAAGGCGCCTTTGGCGCGATCCTTTTTGCTGGAGGTGGCCGCACCGATCACTGCGCCGCTGACCGCACCAATACCGCCATAAATACCTGCCTTGCCAGCTTCTCGCTCACCGGTATAGGGATTGTTGGTACAGCCGACCAGCAGCGCAAGGGTGGCGGCGAGTGCGGTCAGGTTACTGATCTTCTTCATATCTACTTCCTTCATCTGCGGGACGCCAGCCCGTTACAACACGGACTGGAATGCGCCGTTAGGGTAACACCCGCCCGCCGACGGAACCGGAACGTCCCGACGAACCCGAAACGATTCGAGCTCCAGGCGACAGCCGCAAGTCCTTCTTTCGCTGTTGGCCTCGAAGGGAAGCCGCCGCCCCAATGACGGACTGTAGATAGTGCCTGTGCGGACCTAATGATCAAGCCACGACCTCGATGAAAGGCCGCAGCGAGATCAAACCCAGGCGAGCAAAACCCTATCTTATACCGAGGAAATAACGCTGTTGCCTTCCTCAACCCAGCGCGCGATGTCGACGCGGATACGTTTCTTGTCGAGCTTGCCCACACTGGTCTTGGGAATATCCTCGACCACTGCGATCTGCTGGGGGATGGCCCATTTGTTGATCTGGCCCTGTTCCACGGCGGGCTCGAGGAATGTTTGCAGCGCTCTCGCATCCACCTGTTTGCCTTCGCACAGCACAAGCAAGGCAAAGGGTCGCTCGCCCCAGCGCTCATCCGGAACACCCACCACCGCGACGTCGCGTACTGCCTCGTGCCGACTGATGAGACCTTCCAGGGCCAGGGAAGACACCCACTCGCCGCCCGTCTTGATCACGTCCTTGATGCGGTCGCGAATGTCGATATTGCCCATTTCATCAAGGGTGGCGACGTCACCGGTATGCAGCCAACCACCGGCCCACAGCTCTTCACTCTTCTCCGGATTGCCCGCGTAGCCCTGCGTCAGCCAGGGAGCCCGAAGCACCAGTTCGCCCTGGGACGTGCCATCGGCAGGTAGAAAGCTGCCGTCCGGCGCCTGGATTGCCGCATCGACCAATACCACCGGAATCCCGGCTTTGAGCCGGTACGTGATCTGCTCATCCTCGCTGGCGTTACGCAGCTCGTCGTTGATGTGAGCCCCGGAGATCAGCGGGCAGGTTTCCGACATGCCGTAGGCTGCCACCAACTGCATGCCACACGCCCGCGCCGATTCATATAGACCCCGCGTGAGTGCACTGCCGCCGATGGTGATCTTCCAGCCATTGAAGTCCGTACCCTGCGCTGCTTTGGCTTTGAGCAGCATCTGCACGATGGTCGGCACGCAGTGGGAAAAGGTTACCTTTTCCCGACGCCACAGCTCGATCAGCAGCTCAGGATCGTAACGCCCCGGATAGACCTGCTTGAGGCCCAGCATCGTCGCCACATAGGGCAGGCCCCAGGCATGTACGTGGAACATCGGCGTGATCGGCATGTAGACGTCGCCCGCCGCCATCAACTGGGGATTCTCGCGGCAGCCAACCGTTACCGCGCTGGCCAAGGTATGCAAGACCAGCTGGCGATGCGTGAAGTAGACCCCCTTGGGGTTGCCGGTGGTGCCGGTCGTATAGAAGGTGGTCGCCACCGAGTTTTCATCGAAATCGGGAAACTCGTACGTCGCCTTTGCGGCCGCCAGCAAGCTCTCATACTCGCCGATGCAGTTCGGCAACTCGCACTGCTTGTCATCAGCATCAGTGATCAGCAATGTCTTGTCGACCGTGGTCAGCTGCCCGGCAATGGCGTGGTAGAGCGGCGCGAACTCGCTGTTGACGAGGACGACGCGATCCTCGGCATGATTCATCGTGTAAAGAATCTGCTCGGGTGACAGCCGCACGTTGATGGTATGCACCACCGCCCCGATCATCGGAATCGCAAACATGCATTCCAGGTAGCGATGGCTGTCCCAGTCCATAACCGCCACGGTATCGCCCGCCTTCACCCCGGCCTCTGTCAGCACATTGGCAAGCCGAGCAATGCGCTCGCCGAGGGTGCGGTAGTCGAAACGCAGCTGATCGCGATAGACGATTTCGCGGGTACGCTCGTAGCGCTGCCCCGACAACAGCAGGCTCTTGATCAACAGGGGGTACTGGTAGGCATTCGCGGCGGGTTTGATCACTCGTGTCTGCAGCATAAGGCTTCCTGTTATTGATGTTATGAGACGCACGCTAGACGTTTACGCGGCCACCGGTGCGACGTTCAGCCGTGCCGCCTGCCTTCTTCGGACAATCGGTGCCGCCGTTGTTCAGCCTGTGAGACCTCGTGATGCAGCGGCAGCCAGGCGGGCATCATCAAGCGATCTCGCTTGCCGCCAACCTGATACCAAGACCGATCAGCACCGCGCCCGTGACGCGATCAAACCAATGCCCCATGCGGGCGAATCCGGCCCGAACACGCTCGCGGCTGAACAACCAGGCCACCAGGCAGAACCACACTCCGGTCGCGCCTGCCAGATATAACCCATAGGCTGCCTGAACGGCGAGCGGGGTATGGGGGTCGATAACCACGGTGAATAGGGACAGAAAAAACAAGGTCGCCTTGGGATTCAAGCCATTGGTGACGAAACCAACGGTAAAAGCGCGTTGTGGGCTAATCGCAACACTGGACGCGGACGATGCAAGGTTGTCCACCGCGACAGGCTTGGCACGCAGAGCCTGAAAACCCAGATAGAACAGGTAACCTGCCGCTAACCATTTGAAAAGGTTGAATAACATGATCGACTGCGAGACGATCAGACCAATCCCTAACAATGAATACCCCACGTGCAGCAAGATGCCGCTGCCGACACCGATGGCCGTCCAGCTGCCGCTGCGCTGACCGCGGGCGACACTTTCGCGCACGACTACTGCAAAGTCAGGCCCGGGACTGGCTACAGCGAGCAAGTGAACCAGCGCCACAGTGAGAAACTCCATCCAGTACATCTAGCGACTCCGTTATTTCCGGGGCGGGACGTCCGCCCGCTGATTCATACGAGTAAAGTCCATGAGCAAGTACCGCGCTGTATTCCTTGATCTATCACCGCTCGACCAGGGCGATCTTGACCTGGCCCCGTTGCAGTCAGCCTTCGCTGAATTGACCTGCCATAAGGAGACCAGCGAAACGCAAATCGTCGACCGACTGCAAGGCGCGGAAGTTGCCATCGTCAACAAGGTCACCTTGAGCGATGCCACGCTGGCCGCCTGTCCGGATCTGAAATTGATTCTGGTCGCCGCAACCGGCGTCAACAACATCGACCTGGCGGCAGCCAAACAGCGCGGCATCGCCGTATGCAACTGCCAGGCTTACGGCACGGCTACGGTGGCCCAGCACACGCTAATGCTACTGCTCGCACTGGCCACGCGACTACCCGATTATCAGGCCGCCGTGGCGCGCGGCCGCTGGCAGGAAAGCGGACAGTTCTGCCTGCTGGATTTCCCCATCGTCGAGTTGGCGGGCAAGACGCTCGGCGTGCTCGGCCACGGTGAGCTGGGCGGCGCCGTAGCCAAGCTCGCCGAGGCACTGGGCATGCGTGTACTGACCGGCAATCTGCCCGGGCGCCCGCCTCGTCCAGACCGACTGGAACTGGACGAGTTGCTGCCGCAGATTGATGCCCTGACCCTGCACTGCCCGCTCACCGAGCAGACACGCAACCTCATCGGTGCGCGCGAACTGCAGCTGATGAAACCCGCGGCGTTCGTCATCAATACCGCTCGCGGCGGCCTGATCGACGAGCAGGCGCTGGCCGACACTCTGCGAAGCGGCCACCTGGGTGGCGCTGCCACGGATGTGCTGATCAGCGAGCCACCGAGCAACGACAACCCGCTGCTGGCTGCAGACGTGCCACGCCTGATCGTGACACCCCACAGCGCCTGGGGCAGCCGCGAAGCCAGACAACGCATCGTCGGCCAGCTGTGTGAGAACGCGGAGGCGTTCTTCGCCGGCAGCCCCAAGCGTCAGGTCGGCTGACGCTTCTGCAGCCGGGGACAAGGCTGGTAAGCTCGCCAGCTTTTGTCCGGAGGCAAGATGGATCCGCGAAGCGAAGTACTGCTGCGTCAGACCGAACTGTTCAGCGGTGACCTGCTGCTTGCCGGGCTGCCCGCAGACGACCTGCTCGGCCAACTGCCTGGGGCCATCGGCTGGAGCTGGCACGCCGGGACGCAGCAACGACTGCAGGCGCGTTTCGCCGAGCGTTGCGCATTCGGTATCGAGCCTCCCACCGCCTCGTTCGACAGCGCTGTTATGTTTCTACCCAAGTCTCGGGAACTGACTGATTACCTGCTAAGCGCGCTGGCCGCCAGATTGCCGGGCCGTCTGCTGTATCTAGTTGGAGAGAAGCGTGCCGGCGTGGAACGTGCCGCGAAACAACTGGCTCCCTTCGGCGAAGCGAAAAAACTCGACAGCGCCCGGCATTGCCAGCTCTGGCAGGTCAGGGTCACAAATAGCCCACCGGCTCCAGAATTACAGACCCTGGCTCAGCACTTCGAGCTCCCACTCGCGGACGGCCCACTGCAGATCGTCAGCCTGCCTGGCGTTTTCAGTCATGGTCGCCTTGATCGCGGTACCGCACTGCTGCTGGAACAGCTCGATGGGCTGCCAGCTGGCCGGCTGCTGGATTTCGGCTGCGGCGCGGGCATCATTGGGGCGTCACTGAAAAGACGGTATCCGGACAGTGAAGTGGTGCTGCTGGATGTCGACGCTTTTGCAGTCGAAAGCAGCCGCATGACCCTCGCGGCCAATGACTTACAGGCTCAGGTGATCGCCGGGGACGGCATCGATGCCGCCCCGCAAGACTGCACCGCCATCATCAGCAACCCACCGTTTCATCAGGGCGTTCACACGCACTACGAGGCCAGCGAAACGTTACTGCAACGCGCGGCCAGTCATCTCCGGCCGGGTGGCGAGCTCCGACTGGTAGCCAATGCGTTTCTCAAGTATCCGCCCCTGATCGAAACCCATCTGGGTCGTTGCGAAACGCTGATCAGCGCGGACGGCTTCCGCATCTACCGTGCGCAACGCCCCTGATCCGGTAACGTCCCGACTTGCGCAACGCGCCACGCTTGGGCAAACTCGCGCCCGTCCTGGGGGAGTAGTCTCCGGCAAGCGCCCTGCTTGCCTGGCATGCGTCAACATACTTGGTCCACAGACCATGGTGCATGCGACCCGCGCGGCCTGTCTCGGCAGCCAGCGCTCGGTTTGACAAGACCCATGACACGTACACCTGACCCGGGGCGGGCAGGCGGTGCGTGTCATGGTGAATAGTCGACCCGCCCCCGCAAGGAAGTCCGTTGGAATCGTTCTACATCCCCACCCTGATCGTCGCACTCGCCGAGATTGGCGACAAAACGCAATTGCTCGCCCTCTTGCTGGCCGCCCGCTACCGACGTCCAATGCCCATCATCTGGGGCATTGTGGTGGCCACGCTGGCCAACCATGCCGCTGCTGGGGCCATCGGCAATTGGGTTTCGTCGCTGGTCTCGCCTGCCATTCTCAGCTGGATTCTGGCCGCCTCTTTCGCCGCCGTTGCCCTGTGGACGCTGGTACCCGACAAGCTCGAGGAAGAAGAAGCTTCGCGCGGTCGACGCTTCGGCCCCTTCGTGGCGACACTGATCGCCTTCTTCCTTGCCGAAATGGGCGACAAAACGCAGGTGGCTACCGTCATGCTTGCCGCTCAGTATCCTGACTTCATCCTGGTGATCATTGGCACGACCCTTGGCATGCTGATCGCCAATGTGCCGGTGGTGCTGGCCGGTAATTTTGCCGCCGACCGCATGCCACTCACGCTGATTCGCCGAATCGCCGCCGTCGGCTTTGCCGGTTTGGCGCTGTACGCCGTCTATCAAGCCCTGAGCTTGAGCGGCATGCTTCCAGTCTGATACCCAGCGCAAATTGCCTCGCCACGGGTGCTGTTAGAGTGCGTGTTCACCGCATTCTGGCGGCACTTGAGGGGAGCAGGCGGCATGTCACCGGAGGAACGAAAACGGCGGGTTCGGCAGCATATCGACCTGAGCTGGATCAAGGGTCGACTGGCATTGGCTGAACAGCTGCAGAGCCGGTACTTCAGCTACAAGAGCTCGTTCATCTCACAGCCGGTCAACAGTGCCGGTTTCGGTCTGATCGTAAAGGAAATCCGTCAGGCCATTCCGGACCTGGAAGTCGCGATAGATGAATGCCTCAGCGAAGGCAACCGCGTGGTGACCTCCAGCACCCTGTTCGGCACCCTGGAGAAACCCGTGTTCGGCGTCGCCCCGAGCGGCAAAATCCTCACTGTCGCCGCGATGTCGATCTGGACGCTCAATCCGAGCGGCGATATCGAGGAGATCAGTACCCTCTTTGACCTGGAAAGCGCCCGTAGCCAGCTAGGCCTGGAAAGCCCTCTTCCAATCAAGCTGCCGCCGACCTGAGAGCGCCGGCGGCATCTGCATCAGCGGCCCTGTTTATACAGGGGCATCACCTTTGGAATGTTTTCCTGCAGTGCCTGCGTACGGCTGCCTGAAGAGGGATGGGTGCTGAGGAATTCCGGCGGAGCGGAGCCGCCAGCCGCGGCCATCTTCTGCCACAGACTGACCGCTGCGCTCGGGTTGTACCCGGCCCGCGCGGCCAGCTCCAGACCGATCAGGTCAGCCTCGTTCTCATTGCTGCGGCTGTTGGGCAGCGTCATCAGATATTGCACCCCCATGTTGGCCAGCTGCAGGCTGCCATCACCAATCCCGACCGCCGAGCCAATCTGAGTGGCCATCTGCACACCGTACGCCTTGGACATGGCCTCGCGACCGTGCTCACGCAACGCATGGGCTATCTCATGCCCCATGACGGCGGCAATCTCGTCATCGGTCAGGTTGAGCTTCTCGATCAGCCCGGTGTAGAAGATGATCTTGCCGCCCGGGCCGGCATTAGCGTTCAGCTCGGGGCTGTCGATGACGTTCACGTCCCAGTCCCACTCCGCCGCATCAGGCCGGAAAGCCTTGACCTCGGCGATCAGCCTGCTGGCGATCCGGTTGACCCGCTGAGCGACCGGTGAGTTGTTTTCGAGCACACCTTTGCTCTTCGCTTGAGACACCGTCTGCTGATACGACTGCGCATACATCTGATTGACCTGCTCGGTCGACAGCATGCTGAACATGTATTGCTTGCGGTCGACGCCAACGGCACCGCTGCTGGTCGTGTTGACGGCCTGACAACCGGCCAGCGTGGCGGCCGCAAGAAAGAGGCTGATTGAATGCGGCTTGAACATGTCGCGTCTCCCGTGAATTCTGCGCCGTATGCTAGAGCGTGCCAGCGCACCGGGCAACCGACTAGCCGCCCATCGCTTCGGCGCAAGCCTGATAGCGCCTTGACTCCCCTTTCGAGGGTTACTGCCAATGCCTAGTTCACTGGCGTCAGGCACTCCGGCACGTCCAGCTTGGGATCATTGACGAAGGTTGCCAGGGGTCGCTCACGCAACGCCGGTTGTGGCGCAGCCAGCAGCAGCTGCAGCGTTTCCAGCGGGGTCTGGGGATCGAGCCAGGCGGTCATGCCAGTCTGATCCAGCAACAGTGGTCGCCGTTGGTTTGAGGCTGGCCGCGTCACGACGGCCGCACTGAGGTAACTGTGACCTTCTACCGGATAGGCCTCCCAGACCGCCGCGAAATACATCAGCGAGTCCTCCGCCGTCATCCAGTAGGGTCGCTTGCGTGCCGTGCCTCGCCACTCATAGAAACCATTCGCCGGCAGGACGCCTCGACGCTGACGAAAGGCGTCGCGAAACATTGGCTGTTCAGCCAGCGTTTCCGCTCGCGCCTGCGCAGGCGTGCGGGTGAAGTCGCTCAACCATGGCGGCGTCAATCCCCAGCGCACGCGACTCAATTGCAGCGCTTCGTCCACCTGTCGCAGCAGAAGCACCGAAGCGCCAGGCGCCAGGCTCCAGTGCGGCTGCTGATCAGACGGGAAACCAGGCAACGCAGCAAAAGCGGCATTCCAGCGAAACAGGGCATAGCGGCCACACATGTACAAAACTCGATGGGAAAAGGGGGCAGCAGCCAGGGGCAATGCCTTCACTCTGAGGCATCAGCAGATGAGCTCACCCGGATAACTTTCCGGCTCGTCGCCGGGCAGCGGTTCGGCGACATTGTACTCAGCGATCAACTGCCGCGCGCGCTCGGCCTCATCATCGGCGACCATCAATCCGAGCAGACCGGCAACAGGCAGCTCGCCTACAGCTCCGATCAGATGCCGGCCATTCAGGTAGACCTCGATACCCTCAGCGTCCAACATGCCACGCAGCATCTCCGCTTCGAGCAGATCACGCGGCTCGTATACCCGCTGCATCTATTCATCCTCCCGCCGTACGTCGAGCTGCCAATCGCTACCATCGGTACGCAGATCGAACACAATCGGCCTGCAGCAGACTGAGCAGTCTTCGATGTACTGCTGATCGCCGCCACTCAGATCGAGCAGCGCCTCCACCACTTCGCCACAATATGGGCATTGATAGTCCTGTGATTCCAGCATCAGCGTCTCCTGCGTGACTTGCCGCTATAATCGCCGTCCGGAGTCTGTTGAGATGCCCCGGTGCGCACTTGTGGTGGACCCGACCGGTGCCACTCGGCATTGCCCGAGCCCGCTGTCATCGCGTCCAAGCAACCACAGACCTAACTTTGACCCTTGAGCGACTGGGTTATTCAGTAGTTACCCTTACAGAGATCATGATGGACGAATTCGAAGCCATCCGACCCTACGCCGATGCTGAAGTCCCCGCCGTCATGGCACGGCTGTTCGCCGACCGGGAATTTCTCGACATACTGGCGCATTTCCGCTTTCCGCGGCTGGCCGGCCCCATGGGCTGGATGCTCAAACCACTTATAGCGCAACGACTGCGGCGTGAGTTCGCCACTATTCATTCGATCGACACGCTGCAGGCGCGGATCGAGATGTACCTCGACCGCACCATCGAGCGCGCCACAGATGGCATTACTTATTCCGGCCTGGAAAAGTTGCGGCCGGGCTGCGCCTATCTGTTCATCGCCAATCACCGCGACATCGTGATGGACCCCGCTTTCGTCAACTATGCGGTGTTCCAGGCCAAGATGCGCACGCCGCGCATCGCCATTGGCGACAATCTGCTGCAACGGCCGTTTGTCAGCGATCTGATGCGACTCAACAAGAGCTTCATCGTGCGTCGCTCGGTCACCGGGCGCCGCGAAAAGCTCGCGGCTTATCAGCTGCTTTCTGCCTACATCAACCACTCTATCCGCAACGACGGTGAGTCGATCTGGATTGCCCAGGCCGAAGGGCGGGCCAAGGACGGTGACGACCGTACCGATTCGGCCATTTTGAAAATGCTGCACATGAGCCGTAAGGACGAGCCCTTTGCCGAAGCATTGTCGACCCTGCGGCCGACGCCGGTGTCGATCAGCTATGAGTACGACCCCTGCGATCAGGCCAAGGCGCGAGAGCTCTATATACGTGCCAGCACCGGCAGTTACACCAAGGCCCCAGGCGAGGATGACACCAGCATCGCCCTCGGCATCACCGGCTACAAAGGTCGGGTGCATGTCAGCTTCGGCACGCCCATCAGCGACGTCCCGGAGGATGCCAAGCAGCTGGCGGCCG
Source organism: Stutzerimonas tianxiuensis (assembly GCF_053470365.1). Lineage (NCBI taxonomy): Bacteria > Pseudomonadati > Pseudomonadota > Gammaproteobacteria > Pseudomonadales > Pseudomonadaceae > Stutzerimonas > Stutzerimonas tianxiuensis. The sequence goes on along the minus strand of NZ_JBPVWS010000013.1, from coordinate 49,051 downwards.
AAATCGACCAGCAGATCCTGGGTGATTACCGTCTGTTTCCGGTGAATTTTTTGGCGCATCGGATGTGGGAGAATCGCGACGAGGCACTGGCGATACCCGAGCTCAGCGAGCTGTTCAGCCAGGCGGAAATCGAACGTGCCGAGGCCGAATGGGGCAAGCGCCTCGCAGCCTGCCCAAGCGTGCAGCAGCCCTTCCTCATCCAGCAATACGCCATGCCGGTGCGTAATCAGTACCGCTTGAAAGCTGGCTTGAGCCTCTAGGGCTACACGCTTACGCGACTGGCCGTCAGGTCAGTCGCGTAAGCGAAGAAAGCAGGCAGGCCAGTCCCAGACTGCTGAAACCAAAGCCATAGAAAAATCGGTCGAGACGCAGGGTCGCCGCCACGGCACCTTGCTCAACGGCCGAGAGGCGAGAATCTGCAAGAGACGTTGAGGTGTTCGACAGCTGCCGACGCCAGCGTGTCGCCAGCAACAGCCAGGCGCCGCCGAGCGCGATCAGCAAGGCCAGTGAGTTGACCAGAGGCGCGACCCGCGCCAGCGCCGAGTAATCGAAATCGAGCAACAACCGTTATCTCCGTTGGCCTTGAACATACAGGCCTGAGCGGCCTGAGCTGGGGCAGCGAAGTCTACCGAAACGGCGTTGTCGGCTCAGCCAGTTTCCGACAGAACGGAACACAACCAAGCGATGGCAATTTGCCGGGTATTTGCGCCATTTATGCAGATAGGTGCCGTCTCGATTGTTGACTTATAGTCCCTTCCAGCTTCACCCTCATCTCGCCCCGAACAACCGAAATAGAGCGTGCGCCTGGCTTGAGCAACCAGACGGGACTGCCGCGGGATCGGGCAAATGGCAACTTGTGATCGCTGCGTCTTTGACGTCAGTACCAGGCGTTCATCCCGCCACCGCCTTTGTGGAAGTCGCCATCTGCAAGCGCCGCGCTTACGGCATCGCTTGCAGCGAATCAGTTACCGAGAATCAACAGGACCAAACAATGAACAAGAACAGGTTTAAGACGGGGGCCCTCACACTCTCCTTGCTGGCAAGCGCTGTGCTGGCAAGTGGAGCCATGGCTGCAGTATCCGAATCCGAAGCGGCCAAGCTGGGTAACAGCCTGACGCCGATGGGTGCCGAGAAAGCCGGCAACGCGGCCGGCACCATTCCCGCCTGGACCGGCGGCTTGGCAACCGACGCAGCGGCAGTCGGCGAGGATGGCTTCGTCAGCGATCCTTACCCGAACGACAAGCCAAAGTTCACCATCACTGCGCAGAACTTCGAGCAGTACAAGGACAACCTGAGCCCTGGCCAGATCGCCATGCTCAAGCGCTACCCAGACACCTATCGCCTGCCGGTTTTCGAAACCCATCGCAGTGCAGCCGTACCTCAGCGGATCTATGACGCTGCGCAGAAGAACGCGACCCAGACCAAGCTGGTGCGCGGCGGCAACGGGCTGGAAGATTTCGACACTGCGGTTGCCTTTCCGATTCCTCAGGACGGCCTGGAAGTGATCTGGAACCACATCACTCGCTATCGCGGCGGCTCGGCCCGCCGCACCGTGGCGCAGGCCACTCCCCAGGTGAACGGTAGCTACAGCCTGGTCAAGTTCGTCGACGAAGTCGTCTACACCGATACCCTGACCGACTACAACGCCGAGAAACACGGCAACGTACTGTTCTACTTCAAACAGCAGGTGACTGAACCTTCACGCCTGGCCGGCAACGTGCTGCTGGTGCACGAGACCCTGGACCAAGTCAAAGAGCCGCGCATGGCATGGATCTATAACGCCGGTCAGCGCCGCGTGCGCCGCGCCCCTCAGGTCGCCTACGACGGCCCGGGCACTGCCGCCGACGGCCTGCGCACCTCCGACAACCTGGACATGTTCAACGGCGCACCGGACCGCTACGACTGGAAGCTGGTGGGCAAGAAGGAAATGTACATCCCCTACAATGCCTACCGCCTGGACTCACCGCAGCTCAAGTACGATGACATCATCAAGGCCGGCCACATCAATCAGGATCTGACCCGCTACGAGCTGCACCGTGTATGGGAAGTCGAAGCTACGCTGAAGCCCGGCGAGCGTCACATCTATGCCAAGCGTACGTTCTTCATCGATGAAGACACCTGGCAGGCCGCAGTGATCGACCATTACGACGGCCGCGATACGCTTTGGCGCGTTGCCGAGGCGCATGCCGAGTACATCTACAACGACCAGGTCCCGCTGTACGCCATGGAGACGCTGTATGACCTGGTCTCCGGTCGCTACCTGGTGATGGGCATGAAGAACGAGGAAAAGAACCCCTACGTCTACAACTACAAGGCCAACTCCAACCAGTACACCCCGGCCGCGCTGCGTAACTCCGGCGTACGCTAAGCCACACCGCTAAGCCAAACCGAAAAGAGAAACGCCCCGACATGCTCGGGGCGTTTTTTTTGCATTACATAAGCGCAATGGCTTGTATGGGTTAGCGGCGTCGGTGTCTGCTATCGCGCAAACGACAGTACGAATCGGGCACCTTACTTGGCTCGCTCCTTGCGCTTGCTCCGCGTACTGCACCGGGGCGACACGATTCGAGCACATTGCCGAAGAGCCGCCGTTACGCCTAAAAACAAAAACCCCGCCGAAAAGGCGGGGTTCTGATCTGTCGCTCGCAACCGGCTGGCCTAGTTGCAACTCACTGCGCCAGCACCTGACCGATGTTCTGATCGCGGAATGTGCGGGTCAGCGCATCGCTCAGCACATCGGTTACCAGCTTGGTGTTGGTCTGCTCATTGGGGGCCATGCCGAAACGCTGGTTCAGAGAAGCGCCGTAGCGACCGGTGTAGCGACGACCGCCGTTCTGTACTTCTACGCGGAACGTAGCGCCAATCGTGGCCTCGGTGACATACAGCCCTTCCTTTGGCGACTGATACTTCAGCTCAGCCAGGGTCAAGGTCAGCTGCGGTGCGTTGTAGGCGTTGGCCGAGGGCGTAAAGCCCAGCAGGCGGACCGCTGCTTCAGCCTGAGCCTGCAGCTTTGGAACGACCTTTTCTTTCGGCACGATCACCGCACTGGTTTCCGGATACAGGCCGCCACGCGTACCCAGGGTTGCCGAGGGGCGACCGTCTACTACACGCACCACTACCGGTTGACCTTGGCCGACCGGACTGATGGTGTCGGTGAGTTTGGGGTTGGGATCGAGCTGTTGGGGGCTGTGGGCGCAGCCGGCAAGCGCCAGTGCTGACGCGGCGGCGAGACTGAACAACAGGCGTTTCAGCATGCTGCTTACTCCAGGTTAGGGATGAATGGCGCGCAGTATAACCAGCACCGCAACCGCCTGACAGTGATGCGCTAAAGACCGCCTGCAGGCCGGCCGCGTTCCATTCATGCAACCGTAACGTCCAACTGCGATAACAGCGCGAAGCCTTACGGGAGCCCGGCAATGTCCCTGTTCAATACCCTGTTCCGAACACGCGCAGCGCGCCATTACGCCCTGCTAGATGATCAGCAGTGCTGCTGCATGCTGCTGACCGCCAAAGAGCGCCCTCATGGTGAACGCTGGGTCGAAATAGAGGAAATTCGTCTTGGCTGGATCGGTAAGCCGCTGCCTAGAGCTGATCTACAGCAGCGCCCCGGCCCTATCCCGCACGCATAAAAAACCGCGCTGCCCTGAGGGGGAGCGCGGCTTGCTTACATGGCGTTGTAGTGGCTAGTCGGCCAACCCCAGATGCTTGTCGACCTTCGCGACAACTTCGCGATAGACCGCCGCATCGGCCTCGAGAACCTTCTCTCGCGCGGGGAAGATCTCGGCGAGCTTGCTGCTCCAGGCTTCGCTCTTGGCCTGCTCCGGAAAGCAGCGCTCGATGAGGTCAAGCATGATCGACACGGTGACCGAGGCACCCGGCGAGGCGCCCAGCAGTGCGGCGATGGAACCGTCCTTGGCCGACACCAACTCGGTGCCAAACTGCAGGATGCCGCCCTTCTTCGGGTCCTTCTTGATGATCTGGACGCGCTGACCGGCCACTTCCAGGCGCCAGTCTTCGGCCTTGGCCTCGGGATAGAAGCCGCGCAGCGTTTCCAGGCGGTCGTCCATCGACTGCCGGACTTCCTTGATCAGATAGCGGGTCAGATCCATGTTGTCGCGCGCGACAGCCAGCATCGGCTTGAGGTTACCCGGACGGATCGACATCGGCAGATCGAGCGGCGAGCCATGCTTGAGGAACTTGGTGGTAAAGCCGGCATACGGCCCGAACAGCAGCGACGTCTTGCCGTCCACGACGCGTGTATCCAGATGCGGAACCGACATGGGCGGCGCGCCTACCGCGGCCAGGCTGTAGACCTTGGCCTGATGCTGCTTGACGATTTCCGGCTTGTCGCAGCGCAACCACTGACCACTGACCGGGAAGCCACCGTAGCCCTTGCCTTCTTCGATATCGGACATCTGCAGCAACGGCAGTGCTGCGCCGCCAGCACCGAGGAAGACGAAGCCGGCCTTGATTTCACGATTGCTGCTGTCACGGGTGTTCTTGACCTCTACGCGCCAGCCCTTGCCGTCGCGAGCCAGGCCGGTGACCTTCTGGAAGTAGGACATCGTCACGCCGGGCTTGGCTGCCAGATACTGCAGCATCTGCCGGGTCAGCTCACCGAAGTTGACGTCGGTGCCATTCATCGCGCGGGTCGCGGCGATCGGCTCATCCAGCGGACGGCCCGGCATCATCAGCGGCATCCACTCTTCCATGGTTGAGCGATCTTCGCTGTAGACCATGTCTTCAAAGGCGTGATGGGTCTTCAACGCATTGAAGCGGCGCTTGAGGTAATCGATATTTTTCGTGCCGCGGACAAAGCTCAGATGCGGCACTGCATTGAGGAAGTCGCGTGGGCTGCCGAAGCCTTCACGGCCGGTCAGGTAGGCCCAGAACTGCTTCGAGACTTCGAACTGGGTATTGATGGTGACGGCTTTCTTGATGTCGATCGAGCCGTCTTTGCTGTCCGGTGTGTAGTTCAACTCACAGAGACCGGCGTGACCGGTGCCGGCATTGTTCCAGGGATTCGAGCTTTCAACGGCCCCGGATTCCTGCAGTTCGACAATCTCCAGCCTGATGTTGGGATCGAGTTCCTTGAGCAGTACTGCCAGAGTCGCACTCATGATGCCGGCTCCCACCAGCACCAAATCCACGGCTTCGCTATCGTGTTGCGTCATTAACGCGTTCTCCAGAATCACAGCATTAAACTGTCACGACCGCAATACGCGATCGCGTAGAACCACCAGCCTGGCGGCTAGAAACGGAGGAGGTTTCTATACCGCTGCTCGGGCTTGTGCCCGAAGGCAGGAACTCGAAAGCACCTACCCGCTGTCGGGAGAGCGGCTTTTGGCCTCCTCCCTCTCGCGCCTCTACTTCCCGGAGCGGGGCGACAAGCCAGGGCTCTACGGGACGCGTGCAGCGAGAAAATCTATTGCGGCTGCTGGTTGCTCAGCCAGGTCATGCTTGAAGCTCGACGGTTACAGACGAACTCAGCCGCGCGCGGCCTTGATCAGCTCGATATAGGGCTCGGCCTGGCGCTGATCCGCGATCAAGGCAACGAAGTCTTGCCCCTGGGCATCCTTCGCATTCAGGTCGTATCCCGCTTCGACAAAGAATCCGAGAAAACGCTCGAAATCATCGACGCGCAAACCGCGATAAGCCTTGATCAGCTTGTGCAACGAAGGCGGCGTGTCGTCAGCCGGTTCCGGCTCGAGAAACAATTTGATCGACTCGTCGCTGACTTCCTCGCCGATCACCTTCTTCTTGTCTTTACGCATGGTTTCTCCGGTTCGACGGGGCCTTTCGGGGGCGGCAGTTTACTCTGCGAGAACGACGCACTCAACGCGCCAGAGGCCGATAAGACCAAGGTCGTACACGAAAATCCGCGATTTGACCCCGATGTTGCACTCCTACAGGCCCAGCGCTATTGCCAGTGCTTATACTGCCGCTTTGCGCACATGGAGTGTCTGGGATGAAGCTTCCGCCGTTGTTCGCTGCCTGGCGTCAAACCCTGCGTTCGGGCTATGGAGTCCCGGCACTGCGCGGCGATGTCACCGCCGGCTTAACGGTCGGGATCATCGCCATCCCCTTGGCCATGGCACTGGCAATTGCGGTAGGTGTAGCGCCACAGCACGGCCTGTACACGGTGCTGGTTGCTGCACCATTGATCGCCTTGACGGGCGGGTCGCGGTTCAACGTGTCCGGTCCAACCGCAGCCTTTGTGGTCATCCTGTTGCCCATCACCCAGCAGTTCGGCCTCGGCGGGCTGCTGCTCTGCACCATGCTCGCCGGGCTGATCCTGATCCTGCTCGGCCTGTTGCGCGCCGGCAGACTGATAGCGTTCGTGCCCTACCCGGTCACGCTGGGTTTCACTGCGGGCATCGGCATCGTCATCGCGACCCTCCAGCTCAAGGATATGCTCGGACTGAGCTTGAGCGAACAGCCTCAACATTACGTCGAACAACTCAGCCTGCTGGTGAGTGCGCTGCCCAGTGCCCAATGGGGAGACGCCCTTGTCGGCCTGATCAGCCTTGGCGTGCTCATCGTCTGGCCGCGCCTGGTGCCCAAGGTACCGGGCCATCTGATCGCCCTCGTTGTTGGCGCACTGGCGGCCATGGCGCTGGAGTCGGTCGGACTGACCGTCGCCACGCTTGGCGAACGTTTCAGCTACGTGGTCGATGATGTGCAGTATCCCGGCATCCCACCATTTCTTCCGGATTTTGCATGGCCATGGCTGTTGCCTGGCCCTGACGGCCAACCGCTGGTGCTGAGCTTCGAGCTGTTTCACCAACTGTTGGCGCCAGCCTTCGCCATCGCCATGCTCGGTGCCATCGAGTCCTTGCTCTGCGCGGTGGTGGCCGATGGCATGGGCGGTGGCAACCACGATCCGAACGCCGAGCTTCTTGGTCAAGGCCTCGGCAATTTAGTCGCCCCGTTGTTTGGCGGCATCACGGCGACCGCCGCCATTGCTCGCACCGCCACCAACGTGCGCGCCGGCGCCTTCTCACCACTGGCGGCTATCATTCATGCCGGCGTGGTGCTGGTGGCGATTCTCTGGCTGGCACCGCTGTTCAGTTACCTGCCGATGGCTGCCCTGGCAGCGCTGCTGTTAATGGTGGCCTGGAACATGAGCGAAGCACCCCACATCGTCAAAACTCTGCGCATAGCACCGCGCAGCGATGTGCTGGTGCTGCTGACCTGCCTGAGCCTGACGGTCCTGTTCGACATGGTGCTGGCGGTGGGCGTGGGTTTGCTGCTCGCGGCCGGGCTGTTCATCAAACGCATGAGCGAGCTGACCGATACCACACCTCTTAACCTTGGGCAGAGCCCGATGCTCAAGGACCTGCCCGAGCACGTCGCCGCTTACGCGATTCGTGGCCCGCTGTTCTTCGGCGCCGCCGAAAAGGCCTTGAGCGTGCTGCGAAAATTCAATCCAGAGGTGAAGGTTGTCATTGTCGACATCAGCGGCGTGCCGATGATGGACATGACCGCCCTGGCTGCGCTGGAAAACGTCCTACTGGACTACCGCAAGCAGGGCATTGCATTGATTCTGTCCGGGAGTAATGCGCGATTGCGGCTCAAGCTGCGCCGCGCCGGCATTCACGCGCTCGAAGGACAGCTGTATCACGTGAGAGATCTGGGACAGGCCCGGGCCAAGGCCTTGCGCCTGTTACCCGAGCCAGCCGTCTGAGGGAAAAAAGCCGCTTGAGCTGAAGCGTGAAACGCTTATGCAGCTCGAGCGGCCACCGGTGGTTTAACCGGCGTGCTTTTGCAGGTTGGCCATCATTTCCTTCAGCGCTTCCATGTTGTCGGCCGGATGCGCTGCATTCTCGAAGTCGCAGATCTGCTGCCAGCTGGCGGCAACATCCTCGGCATCAAAGCCCTTCTTCGGATCGAAACCGGCACCCAGGCTGCGCTCCCAGCGCACCTTGCCCATCCAGCCGCCACCGACCTCGAACAGGCCGGAGGTTTCCTGGCATTGTTCGCTGGCGAGAAAGACCACCAGCGGGCTGACCAGCTCAGGCTTGAGCTGCTCGAAGACCTGCGGCGGGATCAGCCCCTCGGTCATGCGCGTGCCACCAGTCGGCGCAATGGCATTGACCAGGATGTTGTTCTTGCGACCTTCCAGGGCCAGCGTGCGGGTCAGGCCGTACAGGCCCAGCTTGGCCATGCCGTAGTTGGATTGACCGAAGTTGCCGTAGATACCGGAGGTCGACGCGGTGAAGATCACCCGACCGTAGCCCTGCTCGCGCATGTGCGGCCACGCGGCGCGGGTCACCTTGTAGGCGCCCTCGACGTGTACGCGGTAGACCAGATCCCAGTCCGCGTCTTCCATCTTGTGGAAGGTCTTGTCGCGCAGGATGCCGGCGTTGTTCACCACCACGTCGATGCGGCCGAAGCTGTCCAGCGCATGCTGGACGATCTTCTCACCGTCGGTCACAGAGTCATGATTGGCCACCGCAGTACCGCCGGCCTGACGGATTTCCTCGACAACGCGATCAGCAGCCGAGGCGTTGGCCCCTTCGCCCTGGGCACTGCCGCCCAGGTCATTGACCACGACCTTGGCGCCATGACGGGCGAACAGCAGTGCGTGGGCACGGCCAAGGCCGCCACCAGCACCGGTCACGATGACCACCTTGTCTTCGAAGCGAATGGCGTCACTCATGGAAATTCCTCCAGCGGATTATTGTTGGATGCATTGCAAAGTCTGTGGCGAGTGTCGGCGACGCCACAGCCGGCCACAATCAAACGGCCGTGAATGAATGCCCGAACATAAGGCTGCAGGATGATTGATAGCGTCAGGGCTGTGGCAGGAACGCGCGGATTGCTTCAGCGACTCGCGACGGAGCCTCCTCCTGCGGTACATGGCCGAGGTCCTCGAACATGACCAACTCACTGCCAGCGATATCACGCTGGAAGCGGCGCGCATTGAGCGGCGGAATCAAGCCGTCGCGCCCACCCCAGATGATCAGGGTCGGGGTCTGGATGGATGCGATTCGCTCCGTGTTATCAACGGCCGGCACCTGCTTGAAGCGTTCGCGCAGGGCCTCACGATTGCCTTCACGCAAGGTCAGCTCGTAGTAGCGGTCGACCAGCTCCGGCGTCACCTGGTCGGGATCGCCATAGACGCTGCGCGTGCTGGACTCGACCAGCCGGCGCGGGAGGATGTTGGCCATCAGCGGCGCCAGCCCCGGAATGCCGGCAAGCTTGAAACCGATGGGCACCGACGTCGATTGACGGGGGTAGCCTGCCGCATCGATCAGCACCAGTTGCTCGACACGCTTCGGCTGGTCCAGCGCCATTTCCCAGGCGAGCTGGCCACCGAAACTGTTGCCGATGAGCACTGCACGTTCGACGTTCAGCCTGTCCAGCAAGGTCGAGAGAAACTCGACGTAGTGACTCATGCGGTAATTGCCGTCGGGAAAGGGGCCGGTCAAACCGAACCCCGGCAGGTCCAGGCTGATCACCCGCCGCTGCGGCTTCAGCTCCTCGACCACGCCTTCCCAGGTATGCAGGCTCGCGGAGGTGCCGTGCAGCAGCACCAGCGGAACGGGATCGTCACGCCGCCCCTCGTCGCGAACGTGCACCTGCATGCCGGATATCTCGATGAATCTGGACGGCTCCGGTGCCCAGCGTTCGGTCAGGCTTTCGACCGACCGTGGCGGCGCCCAGCTGAGTGCCACCAGCACCGCCACGGCCAGGACAAGCAATACCACTAAAGCTGCCACGAGTTGCAGAACGATTTTCACCCGGTTGTCCTTGTTTGCAGAATGCGTCCGTGATCTTAGGCGGAGCCACTTCACGCGGCAAAGTAGCCCTCTGATCAGCACAGCGGTGTTTCTGCCAATCGCAACGGCCTTCACGCAAGCGGTGCCCGAGCATAGTCGGTGATCAGCCGCGGCAGGTTCTCCAGCGACTCAGTGCACTGCGCCGCACCCAGCTGCAAGGCTTCCTTGGGCATACCGAACACGACACAGCTGGCTTCGTCCTGGGCGACCGTACGCGCCCCAGCTTCGCGCATGGCCAGCAGCCCACGGGCGCCGTCGTCGCCCATCCCGGTCATGATCACGCCCAAGGCGTTATGCCCGGCATGGCGGGCGACTGAGCGAAACAGCACATCCACCGACGGCTTGTGCCGGTTGACCGGCGGGCCATCGAGCACCTCAACAAAGTATTGCGCGCCACTGCGCTTGAGCTGCATGTGTTTCCCGCCCGGCGCCACCAGCGCCAGCCCGGAGCGAACCCGATCCAGATGGCGGGCTTCGCGCACTTCGATCTGACAGAGGCTGTCGAGACGCTGGGCGAACGCGGCGGTGAATTTCTCCGGCATGTGCTGGACGATGACGATGCCCGGCGAGTCGACGCGCAGCTGTTTGAGTACCAGCTCCAGCGCTTGAGTGCCACCGGTCGAGGTACCCAGCGCGACGACCCGGTCGGTGGTGGTCAGGGCACTGCTGCCAGCCGGCTCCGCCGAACGCGACTGGGCCGTAATTGTGGGGGTGCGGACCGCCGCTACCCGCGGCCGGGTCGCGGCGGCCTGCTGGATCTGTTTGATCAAGTCACTTGAGAGCTGCAGTAAGCTGTCTTTGAGACCGAGCCGCGCTTTGGTGAAGACGCCGACGGCGCCCGCCGCGAAGGCTTCAAGCGTGATGGCCGCGCCCGCCTCGGTCAGCGTCGAGCAGATGATGGTCGGCGTCGGCCGCTCGGCCATCAGTTTGCGTAGAAAGGTAATGCCATCCATGCGCGGCATCTCGACATCGAGCACCAGCACATCGGGCCAGTTGCGCTGCATCTTTTCCAGCGCGAACAGCGGATCGGCGGCCTGCCCGATCACCTCGATGTTCGGGTGGTTTTCCAGGCACGCGGACAACACCTGTCGCACCAGCGCCGAGTCATCGACGATAAAGACCTTGATCATGCGGTGCCCTCCAGCAATTGAGGGGGAGTGAAGGACTGGCAGATCAGGCGCCCGTCCCGGCCGTCGGCCGTCAACCGCCGATAACCCAGGCCACCTAGATCTTGCTCGTCAGCGCTCCAACCGAGCAGCGCGAATTGCTCTCGGGCAAAAGCGATGTTCATGCGCCCGATCTGGACGGTGCCGTGCCTGCCCGGCTGCAGGCAGGAGCCGCCGCCGTAGAGACCTTTGCGATACTCACCCGGCGCAGTGCGGTGACGAGCCATGTCCTGCTGCAGACGGACAAACACTGCCTCACCGCTACGCGTGTCGTCCCGCTCAAAGGCGCCACCGGGCACCACGAAATGGCTCACGGCAAGCAGCCGACGCCGGGGATGCCAAAGCACGACGGCCACGCACGAGCCGAGCAGCGTCACCACCGGCTCGGGATGCTGGCCGAACAGGTATTCACCCGGCATGAGAAAACGGGGCGCGGTCATAGACGCTGAAACACCGAAGCCGCGACGCTGCGCAACGGCAGACCGAAGCCATGCAGGCTTTCGGCATGACCGATGAACAGCAAGCCACCCGCACGCAGGCGCTGGATCAGGCGGGCCACGATGGCGCGCTTGTCCTCGGCATTGAAATAGATGAGTACGTTGCGCAGAAAGATTACGTCGTAGCTGCCGATGTCGTCGGGTAATGGCCGCATCAGATTGAGTTCACGAAAGCGCACCCGCTCGCGCAAACCCTGGGCGAGGCGAAAAGCCCCTTCGTGGTCACCGATACCGCGCAGGCAATGGCGCTTCAGCCAGCCGGGCGGAAAATTGCTCGCCTCATCCAGCGGATAGATCGCGGCCTCGGCCTTTTCCAACACCGTGCGACTGAGGTCGCTGCCGAGGATCGACCAGTCAGCCGGCCCATGCTCGGCCAGCACCATGGCCAGGGTGTACGGCTCCTCGCCTGACGAGCAGGCGGCGCTCCAGATGCGCAGCGGCTCGCGCCGGCCGTCCAGCCAGCGGGCAAGAAACTGGAAATGCTGCGGTTCGCGGAAAAAGTAGGTTTCGTTGGTGGTCAGCAGGTCGATCACCAGCCGCTGCTCGGCCTGCTTCGTCGGGTCCTTGAGCAGCAACAGGTAGTCGCGGTAGCTGCTCAGGTTCAGCGCGCGCAATCGGCGCATCAGACGGCCGGCCACCAACGGCCGCTTGCTGTCGCTCAAGTGGATACCAGACGCCTCGACCATCAGCTGCTGCAGGAAGCGGAACTCCTGCTCGCCCAGCACCGGCAGGCTCGACGTCGGCATGCTCAACTCGCCTGCGCCATCGCCTGGCTGATCTGCAGGATGTCATCCAGCGACAACACCTTGCGCACGTCCAGAATGATGGTGAAGCCGCGCTCGTCACGCGCCATGCCAGCGATGAATTCGGTACGGATTCCAGCGCCGAATGCCGGTGCGGGTTCGACATCGGCGGCCTGGATGTCCAGTACCGCGTCGACTGCATCGACCACCAGGCCGATGCGTTGCAGCGAATCGTTCAGCTCCAGCTCGATGATGACGATGCAGGTCCGCTTGCCCGGTAGCGTGCGCTCCATACCGAAGCGTGCGGCCAGGTCCAGCACCGGCACGACGTTGCCGCGCAGGTTGATCACGCCGTGGATGCACGCCGGCATCATCGGCACACCGGTGATCTGCCCGTACTCGATGATCTCGCGCACCAGCTCGATGGGCAGCGCGTAGCGTGCCTGGCGCACCCGGAACGACAGGTGCTGGATGTCAGCCGGCGCGGCGCTGGCGGCGCCGCTTACCTGTGGAAGATTCATCTTCGCCCCCTTAGGTGAAGCTGACGAACTGGCCGTCGTCGGCCATGACGGACGGCTTGCGGATGCTGCGCACCGAGCGATTGCTGGGCTTGGCGCTGGGAGCCGCTGGCTGGCGACCGAGGCCCTGAGCCGCGACATCGCGTGCATCGAGCCGGAAGAAGCTGATCAGTTCCAGCAGCTGCGAGGCCTGGGCGTTCATCTCCTCGGAGGTGGCCGCCAGCTCCTCGGACGCCGAGGCGTTCTGCTGGGTGATCTGATTCATCTGGCCCATGGCGATGTTGATCTGCCCGGCGCCGGTGCTCTGCTCTTGCGAAGCGGCAGTGATTTCCTGCACCAGGTCCGAGGTCTTCTGAATGTTCGGCACGATGTCGTCGAGCAGGCGACCGGCCTGCTCGGCCAGCTCCACGCTGCTGCCGGCCACGCCGCCGATTTCCTGCGCGGCCACCTGGCTACGCTCGGCCAGCTTGCGCACCTCGGCGGCCACCACCGCGAAACCCTTGCCATGATCACCGGCACGCGCCGCTTCGATGGCCGCGTTGAGCGCCAGCAGGTTGGTCTGGTAGGCGATGTCGTCGATGATGCCGATCTTGTCGGCGATCTGTTTCATGGCCACGACCATGTCACGTACCGCGCGGCCGCCGGCCACCGCATCATTGGCGGCTTTGCCGGCAATGCTGTCTGTGATCTTGGCGCTTTCGGTGTTCTGCGCGATCGATGCGGACATCTGTTCGACCGAGGCGGTGGTTTCCTCGACGCCGGCCGCCTGCTCGCTGGCCGCCTGGCTCAGCGATTGCGAGGTGGCACTGACTTCCTCGGACGCCGAAGACAGCGAGTCGGCCGCACTGCGCACGTCGCCCATGACGCTGCGCAGGCGCTCGGTCATGTTTTTCATGGCGCTGAGCAGTTGGCCGGTCTCGTCCTTGCTGTCGACTTCAACTTCGATGCCCAGGTCGCCGGCGGCAAGGGAATCGGCCACCGACACCGCGCGGTTCAGCGGCCGGGTGATGCTGCGGGTCACCAGGATGCCGATGCCGAAGCCCAGTACGGCGGCGATAATCACCAGACCGATCATCTGGGTACGCGAGCCAAGGTAGATGCCGGTGATCTGCTCATTGGCTTGCTTGGCATTGGTGACCTTGCGCTCGACCAGGGCGGTCAGCAGATCGTCCGCCTTGTTTCCAGTCTCACGCAGTTTCGGCAGCATCACGGTCAGCTCGTCGGCCGGGCGCACCTCGCTGGAGGCCTCGCGCAGCTTGAGGGCCTGCTCCACGGTCTGCACATAGGTGGCCATCGGCTCACTAAGCGACTCGAACTGGGCGATGCCTTCGGGGGTCACGAAGCTCGAGCGGGTCATCTCGATGTACTCGTACATCTTCTTGATCGCATCGCGCGTCTGGCGAATGGCGAAATCCCGCTCTTCCAGGCTCGTAGCCAGCAGGCTCGAACGCAGGCCGCGGCCGATGTAGATCAGCTGCACATTGGCCGACTGGATGTTGTTCAGCGCCGTCATATCGCGTGAATACATCTGGTCGGACAGCTCGTTGACCTGGGCCAGGTTACGAATGCCCAGCAGGCCCACGGCGACGGTGAGCGCCACCACCACCAGGAAACCCGCAATCAGGCGCGCCCCTATCTTGAAGTTACCGAACATTTTCATGGGTGTTTCTCCTTACTGGCCTGCGAGGTCCTGGCGGGATTGGCTGATGCGCTGGGCAGCAGGATTCGCGTCGACGTGGTTTTGCAGGTAACGGAACAGGCTGGGAATATCCAGGATCAGGGCGACCTGCCCGGTTCCCAGAATGGTGGAGCCACCAATGCCTTGCAGGTGCTGGAACAGCTGCCCGAGGGGCTTGATGACGGTTTGCAGTTCACCGTGAAGGTGATCGACGATCAGCCCGGCCTGTTGCCGGCCCTGGCTGACGACAATGATGTTGCGGCGCTTGCCGTGGCTTTCCGGCAGGTTGAAGTGCGCCGCCAGCGACAGGCACGGCAGCGGTTTGCCGCGCAGGTTGAGGTAACCGTAGGCGCCCGAACTCAGTTGTTCGGCGTCCATTTCCAGACACTCGGTGACCATGTCCAGCGGGATGACGAAATAGTCATCGCCGAGGCTGACAAGGAAGCCGTCGATGATCGCCAGCGTCAGCGGCAGGCGGATGCGGAAGGTGCAGCCCTGCCCTTCTCGCGAGTCGATCTCGATGGTGCCGCGCAAGGCATCGATGGCGCTGCGCACCACGTCCAGCCCCACGCCGCGACCGGACAGGTCGGACACGCTTTCGGCGGTGGAGAAGCCGGCGGCGAAGATCAGCGCCTGGATGTCCTGCTCGGGCAGGTTCGCCTGGGCGTCGATGAGCCCGCGGGCGATGGCCTTTTCGCGAATGCGCGCCGTGTTCAGGCCACGGCCGTCATCGGCGACTTCGATCACGATCATCCCCGACTCGTGATAGGCGTCCAGGCGCAGGTGGCCCTCGACGGATTTGCCAGCGGCGATCCGGCCCTCGGCCGACTCGATGCCATGGTCGATGGCGTTGCGCACCAGATGCGTCAAGGGATCGGCCAGCTTGTCGATGACCGCCTTGTCGAGTTCGGTGTCGGCACCGCGGATTTCCAGGCGGATGTCCTTGCCCAGCTGCTGGCTGACGTCGCGCACCACGCGCTGGAAGCGGTTGAAGGTGTCGCCGATCTCGATCATGCGCAGCTTCAGCGCGGCCTCGCGGATCAGCTCGACGTGCTGGTTGACCGTCTGGGTGCTCTCGATGCAGTTGGCATCGCCGTGCGAGCGGGCGCGCAGCTGCGCACCGGCGGCGCTGATGACCAGCTCGCCGACCAGATTGATCAGCTCGTCCAGCTTGTTGGCCGCCACGCGGATCTGGCTGTTTTCCTGGCCGCGCTTCTCCCGCGCCACCTGCTGCTTGGCCAGCGCGGCGTTGACCGCCTGTGGCGCGATCAATCCCTCGTTGACCAGTACGGCGCCCAGCGGCGGCTTGAGTTCGGTGGTCTCGGCCGCCTGTAGGGCCAGCCCCTCTTCGAGCTCACGCTCGGTCAGCAGGCCACTGGCAACGAGAATGCGGCCGATCTGCGCGTCGGTTTCCGGCAGGTCGTGGATCAGTTGCAGGTAATCTTCCAGCTCACTGGACGGCGGCAGGATGCGCAGGGTGCAGAAATCCTCGATGAACTCGAAGACTTCCTCGATCTCGGCCTTGCCGGCCGGCGTGCACAGCGCAATCTCCAAGCCCAGGTAGCAGCTCTCAGGCTGCAACTCCGCCAGCGACGGCAGCGACTCGCTGACCGTCTGCAGGTGCAGGATGTCGCCCAGACGGCTCAGAAAGCGAACGAACGAGCTGGGTTCGAAGCCGTTACGCAGCAGATCAGGGTGAAAACGCAACGAGATGTGCCAGGCGCCATCGGCCTCGCATGTGCTGCAACGCTCCAGTCGCCCGCGGCTGCTGCAACTGTCCTCGGGCAGCATGACGACCGGAATCTGCTGCGCCTGGGGCGCCGCGTCGGTGCAGCTGGCGAGTTCGGCCAGCAGCGGCTGCTGGCGGCTGTCGTCGACCAGCAGCTCGCCCTTGTCGGTGTCGATCAGCTCGATCATCGCGCTGATTTCATCCAGGCAGCGCAGCATCAGCGAGATCAGCGTCGGCGAGAGGCTCTGAGCACCGTCACGCACCGCCATCAGCAGATTTTCAAGGTGATGGGTGAAGCCCACCAGCGGCCCCAGCGAAAACAGCCCGGCCGATCCCTTGAGGGTGTGCATCGCGCGGAACAGCCCGTTGATAGCCTCTTCGTCGGTGGGGCACTCGTCGAGCAGCAGCAGGTACTCTTCGGCCTGCTTGGCCAGGTCGCGGGCCTCTTCGACAAAGCTCAGCAGCAGCTGGCTCCATTGTTCGCCATCAAGCATCACGGTTTCCTTTCAGCGATGGGCCAGTAGGACGTCGGGGTACAGAGTTTCCAGTCGCAACAGCTCGAGCACCTCGGTCACCGCCGCGGCCGGCCCCTGCACCTTCAAACTGCCGCCGGCCGCCTCGAAATGACGCTGGGTCGCGAGCAGCAGCTGCGCCCCGGCGGTATCGAGTTCTTCCAGCGCTTCGAGGTCGAGCAGGCAGGGGCTCGCATCCGTCTTGGTCAGCATGCTCAGCAAGGTCGCGTGAGCCTGGCCGACCTCGTAGATCGTCAGGCTGCCGGTCAGGCGAAGCCGGGCCGGCTCGACGCTGCGGTCATAGGTGATTTCGAGCATCTCAGCCGACCAGCTTGTCGACAGCGGTCAGCAGTTGCTGCGGCTGGAAGGGCTTGACGATCCAGGCCTTGGCGCCGGCCGCCTGGCCTTCGGCCTTCTTGCCCTGCTCGCTTTCGGTGGTGAGCATGACAATAGGCGTGAAACGGTAGGCCGCGTTGGCCTTGACCGCCTTCACCAGGCCGATGCCATCGAGGTTCGGCATGTTCACGTCGCTGATGATCAGGTTGATCTTCTGCCCGTTGAGCTTGGTCAGTGCGTCCTTGCCATCGACCGCCTCGATGACCTGATGGCCGGCGCCGGTGAGGGTCATCTTCACCAGCTGGCGCATGGAGAGCGAGTCGTCGACGATGAGAATGGTCTTGGCCATGTGATGCTCCTTGTTGAATCAGAAAAAGGTCACGTCGTCGCCGGAGCTCTTGCTACGGGTCTTGCCGTGGCGCTCCTCGTCGGTGGTGAAGTGCTGGTGCAGCTCGCGTAGCCAGCGCTGCGGATCGCGCACCCGGTCGTCGCCGGCACGCACAGCCTGGTCGAGGCGCTGCATGTCGTGCTGCAGGTGATCGAGCATCTGGTCGGTGCGATCTTGGAATTGCAGGCTGACAACGATTTCCTCGATGGTCGCCTGGGTAACGCGGGTCTCCTGCTGCAGCTGCAGCGAGGTGACCGAGAGTTCGTTGAGGCTCTGTCCCAACCCCTGCATGACGTCGCCCGCCACGCTGTCGAGGTAGCTGAGGTTGTCGCGCTCGCGGGTGGTCAGTTCGCCGGCCGCGGTCACAGTGGCGCGGATCGCCTGGTTGATCTCGCTGACCTTGTTGCCCATCTGCTGGCCGGTCTCGGCTGACAGCGTCGACAGCTTGCGCACCTCGTCGGCGACCACCGAGAAACCGCGGCCGTAGTCGCCGGCACGGGCCGCTTCAATGGCGGCATTGAGCGCGAGCAGGTTGGTCTGGCTGGCAATGTCCTGCACGTGCTTGGCCATCGACTGCAGCTCAGCAGCATAGCCGTTGAGATCGGCAATGGTGCCCAGCAGCTCAGCCTTGCGGCCGCTGGCGGCATGGAACGCCGAGGTCACTTCGTTCAAGCGGTTCTGTGCCTGACGCAGGCTGCTGGCCATACCATCGCCGCCGATCACGTTGTCCGACTTGCTCAGGGTCTGGCTGAGCCGATCCGACAATCCAGCAAAATGCTCGAACAGCTGGCGCACGCTGTTTTGCTGGATGTCGCGCACTTGCCCGAGGTTCTTGTCCCAGGTTGGTAACACGGCATTGAGCAGCGGCTCGACCGCCGGGGCGGCAGCCGGCGCTGCGACCACTGGCTCGGAGTTGATCGCCGCGCGAGACGCTCGCGGCTTTAGAAAGACTGCCGCGGCCACGCAGACAGCGCTGCCCGTGCCAGCGATCCAGGGCGAGCCCAGTGCCAGGCCAGCGAGCCCGGTGGCGATTCCAATCCAGAGTGCAGGGTAGGCAAACACAGTGCGGCCTCGCAGGGCAGAGTCGAATGACCGGCACGATAGGCAGCCGCCATCAACGGCGGTATCAGGCAAAACCCTAGGCGGCCCTAGGGTGTCCTAAGGTGTCGGAGCCCTAAAGTTTCCGCCGCCGCTGCCGGGGCATGCATACACCGCCTTACGTCATCATCCGGCTGCACGTTTGCGAGGAACTGCGCGCGGACTAGGCTGAATAGAGCGCTCGCGCAGAAAAACAGCTACCCCTGGAGGCGCCGCACACAGCGGCACCCATCGACCACAGGTAACAGTTCTCAAATGACGGAGCGTGTATCGGACATTGCTGACCGGCTGGGCCCTTCCCCGCAGCTGTTGCGCTGGATGCCCTGGGCCATCGCTACGCTGCATGCGGCTTTTGTGCTGCTGGGCGGCTTGTTGATGGGTGCTCAGCCCTCGGTGGCCATCGTCTGGAGCTTGCTGGCGCTGCTGTTGTCTTCGGCGCTGTGGTGGCTGGCCATCCAGGTCATGCTCCGTTCGATGCGGGCGCAACAGCCAGCTGTCGCCGGAGCTGCAAGCACCCGCGATGCGGACGTTGCTCCTTCGCCGCCAGCCGAGCCGACCGGCACCTATTCGCCGCGGATCTACGAACGGATGGTCGCCAGCCTGCCCGACGGCGTGGTGATCATTCGCAGCGGACAGGTCCGCTTCTGCAATGCGGCGGCCGGCAGCCTGTTCGATCCGAAAGGCGAGGCTCCCTCGGTCACTGGCGAATGGCAGCCCTACATTGCCCCGCATCTGCGGGCACGCGAAACCGAGCGACTGGACCGCCTGCAGTGCGGCGTTATCAGCCCGCTGTGCTTTCGACACGTCATCCTGCTGCGCGTCGACGGCACCCCGTTTCAGGCCGAAGTATGCGAGCTGCTACTGGAAAACGACGGGTACCATGATGTGCTGCTGCTGTTGCGTGACATCAGCGAATCGGAGCGAATGCAGCGCGAGCTGGAACAGGCCAACCAGCGGCTGCAACATCTGTCGCAGCGGCTGATGGAGGTGCAGGAAAGCCAGCGCCGCCAGCTCGCCCGCGACCTGCATGACGACATCGGCCAGCAGCTGACCGCCCTCAAGCTGCACCTGCAGCGGCTGCGCTTGTCATTGGCCCATGAACCGGCGCTGGCCAAGCTGGCCGGCCAGCTCAGTGATGCCGCCGACGAGGCGCTGGGCAAGGTTCGCAGCCTGTCGCTGGCACTGCATCCCCTGCAGCTCGAGACGCTCGGGTTGCAGGCTGCCGTGCAGTGGCATCTGTCGCGCTTCCTCGAAGCTGCGCACACCCGTTGGTCGCTTAAGCTCGAGGGCAAAACGGTCGACCTTTCTCCCGATGTCGCCCTGGTGGCGTTCCGCATCGTTCAGGAAGCGGTGAACAACGTTGCCCGCCATGCCTGCGCCGGCCGTGTGGACGTGCTCATCTGCCGCACAGACGATGCCCTGCGCGTCGAAATCATTGATGACGGCGTCGGCTTCGACGTTCGAGCGGCTCGCACACGCGCTCAAAGTCTGGGCCTGACCAGCATGGAGGAACGCGCCGCGGCGTTGAGTGGAGAATTGAACATAGCCAGCCTCAGCGGGGTCGGCACACGGGTAACCATGCAGCTGCCGATCGCAGCAGCATGTCCGCATACTGGAGTAAAGGCATGAAACGGGTAGCACTGATCGACGATCATGGACTGGTCAGAGCGGGCCTGCGGGCGCTGGTGCAGGACCAGCCGGGATACGAGGTGGTGGCCGAAGGGGCCGACGGCAGCGAGGTGCACGGCATTCTTTCCCGCCTCAAGCCAGACATCCTGCTGCTGGACATCAGCATGAAGCACATGAGTGGCCTGGACGCCCTGCGTCAGTGGCGCACAGAGTTCCCGGACGTACAGATTCTGATCCTGTCGATGCACACCACGCCGGACTACGTCTTGCAGGCGCTGCGCCTGGGCGCCAGCGGTTACCTGCTCAAGGACGCCGCCGCGCAGGAACTTGAGCTGGCACTGAGGGCGCTGTCGCGCAACGAGTCCTACCTCAGCCCCGGCATCGCGCAGACCGTCATCCAGTCGGCGGTGATCGAAGGCGGCCAGCGCGCCGAGCCTGCTGCCGCGCAGCTGACGCCACGCCAGATCGAAATCCTGCGGCTGATTGTGCGCGGCGTGTCGACCCGTGAGATTGCGAGCGGCCTGGGCCTGAGCGTGAAGACTGTCGATGCGCACCGGGCGCAGATCATGGATCGGCTCAAGCTGCGCGACGTGCCTTCGCTGGTTCTGTATGCGCTGCGCAAGGGCCTGGTGAGCGAAGAGGACTGAGCCGGTGGCAACGCCAGCAGCCCAGTTGAAAGGTCTAAAAAGGCGCGGCGGGCCGATTGGTTAATTTTCAGCCAACCCGCCGCATGCCACGCGGGGCGCGGCCTGGCGTTTCGTTTCCCCACGTTATCCACAGAGCGCCCCACAAGAATACTGAACAACTCACAGCGGCATTTCGACGTGTCAGAGGAAGCGAACAGTCAAGGGAAAATGCCCTTCGAACAATCACTTATAGCCGGATCGCCATTACTGGTCAGTAATTGATCAGTTACCGCAACGCCAATGCATTCGCGGCGTCCAGACATTCACCAATAGGTTATCCACAGAAAGCTGCACAGCCGCCGGGGATAAGTATTCTCCAAGCTATCGAAGCGATCAGGAAAACCTACAAGGCGGCTCCCCGCGACACGCTTAGGCTTGTCTTCACACCCCAAGGAGCCGCCGCCATGTCCAGCCTGGAAATGATTCAGACCCTGTTTGCCAACTATGCGCTGGGAATCAGCGGTGCCTGCATTGGCGAGCCCTGCTGAGACTTGGCCAGGCGGGACCATGGCGTTACGCTGCCTGCCGTTCAACCTGACGGAGTCGATGATGTCCCTGCGTTCGATATGCGTGTTCTGCGGCGCCAGTACTGGCCATGATCCCAATCTACCGGGAGGCGGCCGAGAATTTGGGCCGGACGTTGGCCGAACGCGGCATCCGGCTGGTCTACGGCGGCGGTGCGGTCGGCCTGATGGGGGTGGTAGCCGATGCCGCGATGGCCGCCGGCGGTGAGGTCATCGGCATTATTCCCCAGAGCCTCAAGGACGCCGAGGTGGGCCACACCGGACTGACACGGCTGGAGGTGGTCGACGGCATGCATGCGCGCAAGGCGCGGATGGCCGAGCTCTCGGATGCCTTCATTGCCCTTCCGGGAGGCCTCGGCACGCTCGAAGAGCTGTTCGAGGTCTGGACCTGGGGCCAGTTGGGCTACCACGGCAAACCGCTTGGCCTGCTCGACACGAATCAGTTCTACAGCAAGCTCAGCCACTTTCTCGACCATCTAGTGGACGAGGGCTTCGTCAAGGCTCCACACCGCGGCATGCTCCAGCGCAGCGACTCGCCCGAGGCGTTGCTGAAGCTCCTCCACGACTGGCAGCCGAGCGCCGAGACGCGCTGGGGCAAGCGCGCACCGGCGTAAGTGCTCGCCGTCCGGCCTGTACAGAAAACAACCAGATCTGTGCAGGCGGCGTGCTTCGTGGCTTACAATGGGTTCGCCGATGGTTATCCACAGCACTCTCCACAGTAACCGGGGATAACTGGAAGAAACCCACCAGGCGATGCGGCAAACATGCCCAAAAAGCCTTGCACAACCTTTGCTGCCGTGCCGTCTTACAGGCCACAAGCGGTTCGGTTAAAAAACGAACAAACCGCTGCAAGCCTCGTGATTCATGGCGTACAGCCTTCAACCCAAAGCTTATCCACAGAACGCCTAACAGATATCCGGGATAACCTCATCAGCAGAAAGCTGCACCCGCGCCAACAACGAACTTCCCTGGGGACAACGCCTCCAATCGCATAGGCCTACTCAAGGAACCTCTCATGTTGTCCCGGTTTGCTGCTGTCATCCCGCTCCCTCATTCAACTCGCCTGTTGATGTCGGTGCCGCTCCAATGATGAGCTTCCTCGCTATGGTGTTGGCGGCTTTCGTCTGCTTTGCGCTGGTCTTTTTCATCAAGCAACGACAGTACAACCATCCAGCCCTGCGCCTCCCCTACGCGCTGAAGCAGCCGCTGTTCCAACCCAGCGAACGCGAGCTGCTAGAGCTGTTGCAGGCGGCGATGGGCGAGCGTTTCGTCATCCTTGCCAAGGTGCGCCTGGCGGACGTCGTCGACGTGACCGCCATCCCGCGCCGTTCGCACTGGTACCGGGCAGTCAACCGCATCTCGGCGGCCCGCTTCGATTTTCTGCTGTGCGACAGGACGACACTGGAGCCGCAATGCGCCATCGAAATGGAACCGGCAAACGCGGCCAACACCTTCGTCGATGAACTGTGTCAGACCATCGGCCTGCCGCTGGTTCGCCTGTCGGCAGAAACGGCTCGCGCCTATGACCGGCTGTGTGCCGCCGTCGAGCAGGCCATTGGAACTCGGCCATAGGCAGCTAGGCACGCCACGACCGGCCGCAGGGAGCTGTGATTATTCGGCTCGCCGGTGATCGAATCGCGGCGGTTTTCGCGCGACAATCGCAGGGCAGCGGTTCTACATAATTGCCATTGCCGCGCCCTTTCCCGGAGACACCCCGCTCGTGAGCACCCCATGCTGTTGAAAGCCCGCCTGCAGGCGCTGTTCGGGCTTGCTTCTCGTCTGATAAGCCGTTACCCCGGCACCTTTGCACTGTTCGGTTTCTGCTCGGGCCTGGCCAGTTTCGTGCTGGTTGAGCGCCAGGCCGGGTTAGCCAAGTTCATCGCCGCGCTGATGTTGGTCAGCTGGCTCTGGCTGATGCTGGAAAAAAGTCTGCGCACCGGCCTGGAACGTCGCTTCGGCTGGAAGGTGCCGCCGCCGCTGCTGCGCTACGTGACGCAGATGGTGCACCAGGAAAGCCTGTTCTTCATCATTCCCTTCTTCTTTATCACCACCACCTGGAACAGCGGCCAGGCCGCATTCACCGTGCTGCTGGGCGTGGCAGCGCTGGTCTCGCTGGTTGACCCGCTCTATTACAAGTGGCTGGCGCCGCGACGCTGGGTCTACCTGGCTTTCCACGCGCTGACACTGTTCGCCGTTCTGCTGACTGCGCTGCCGATCATCTTTCACCTGTCGACACCGCAGAGCTACATCTGGGCGTTGGGCATCGCCGTGGTGCTGGCCCTGCCGAGTCTCGGCGGGTTGTTCACCTCATGGAACTGGAAAAGCGTGCTGGGAATACTGTCGCTCGCCGCCGTGGTCGGCCTGGCCGGCTGGCTGGGACGCACCTGGGTGCCGCCGGCGACGCTCTGGCTGACGGATGTCGCAGTGACCATGACCCTCGACGATGAGTCGCGCAAGCCTGGCAATCGCCTGCGAGAACTGACCAGCCAACAGCTGCATGGCAATGGCCTCTACGCGTTTACCGCGATCAACGCGCCGCGCGGCCTGAAAGAGCGCATCTATCATGAGTGGACACACAACGGACGACGAGTCGATCGTATTCCCCTGGAGATCAGTGGCGGCCGGGATGCCGGCTACCGCGCATGGACTCACAAGCGCAACTTCCCCGCGCAGGCCCAAGGTAAATGGCGCATACGGGTGATGACCGAGGCCGGCCAGATGATCGGCATGCTGCGCTTCGAGGTCGTCGAGTGAACCGCTGAAGCCAGGCGGCACTCGAACGGCAAAGGGCGTCCGCTACTGGCAAGGGAGAAATGCATGGAATGGTGGGACATTTTGAGCCGCACCGTCGCCTCGGAATTCTCCGACATCCCTGACTTCGAACATGCGATTCGCGTCACCGTACGGCTGGTTCTGGCCGCGTTTCTGGGGGGTGTGCTCGGCTACGAACGGGAATACAAGGGCAAGGCTGCCGGCCTGCGAACCCACATGCTGGTGTCGCTCGGCGCTGCCCTCTTCGTGCTGGTGCCCCTCGAAGCAGGAATGCCCATCGAGGACCTCTCACGCGTCATGCAGGGCATTGTCACCGGCATTGGCTTTCTTGGCGCCGGTACTATTCTCAAGGGAAGCTCGGTTCAGGACGTCAAAGGCCTCACCACCGCCGCCGGCATCTGGCTGACCGCCGCCATCGGGGTTGCCACGGGGCTGGGTCACGAATCCACCGCGGTGATGACCACGGCCTTCGCACTGGTGATCTTTTTGCTGATGCCTCGCCTGGAACAGCATGCGGCGCATAGATCGGCCGGTGCCGAAAAGAAGGGGCGTGATCAGGATGACGCCCCATGACAACCGCCTGCAGCTTTCCTTCAGGAGTAGATCATGCATAACCGTTACGCTTACCTGACCACCGGGGCGCTTATGCTTGGCCTGGCCGGCTGCGGCGATACCGCCACACTGCCAGTCGAAGCCGGCTACGGACCGGACCCAGCGCTGCCCGCGCCAAACAAGACGCTGATCCCGACTGTCAACATCGCCGAAGCCACCGGATGGCCTGAGGGCCGCACTCCGCAAGCGGCCGCCGGATTGCAGGTTCGAGCATTCGCCGACAATCTCGACCACCCGCGCTGGCTCTACGTGCTGCCCAATGGTGACGTGCTCGTGGCCGAAAGCAATGCGCCCGCAAAACCGGAGGACGGCCAGGGCATTCGTGGCTGGATCATGAAAAAGGTCATGGCGCGAGCAGGCTCCGGCGGTGAGAGCGCCGACCGTATTACGCTGCTGCGTGACCGCGATGGTGACGGCACGCTCGAAGACCGCTCGGTATTTCTCGAGGGATTGCACTCACCGTTCGGCATGGCGCTCATAGGCGATCAGCTGTATGTCGCCAACACGGATGCTCTGGTGCGCTTCCCCTATAAACAAGGTGCTACCCGCATCGACTCGGCGGGTGAGAAAGTCGTCGACCTGCCCGCAGGGCCGATCAATCATCACTGGACCAAGAACGTCATCGCCAGCCCGGACGGATCACGGCTGTACGTCACCAGCGGCTCCAACAGCAATGTTGCCGAGAACGGCATGGAAGCGGAAGAAAACCGCGCGGCCATTCTCGAAGTTGACCCGCAGAACAAAACGCTGCGGCTGTTCGCCTCCGGCCTGCGCAACCCCAATGGCCTGGCGTGGCAACCCGACAGCGGCAAGCTGTGGACCACGGTGAATGAGCGCGACGAAATCGGCAGCGACCTGGTGCCGGATTACATGACCTCTGTACAGGACGGTGGCTTCTACGGCTGGCCCTACAGCTATTACGGTCAGCACGTCGACGAGCGGGTCAAGCCGCAACGCCCAGATCTGGTGGCCAAAGCCATCGTGCCCGACTATGCGCTTGGCGCACACACAGCCTCTCTCGGCCTGACCTTCTATGAAGGGTCGCTGCTGCCGGAGCACTACCGACACGGTGCTTTCATCGGCCAGCATGGTTCATGGAACCGCAAGCCGCGCAGTGGCTATAAAGTGGTTTTCGTACCTTTCAACAATGGCGAGCCGGACGGCACTGCCCAAGACGTGCTGACCGGCTTTCTCAACGAGGATGAGCAGGCCATGGGTCGCCCGGTAGGCGTGGCAGTGGACAAGGCCGGCGCGCTGTTGGTGGCCGATGACGTCGGTAACGTGATCTGGCGGGTAACACCGAGCCGCCGGTAAAGGGTGCGAATCGCGACCGGGGCCCTGCCGGTCGCGCCAAGCCTGGTCAGAGAATAACCGGCAACGGACGTACCAGCCGGATCTCTTCCGGTGACAGTTCGACGCCATAGGCCAGCACTTCGACGCCCGCCTCCACAGCATCCCGCAGCGCGGCGGCGTAGCGCGGGTCGATCTCGCCAGCAGGGCGCACGACCTCGATACCAGTGAGGTTGACGCAATACAGTTGTACTGCCCGTAGGCCCTGACGTGCCAGCACCGCCAGTTCGCGCAAATGACGAGCGCCGCGGTCCGTCACCGCATCGGGAAAGGCCGCAACAGCCGTATCAGCGAACCCCAGGGTCACGCTTTTGACTTCAACGAACGCCGGCCCGGTGGGATAGTCGAGCCGAAAGTCCACGCGGCTGTTTTCGAGCCCGTAGGCCACCTCCCGCTTGAGCGCGGTGAAACCGTTCAATTCCCCAATCACGCCTGCCAGCAGGGCTTCCTCGACCAGTCGATTGGCGCGTGCCGTGTTGACGCAGGCGAGGCGCCCCTGCGGCGTTTCCACCAGTTCCCAGGTCCCCGGCAGCTTACGCTTGGGATCGCTGTTGCGCTGGAACCAGACGCGCGCGCCCTCGCCCATGCAATTGAGCATCGAGCCGGTGTTCGGGCAATGAATGCACAGCTCGTCACCCGCATCGGTGACCACATCGGCAAGGAAACGCTTGTAGCGCCGAATCAGGCGTCCCTGCTCGAGCGGTGTCGAGAACTGCATCAGCCTCTCCAGCTCTGCAAACCACGGGCAATGCGTTCCACCGCCTGCTCCAGCCGCGGCAGATCCTGGGTATAGGCGAAACGCACATGGTGACCGGCCTGGTGCCGTCCGAAATCCAGCCCGGGCGTGATGGCGACAAATTCGATTTCCAGCATGTGCTGGCAGAAGGCATAGGCATCACCGCCGAAGGCGCTGATATCGGCGTATAGATAAAAAGCGCCTTCCGGCTCCACCGCGATACCGAAGCCCAGTTCGCGCAACGCCGGTAGCAGGAAATCGCGACGCTTGGCGAATTCGCGGCGACGCGCCTCGAGGATCTCGAGCGTGGCCGGCTCGAAACAGGCCAGAGCGGCATGCTGCGCCATGGTCGGCGCACTGATGTAGAGGTTCTGCGCGAGCTTTTCCAGTTCGCTCACCGCCTGAGGTGGCGCGATCAGCCAGCCGAGGCGCCAGCCGGTCATGCCGAAGTACTTGGAAAAGCTGTTGAGCACAAAGGCCGAGTCGTCGACTTCCAGCACACTGGCCGCATCGGTGCCATAGGTGAGGCCGTGGTAGATCTCGTCCACTACAAGATGCCCGCCACGCGACTTCAGCGCAGCGGACAACGCCGCCAGCTCGTCACGGGTCAGCAGGGTGCCGGTGGGGTTGGCCGGCGAGGCCACCAGGGCGCCAACGCTGTCCTTGTCCCAGTATCGCTCGACCAGATGCGGCGTCAGCTGATAACGCACGTCCGCCCCCACCGGCACCAGCTGCGCGGCACCTTCGATCAGGCGCAGGAAGTGCCGGTTGCACGGGTAGCCGGGATCCGCCAACAGCCAATGCTTGCCTGGATCGACCAGCAGACTGCTGGCCAGAAGAAGCGCACCGGATCCGCCGGGAGTAATCAGCACGCGTTCGGGGTCAATAGACAGTTGATAGCGCTGCTCGTAGAAACCGGCAATCGCCTCGCGCAACTGCGGCAGCCCTCGGGCAGCGGTGTAGCGGGTATGACCAGCAGCGAGGGCAGCCTGACCGGCCGCTACAATGGGCGCGGCGGTGGTGAAGTCCGGCTCTCCGATTTCCAGGTGAATGACATCATGTCCAGACGCCTGTAATTGATTGGCCCGGGCCAGCAATGCCATGACGTGAAAGGGTTCGATTGCACGGCTACGCGCGCTATATGACGAGGTCATCTGACCTTCCTGACGAGTACAAAACGTGAATTCTACCGAAGGTCCCCCTGACACCGCAGCCACCGTGATATTCGGGAGTAGCGCACCCCGATACGATCTGGTAAGTTCGCCCGCTTGCAGCCGCAGGGCCGGCACGGGCCGGCAGAGGGATTTCACTATCCTGCGCAATGGACATAGCGAGAGGCGTTCATCCATGCCCATTACTAAGACGACACCCAGCAACCAACTGATCCGCGCCTTCGTTCCCTATAAGGAGTCCAAGGGCGAGGAATACATGAGCGATGACATGCGCGCTCATTTCACCGGCATCCTCAACAAGTGGAAGCTGGAGCTGATGGAAGAAGTCGACCGCACCGTGCATCACATGCAGGACGAAGCGGCCAACTTCCCCGATCCGGCCGACCGCGCCAGCCAGGAAGAAGAGTTCAGCCTGGAACTTCGTGCCCGTGACCGCGAGCGCAAGCTGATCAAGAAGATCGACGAGACGCTGCAGCTGATCGAAGACAACGAGTACGGCTGGTGCGATTCCTGCGGCGTCGAAATCGGTATCCGTCGCCTGGAAGCCCGCCCCACCGCCACGCTGTGCATTGATTGCAAGACGCTGGCGGAGATCAAGGAAAAGCAGATCGGTTCCTGATCCCGAACGGGGCGCTACGGCGCCCCGCTTCATTTGCGCCCTCCCGCGCCCTTGCTTCATCCCGCCTCGACGCCCTTTATCCGAGCCGGCTCATGTCCACACCCTCTCCTTATATAGGCCGCTTCGCGCCGACCCCCAGTGGTTACCTGCACTTCGGCTCGCTGATTGCCGCCCTCGCTTCCTATCTCGACGCCCGTGCCGTGGGTGGTCGTTGGCTGTTGCGCATGGAGGACCTCGATCCGCCGCGTGAAATGCCAGGCGCTCAGTCTGCGATTCTCCGGGCGCTGGAAGCCTACGGGTTTCAGTGGGACGGAGAGATGGTCCGCCAGAGCGACCGGATTGATGTCTATAACACGGTGATCGAGCGGCTCAGGCAGGACGGCCATGCGTATGCCTGCACCTGTTCGCGCAAACAATTGCAGGCGTTCGCCGGACTGTACCCAGGCTTCTGCCGCGAAGCAGGACGCGACACCTACGACGCCGCCATTCGCCTGCGCGTGCCGGACCGAACCTACAGCTTCAACGACCGCGTCCAGGGCCAGTACAGCCAGGACCTGGGCCGTGAAGTTGGCGATTTCGTCATTCGCCGCAGAGACGGGCTGATCGCCTATCAGCTGGCAGTCGTGCTCGACGATGCCTGGCAAGGCATCACCGACGTTGTCCGTGGCGCCGATCTGCTCGACTCCACGCCGCGCCAGCTGTTCCTGCAGGAGCTGCTTGGCCTTTCCCGCCCGCGCTATCTGCACGTGCCGCTGATCATCCAACCGGACGGCCACAAGCTGGGCAAGCGCTACCGCTCGCCGCCACTGGAGCCGGCCGAAGCCACACCGCTGTTGCTGCGTGCGTTGCGCGCGCTCGGCCAAACCACCCCGAGCGAGCTGACCGATGCCCTGCCCGATGAGGTACTTACCTGGGCAATCGCCCACTGGGATGCCGAGCGCATTCCGCGCTGTCGCACCCTTGCCGAGTCGCAGCTGCGCTGAGACTGCATCGTTGCCTTCGGCGTGAGCCAAACCGACCCGCGCCGCTCTTTTCTGCCAGCCTGTGGCCTGCCGCTTGCCGCTTCCTTTACCATCCGCCTACTTTCGACACGAGTTCCAGCATGTATATCTACCGACTGGTGCTGCTCCTGGTGGTGGGGATTTATCTGTTTTCCCCTGCCATCATGGACTGGTGGATTGACCCCAACGGCGCGTGGTACCGGCCTTATCTGTTGTGGCTGATCCTCATCGTGGTGACCTTCATTCTTCAGAGTCAACGCGATGCAGACGAGCTTTAGCCTCAGCCACCTGATTCTGATCAGTGTCGCCTACCTGCTGGTGCTGTTCGGCGTCGCCTGGGTCAGCGAGCGCGGGCTGATCCCGCGCAGCATCATTCGCCACCCGCTCACCTACACGCTGTCTCTCGGCGTATACGCCAGCGCCTGGGCGTTCTATGGCACGGTGGGTCTGGCCTATCAGTACGGGTACGGCTTCCTCGCCACGTACCTGGGGGTGTGCGGCGCATTTCTGCTGGCGCCGGTGCTGCTTTACCCGATACTGCGCATTACCCGGACCTACCAGCTGGCGTCGCTGGCGGACCTGTTCGCCTTCCGCTTCCGTAGCACCTGGAGCGGCGCACTGACCACAGTGGTCATGCTGATTGGCATGTTGCCGCTACTCGCCCTGCAGATTCAGGCCGTCGCCGACGCCATCGGGATTCTCACCCTAGAGCCTCTGCAGGAACGGGTCGCGTTGGGTTACTGCGTGATGATCATGCTGTTCACCATTCTCTTCGGTGCTCGCCATATCGCCACGCGGGAAAAGCACGAAGGGCTGGTGTTCGCCATCGCATTCGAATCGGTGGTCAAGCTGCTGACCTTCGGCGCGATCGGTTTGTATGCACTGTTTGTCGTGTTTGGCGGGCCGCATCAGCTGGAAATCTGGCTGCTGCAGAACCAGTCGGCGCTGCAGGCCCTGCACACGCCGCTGCAGGAAGGCCCGTGGCGCACTCTGCTGCTGGTGTTCTTCGCCTCAGCGATCGTGATGCCGCACATGTATCACATGACCTTTACCGAAAACCTCAACCCGCGCGCCTTGGTCAGTGCCAGCTGGGGCTTGCCACTGTACTTACTGCTGATGAGTCTGGCCGTACCGCTGATTCTCTGGGCCGGACTCAAGCTTGGCGTCAGCACCAATCCCGAATACTTCACCCTCGGCCTCGGTATTACGGCGCAGAGCGAGACACTGACGCTGCTGGCTTTCGTCGGCGGACTTTCGGCCTCCAGCGGGCTGATCATCGTCAGCACCCTGGCCTTGTCGGGCATGGCGCTCAACCACCTGGTACTGCCGCTCTACCAGCCGCCCACCGAAGGCAACATCTACCGCTGGTTGAAATGGACCCGGCGCAGCCTGATCCTCGCCATCATCATGGCCGGCTACGGCTTCTATTTGTTACTCGGTGCGGAACAGGACCTGTCGAACCTCGGCATCGTCGCTTTTGTGGCGACCCTGCAGTTTCTGCCTGGTGTGCTGTCGGTGCTGTATTGGCCGACCGCCAATCGCCGGGGCTACATCGTAGGGCTGCTGGCCGGCATCGCCGTCTGGGTTGTCACCATGCTGCTGCCGCTGGTAGGCAACCTTGATGGTTTCTATATCCCGCTGTTCAACGTGGTCTACGTGCTCGACGACACCAGCTGGCACCTGGCGGCAATCGCCTCGCTGGCGGTCAACGTGCTGGCGTTTTCGCTGTTCTCGTTGTTCACCGAGACCAGCGCCGAGGAGCAAGCCGCCGCCGAAGCCTGTGCAGTGGAAAACGTACGCCGACCGCAACGTCGTGAACTGGCAGCTGCTTCGCCACAGGAGTTCGCCACCCAGCTGGCCAAGCCGCTCGGCGCCAAGACCGCGCAGCGTGAGGTTGAGCAGGCGCTGCGCGATCTGCAGCTGCCTTTCGACGAACATCGCCCCTATGCCTTGCGCCGGCTGCGAGACCGGATCGAGGCAAACCTGTCAGGGCTGATGGGTCCGAGCGTAGCCCAGGACATCGTCGAGAATTTCCTCTCGTACAAGAACGGTGCGGACAGCTACGTCACCGAAGATATCCATTTCATCGAGAGTCGCCTGGAGGATTATCACTCGCGCCTGACCGGCCTGGCCGCCGAGCTCGATGCACTGCGCCGCTATCACCGGCAGACCCTGCAGGAGCTGCCGATGGGCGTCTGCTCGCTGGCCAAGGATCAGGAGATCCTGATGTGGAACAGAGCGCTGGAAGAGCTCACCGAGATTCCCGCGCTGCAGGTGGTGGGCTCGCGCCTGTCGACCATCGCCGAGCCTTGGCAGAGTTTGTTGAGCGACTTCACTCAGCAGCGCGAAGAGCACCTGCATAAACAGCGGCTGCAACTAGACGGCCACAGCCGCTGCCTGAACCTGCACAAGGCCGCGATCGCCGAGCCATTGGCACCGGGCAGCAGCGGGCTGGTATTGCTGATCGAAGACCTCACCGAGACCCAGCAGCTTGAAGATCGGCTGGTCCACTCCGAGCGCCTGGCCAGCATTGGCCGACTGGCGGCCGGGGTCGCCCACGAAATCGGCAACCCGATCACCGGCATCGCCTGCCTGGCGCAGAACCTACGCGAGGAGCGCGAGGCAGACCCGGAGATCATCGAGACCAGCAACCAGATCGTCGAGCAGACCAAGCGGGTCTCGCGCATCGTTCAGTCGCTGATGAGTTTCGCCCACGCTGGCGGCAGACAGCAGGACCGGTACCCGGTAAGCCTGGCCGAGGTGGCTCAAGATGCAATTGCCCTGCTCTCACTCAACCGCCACGGCACCGAGGTGCGCTTTTTCAACCTCTGCGACCCCGGTCATGTGGCCGAGGGAGACCCGCAGCGGCTCGCTCAGGTACTGATCAACCTGCTGTCCAATGCCCGCGACGCATCGGAACCCGGCGGCGCCATTCGAGTACGCAGCGAGGTCTCCGAACAGACCGTCTATCTCATCGTCGAAGACGAAGGCAGCGGCATTCCGCAGTCGATTCAGGATCGACTTTTCGAGCCATTTTTCACCACCAAGGACCCCGGCGAGGGCACAGGGCTGGGCCTCGCACTGGTCTATTCGATCGTGGAAGAGCATTATGGGCAAATCAATATTGATAGCCCGGCCGACCTGGAAACCCAACGCGGCACGCGTTTCCGCATCACCCTGCCGCGTCATGCCGAGGCAACAGATTCCGGTGATTGACCAGGCGACGGCAGTTTTTAGCCAGGTCTCGACCATGAGTGACCCAGCGTATAGCTGGCCCCGCCGCGACCTGGGTGAAGATGACGCTGGCGCCCCGCAGCCGCACCAAGCCGCACCGCGGCGGCTTGCACAGGTTCGTAAACGAGCCCTCTTCAGCGCCGTTTCCAGCCAACGTGTAGCCGCCTTCAGACCGTCGAGAGAGTACTGATGTCCCATATTCTGATCGTCGAAGACGAAACCATTATCCGCTCCGCCCTGCGCCGACTGCTCGAGCGCAACCAATACGAGGTCAGCGAAGCCGGCTCGGTACAGGAAGCTCAGGAGCGCTTCAGCATTCCCTCTTTCGATCTGATCGTCAGCGACCTGCGTCTGCCAGGCGCTCCCGGTACCGAGCTGATCAAGCTGGCCGAAGGCACGCCCGTGCTGATCATGACCAGCTACGCCAGCCTGCGCTCGGCAGTGGACTCGATGAAAATGGGCGCGGTGGACTACATCGCCAAGCCCTTTGATCACGACGAGATGCTGCAAACCGTGGCACGCATTCTTCATGATCGGCAGCAAGCTGCCGCAGCGCCAGCCGAGACATCACGCAACGCCACGCCCGCTGCTGACGCAACGACAGAAGACTCCATCAATGGCGATCTTGGCATCATTGGTCGCTGCGGCCCGATGCAGGACTTGTTCGGCAAGATCCGCAAGGTCGCTCCGACCGACTCCAACGTATTGATCCAAGGCGAATCGGGCACTGGCAAAGAGCTGGTTGCCCGCGCAATGCATAACCTTTCCCGTCGCGCCAAGGCGCCGATGATCTCGGTCAATTGCGCCGCCATTCCGGAAACCCTGATCGAGTCCGAACTCTTCGGCCACGAGAAAGGTGCCTTTACCGGCGCCAGTGCCGGCCGCGCCGGCCTGGTCGAGGCCGCTGATGGCGGCACCCTGTTTCTCGACGAAATCGGAGAGCTGCCGCTGGAGGCACAGGCGCGACTGTTACGCGTACTGCAGGAAGGCGAAATTCGGCGGGTGGGCTCTACCCAGTCGCAAAAAGTCAATGTGCGCCTGGTCGCTGCAACCCACCGTGATCTGAAGACGCTGGCCAAAAACGGGCAATTTCGTGAAGACCTGTACTACCGGCTGCACGTCATCGCATTGAAACTCCCGCCCCTGCGTGAACGCGGCGCCGATGTGCTGGAGATCGCCAAGGCCTTCCTGGCACGCCAGAGCGAGCGCATGGGCAGTGAGGGTTTGCACTTCTCCCGCGAGGCCGAGCAGGCCGTACGGCAGTACGGCTGGCCGGGGAACGTGCGCGAACTGGAGAATGCCATCGAGCGCGCGGCGATTCTCAGTGAGAGTGACGAGATCAGCGCTGAGCTACTGGGTATCGATATCGAGCTCGACCCCCTCGACGACGATTTCGATGAACCCGGCGTTCCGCTCGGTTCCGCTGTCTCGACCAGCAACGAGCCAACCGAGGATCTGTCGCTGGAAGACTATTTTCAGCATTTCGTACTTGAGCACCAGGACCACATGACCGAGACCGAGCTCGCCCGCAAGCTTGGCATCAGCCGCAAGTGCCTGTGGGAGCGTCGCCAGCGACTGGGGATACCACGACGCAAATCGGCCGCCGCTGGGTAGTGCGCTGTTACCGACACTACCAAGACGTAACAAAATGCGGGTTCATCGGTAACGGCCGCCACCGACTCGACAGGCAAAAGCAACCACCCAAAACACCAAGCTATTGATTTTAAAGGATTTTCAAAAACTGGCACGGCGAATGCTTTATATCTAGCACAACAACAATAACAAGCAGACCCACAATAAGAACAAGACGTACCGGCTCTAGCAAAATAAAGACAATAAGGCAGAGGCGTAGCTAACTGATTCTTTTGGAGAGGAAATGCCAAATGGGGTTTTGCCCCACGACCAGGCTGAGAACAACAAAAACTGCATAAGCAGCGCCTGAACTGGTTGGATCGAATGATCAATGGTAAATCAGCGACCAAAGAAATCCGTTTGCTCTTTGCTCCCAACGTAGGAGCCATTCCCGGACGCGATAGCTGAAGGGAACGGGCGAACCAAACAAAAACAACACGCCCGAAATACTAATAACAACAAAGCACGCGACATCATTTAAAGGGGGAGCTTCGGCTCCCCCTCGTGCTTTCTGGCCCTCGCCGTACTTTGACACCTCTCCGCGCTTCGTTCACCATCCCTGCTCCCGGTGCTAGAATCCACGCCTGTTTCGTGGCTATTCACCTCGCCACCTTGTCATTTCGCCACACAGTGCCTCTCATGCTGAAAAAGCTGTTCCAGTCTTTTCGTTTCCCCCTGCGCCGACTACCGCATCCTCGTCGCACCCCCGAAATACTGTCCAGCCGGCAGCATTCGCTGCACCGCAACGATCTCAGCCGACACGCTGTCAGCGTCGTCGAGCGCCTCCAGCATGCCGGCTACGAGGCTTATGTCGTGGGCGGATGCGTCCGCGACCTGCTGCTGGACCTGGAACCCAAGGATTACGATGTAGCGACCAGCGCCACGCCCGAACAGGTGCGCGCCGAATTTCGCAACGCGCGCGTCATTGGCCGCCGTTTCAAGCTGGTCCATGTGCATTTCGGTCGCGAGATCATCGAAGTCGCGACCTTCCGCGCCAACCACCCGGAAGAAGACGATGATGAAGCCAACCATCTGGCTTCGCGCAACGAGAGCGGGCGGATTCTGCGTGACAACATCTACGGCACGCTGGAAGACGATGCGCAGCGCCGCGACTTCACCATCAATGCGCTGTACTACGACCCTTCCTCCGAGCGGATCCTCGACCACACCCATGGTGTGCACGACATACGCAACCGGCTGATACGTCTGATTGGCGACCCAGAGCAGCGTTACCAGGAAGATCCGGTGCGCATGCTGCGAGCAGTCCGCTTCGCCGCCAAGCTGAACTTCGAAATCGAAAAGCACAGCGCCGAGCCGATTGCTGATCTGGCCGAGCTGTTGAACGACGTGCCGTCTGCCCGCCTGTTCGATGAAATCATCAAGCTGTTCCTTAGCGGCAAAGCCGAACGCACTTTCGAATTGCTGCTTGAGTACGACCTGTTCGCACCGCTATTCCCAGCCAGCGCCGATGCACTAGAAGACAACCCCGAGTATGCCGGCACGCTGATCCGCAACGCCCTGATCAATACCGATCTGCGTATTGCCCAGGGCAAGCCCGCCACCCCGGCCTTCCTGTTTGCGGCGCTGCTCTGGCCGGCCTTGCCGGCGCGGGTCGCCGAGGTTCAGTCACGGGGCCTGCCGCCAATCCCGGCCATGCAGGAAGCGGCACATGACCTCATATGGGAACAATGCCAGCGCACCGCTATTCCCAAGCGCTTCACCATGCCCATGCGCGAGATCTGGGACATGCAGGAACGCCTGCCGCGCCGTCAAGGGCGTCGTGCGGACCAGCTCCTGGAGAATCCACGCTTCCGCGCCGGCTATGATTTCCTGCTGCTGCGTGAGAGCGCCGGCGAAGAAACCGATGGCTTGGGTGAATGGTGGACGGACTATCAGGAAGCCAACGAGAGCGAGCGCCGCAACATGATTCGGGGGCTGAGCAACAAGGACGATGGCAGCGGTGCTCCACGCAAACGTCGTCGCAGCAACCGTCGCAAGCGCGGCCCCAACGAAAGCGCACCGGCGTCTGCCGATTAAATGGACCGGGTTTATATCGGCCTGGGGAGCAACCTGGCCGAACCTCGCCATCAGCTGCGTAGCGCCCTCGACGCCCTGACCAGAATCCCCGACACGCAGCTCGCCGCTGTGTCCTCGCTGTATCTCAGCGACCCACTCGGCCCGCCGGATCAGCCGCGTTACCACAATGCCGTGGCTGCGCTGAACACGTCATTGCCACCCCTGGCCCTGCTCGATGCACTCCAAGCCATCGAGCTGGCCCACGGCCGTCAACGCAAAGCCGAACGCTGGGGCCCGCGCACATTGGACCTGGACATCTTGCTGTTCGGTGATCGTCTGATCAGCGATGCGCGCCTGACGGTGCCGCATTATCACATGCATGCCAGAGCCTTCGTTCTCTACCCGCTCGCCGAGATAGCTCCGGACGGTCTGCAGCTCGCCGACGGCCGCTCGCTTGCCGCGCTCGTCGCCAGCTGCCCTTACGAAGGCCTTGAGCGGCTTGGCGAGCCGCTGTAACCCCTGGGTAACAGATGTAACCTGTGGGTAACACTCACGATTGACTTAGTTCGCCGCCATCTGGACTATAAGCGCCCTCTGCCGGCACGCATCGAAACGGGGCAACCCTGACGCTCCGCCTGCAACCGTGATCCCCGAGAGGCTTTAGGAGGACGGCATTCATGCCAGACGTAACCCTGACCACCCTGCAAGGCCTCAAGCAGAAAGGCGAGAAGATCGCCATGCTGACCTGCTATGACGCCACCTTCGCCAAGATTGCCTGCGAGGTCGGTGTCGAGATGCTGCTGATCGGTGACTCCCTGGGGATGGTCCTGCAAGGTCACGACAGCACCCTGCCGGTTTCGGTTGACGAGATGGCGTATCACACGGCCTGTGTCAAACGTGGCAACCGCGGGGCGATGATCGTCGCTGATCTGCCTTTCATGGCCAACGCTACCCTCGAACAGACGCTGAACAACTCAGCGACCTTGATGAAGGCCGGTGCGCACATGATCAAGGTCGAAGGCGCAGCTTGGCTGGCCGAGTCCATTCGCCTGTTGGCCGAGCGCGGCATCCCCGTCTGCGCGCACATGGGGCTTACCCCGCAGGCCGTGAACATCTTCGGCGGTTACAAGGTTCAGGGCCGTCAGGAAGCTCAGGCGCTGCAGATGATTGCTGACGCCAAAGCACTGGAGGATGCCGGGGCGGCGATGCTGCTGCTCGAATGCGTTCCGAGTGAACTGGCCGCACGCATTACCCAGGCGGTAACGGTACCGGTAATCGGTATTGGCGCCGGTAGCGCAACAGATGGTCAGGTACTGGTTCTGCACGACATGCTCGGCCTGTCGCTGACCGGCCGAGCGCCGAAGTTCGTCAAGAACTTCATGCGCGAGCATGGCGACATTCCTAACGCCATCGCCGCCTACGTCCAGGCGGTTAAGTCCGTCGAATTTCCTACCGCCGAACATGGGTTCTCCGCATGAACGTGGTGAAAACTGTTGCCGACCTGCGCGCCGCAGTAACCCGCGCACGAGGCGAAGGCAAGCGCATCGGCTTTGTTCCGACCATGGGCAACCTGCATGCCGGCCACATTGCATTGGTCAAGAAGGCCGGCCAGCGCGCTGACTTCGTGGTTGCCAGCATCTTCGTCAATCCGCTGCAGTTCGGCCCCAACGAAGACCTCGCCAGCTATCCGCGCACGCTGACGACCGACCAGGACAAGCTGTTCGAGGCCGGTTGTCACTTGCTATTCGCGCCCAGCGTCGAGGAGATGTATCCGCACGGTCAGGCGCTGCAGACCATCGTCCGTGTACCAGGCGTGTCCGAGGGACTCTGTGGCGGCAGCCGCCCAGGCCATTTCGACGGTGTCTCTACCGTTGTCAGCAAGCTGTTCAACATGGTGCTACCGGACCTTGCAGTCTTCGGCCAGAAGGATTTCCAACAGCTGGCGGTCATCCGCACCATGGTCCGCGACCTGAACATGCCCGTGCAGATCATCGGCGAGCCCATCGTACGCGCCGAGGACGGCCTGGCGCTGTCCTCACGTAACGGTTACCTCAGCGCTGACGAGCGCAACACCGCCCCGGTGTTGCACCGCACGCTGCAGCAACTGGCCGAAGCCATACGTAACGGTGAGTGCGACTACTCGGCGCTGCTTGCTTCAGGTCATCAGCGCCTGCAGACCTCCGGCCTGCGCCCGGACTACCTTGAAGTTCGCAACGCACTGGATCTCAGCCCGGTCACAGCCGACAGCCGCGAATTGGTGATTCTCGCCGCTGCCTACCTCGGTAAGACCCGGCTGCTGGATAACCTGCTGGTAGACATCTCCCAGAGAGCGTCCTGATACAGCCGACCATCGGCCTAACCCAGCCCGGCCCTCAGCCTTGAACACACCTGAGGGTTCGGGCACACTCTGCGCCGCTTGCGCCCCCGGAGGACCCCGCCATGCACGCCATCATGCTCAAGGCTAAACTGCACCGCGCCCAGGTGACCCACTCGGTTCTGGATTACGAAGGCTCCTGCGCCATAGACGGTGACTGGCTGGACCTCGCCGGCATCCGCGAATACGAGCAGATCCAGATCTACAACGTCGACAACGGCGAGCGCTTCACTACCTATGCCATCCGCGGCGAGGAAGGCTCGAAGATCATTTCCGTCAACGGCGCCGCCGCGCACAAGGCCGGCGTGGGTCATCGAGTGATCATTTGTGCCTACGCGCACTACAGCGAAGCCGAACTGGCCAGCTTCAAGCCACACGTTTTGTATATGGGCGCCGATGGCGATCTCAGTCACACCAGCAACGCAATTCCGGTTCAGGTCGCCTGAATTCGAAGTCAGTTGCTAAAAAGCCCGCATCACCTAAGTGATGCGGGCTTTTTTGTGTGCAAAGGGTTTCCCCCGACCCTATAAATCTGCAATGGTCGTCTTGTCTTGGTCGCTATCGGCAGCCTGTGTGCAACGCTTCGGAACGCCGCGCGTTTTTGCCAGTCAGACCAGTCTCGACGGTGCAGGATGCACCGTCGCCGTTGCGGTCCAATCGCAACGGAACGCGCCTGCCGCATTCAGGACGAATGCCAGCGTGCCAGCATGATCGAATGACTGTCCGAACGAATCGCAGAGCCGCAGACAGTCCGCCAAAGCAAAGGAAGCCGCACAACCATGAGCTACTACCAGCACCCTCTCGATGCCACCGGCTTGCCATCCTGGAAGGCCTTGGAAGAACACCGCCTGGCCATGCAGAACTTCAGCATGCGCGAGGCATTCAAGGCCGATCCGACGCGCTTCGATGACCTGTCGGTTTCCTGCAGCGGCCTGTTTCTTGATTACTCGAAAAACCTGATCACCCCAGAGACCCGCACCCTATTGGTGAACCTGGCGCGCGAGGCCGGCGTCGAGCAGGCGGCCCGCGCCATGTTCGAAGGTGAGCGGATCAACGCCTCGGAAAACCGTCCGGTACTGCACACCGCGCTGCGCCGACCGATGGGCGAGTCGGTGATGGTCGACGGAAAGAACATCATGCGTGACGTGCATGCGGCGCTGGCGCAGATGACCGACATCGTCACCCGGATCCATAACAACCTCTGGCGCGGCTTCAGCGACAAGACCATCACAGACGTGGTGAACATCGGCATCGGCGGCTCGTTTCTCGGCCCGCAGCTGGTCTCCGAAGCGCTACTGCCTTTCACCCAGCATGGCGTGCGCACGCACTACCTGGCGAACATCGACGGCAGTGAATTTCGCGAGGTAACCGACAAGCTGAACGTCGAAACCACGCTGTTCATCATTTCCAGCAAGACTTTCGGCACCCTCGAAACCCTGAAGAACGCCCAGGCTGCGCGCACCTGGTACTTGGGCAAAGGCGGCACCGAGGAAAAGCTCTACCGGCATTTCATCGCGGTCACCAGCAATAAAAAAGCGGCCGTCGAGTTCGGCATCCGCGAGAAGAACATCTTTCCGATGTGGGACTGGGTTGGCGGCCGCTACTCGCTGTGGTCGGCGATCGGCCTGCCCATCGCGCTGGCCATCGGCATGTCCAACTTCAAGGACTTGCTCTCCGGTGCCTACAGCATGGACCAGCACTTCCTCAACGAGCCGTTCGAAACCAACATGCCGATCCTTTTGGCGATGTTGGGCATCTGGTACCACAACTTCTGGGACGCTCAGAGCTACGCCTTCCTGCCCTACGACCACTACCTGCGCAACTTCGTCAAACACCTGCAGCAGATGGACATGGAATCCAACGGCAAGAGCGTGCGCCAGGACGGCACACCGGTATCCTGTAATACCGGCCCGGTGATCTGGGGCGGTGTCGGCTGTAATGGCCAGCATGCCTACCATCAGTTGCTGCACCAGGGCACACCACTGATCCCCGCAGACTTCATCGTGCCTGTGGTCAGCCACAATCCAGTCGCCGATCACCACGAGTGGCTCTACGCCAATTGCCTGTCACAGAGCCAGGCTTTGATGCGCGGCAAGACGCGCGAAGAGGCGGAGGCTGAACTGCGTGCAAAAGGCATGAGCGAAGCCGAGATCGAGCGTCTGGCGCCGCACAAGGTCATTCCGGGCAACCGACCGAGCAACACCGTGGTCATGGAAACCATCAGTCCAGGCCGTCTCGGTGCCCTCATCGCACTCTATGAGCACAAGGTGTTCGTCCAGGGCGTGATCTGGGGAATCAACTCGTTCGACCAGTGGGGCGTGGAGCTCGGCAAGGACCT
The DNA here is from genome assembly GCF_053470365.1 of Stutzerimonas tianxiuensis. NCBI lineage: Bacteria > Pseudomonadati > Pseudomonadota > Gammaproteobacteria > Pseudomonadales > Pseudomonadaceae > Stutzerimonas > Stutzerimonas tianxiuensis. The sequence continues at coordinate 7,906 of NZ_JBPVWS010000013.1, read as the reverse complement.
GGGCAAAACCGTCTACGGCCAGATGACCAGCTTCGATGCGCAGCCCGCCGAGGACGCTTCGACCCAAGGGCTGATCAACTTCTTCCGCGGCCGTCATCGCGGCTGATCGATGCAGAACCGGACAGCGCCTGGTCGCTGTCCGACAACCCTCCCGCCACTTTTCTGATGACTTGCACACGTGCGGTCCTGGATTGATCGGCCAGGCCTGGGTAGCACCTGCGCTTCGGGTAACATTCAAGTTCCCAGTCACTCCAGATGCTGCCTTTGGAAATCATCCGCCGTCATATCGAAACGCAGGTGCTCAGCCTCACCGGACTGGCCATCGGCGGTGTCGACTACGAAAACCCACCCGGTGACCCTGGCCTGTTCGGCCCGGAGTCAGTCTGCTGGCGCGTGCACGGTGACTTCACCTCCATGCTGGTGGGCGGGATCTCTGCCCTGCTGTTGCAAGCCCTGCATCCACTCGCCTTAGCCGGCGTCTGGGACCACTCGAATTTTCGCGACGACTTGCTCGGTCGGCTGCGCCGCACCGGCCAGTTCATCTCGGCGACTACATTTGGCAGTCAGACCGATGCGCAGCGACTGATCGAACGGGTCCGGGCCATTCACCTCAAGGTTACTGGGCATGCACCGGACGGCCGTCCCTATGCTGCGTACGACCCAGACTTACTGACCTGGGTGCACGTTGCCGAAGTCAGCAGCTTTCTCAAGGCGCACCTGCGCTACCTCAACCCCGCATTGCCAGGTCAAGAGCAAGATCGTTACTACAGTGAAGTGGCGCGTATTGCCGAAGCGCTCGGCGCCCGCCATGTGCCGCATTCCCGGCAAGAGATTGACGACTACCTTGAGGCGATCCGCCCACAGCTGCTCTGCGATGAGCGCTCACGGGAGATCGTGCGCATCCTGTTCGACGCCCCTGCTCCGAGTCGCCTGGCCAAGCCGTTTGGCGCGCTGATGATGCGCGCCGGCGTCGACCTGTTGCCGGACTGGGCCAGCGACATGCTTGATCTCAGCCAATCCGACCGCCAAAGACAACTGATCCGAATGGCCGTCAGGCGAACCGCGCCGGTCCTGCGCTGGGCCGTGCGCAGCGGTTCGGTTCACCGGGCGCGCCGCCGCATGGGCCTGCCCATACGCTAGCGTGACCGGCAGGTTCCGCACCTGGAGCCACCTTTCGGCCTGTGCCACCATGAGCGCCCCGCGGAGCCCGCACCTTTCTCGAGGTTCAAGATCATGCAAGACGTCGTTATCGTCGCTGCCACTCGCACCGCTGTCGGCAGCTTTCAGGGCGCCCTGGCCAACATACCTGCCGTCGAACTGGGCGCCGCGGTGATTCGCCAACTCATTCAGCAGAGCGGAATCGATGCCGCGGAGGTCGACGAAGTCATCCTCGGCCAGGTGCTGACCGCAGGTGCGGGACAGAACCCGGCGAGACAGGCTTCGATCGGCGCAGGCCTACCCCATGCGGTACCGTCAATGACTCTGAACAAGGTCTGCGGATCGGGCCTGAAAGCGCTGCACCTGGCTGCACAGGCGATTCGCTGTGGCGATGCTGATGTGGTGATCGCCGGCGGCATGGAAAACATGAGCCTGGCGCCCTATGTCATGCCCGCCGCCCGCACGGGCTTGCGCATGGGCCACGGCAAGCTGGTCGACAGCATGATTCAGGACGGCTTGTGGGACGCCTTCAACGACTACCACATGGGCATTACAGCCGAAAATCTGGTGGAGAAATACGGCATTACGCGCGAGGCCCAGGATGCGTTCGCGGCGTCTTCCCAACAGAAAGCGGTAGCCGCCATTGAAGCCGGACGCCTGCGCGGGGAAATCACCCCGATCGAGATTCCGCAGCGCAAAGGCGAGCCGCTGGTGTTCGACACCGATGAACAACCGCGGGCCGGCACCACCGCAGAGAGCCTGGCCAAGCTCAAACCAGCCTTCAAGAAAGACGGCAGCGTAACGGCGGGTAACGCCTCCAGCCTCAACGACGGTGCAGCAGCGGTGTTGCTGATGAGTGCCGAAAAGGCCAAGGCGCTCGGCCTACCGGTCATGGCTCGCATCGCCAGCTATGCCAACGCTGGCGTCGACCCGGCCATCATGGGCATTGGCCCGGTGTCGGCCACACGCCGCTGCCTGGAAAAGGCAGGTTGGACACTCGACGAACTCGACCTGATAGAAGCCAACGAAGCCTTTGCGGCACAAGCGCTGTCGGTGGGTCAGGAACTGGGCTGGGATGCGAACAAGGTCAACGTCAACGGCGGCGCCATCGCCATCGGCCACCCGATCGGGGCATCTGGCTGCCGCATCCTGGTGACTCTGTTGCATGAAATGATCCGCCGCGACGTCCACAAAGGACTGGCGACGCTTTGCATCGGTGGCGGTCAGGGCGTCGCGCTAGCAATCGAACGCTGACCGACAGGTAGCCCTCCGGCCAAACGCCGGCGATTTCCGCTAAACTGCGCGGCCCTCTTCCCGAGTCGCCGCGCATGTCCTCTCTCGAACAGGCGCTGCGCGCCGCTTACCTCAATCGCGAAGCACTGCTGTCCGAACTGCACCATCAGGCCACCGACTGTTACCGGTTATTCCATGGCAGCCAAGAGGGCGCTCCCGGCCTCACCGTCGACCGTTATGGCCCGCTGCTGCTGGTGCAGAGCTTCCATCAGACGCTCGAACGTGGCGCCCTGCTGGCCCTGCATGAGCAGACCTGCACGAACCTGGGCACACGCCTGTTACTCGCCTACAACGACCGCTCTCAAGGTAACTCGCGTATTGACCGAAGTGACCCGGTCTACCGCGCCGATTCAACTGCGCTGGAAGACCTGATCGGCCATGAGTGGGGCCTGAACTACCGCGTTCGCGCGCGCCATAGCGGTCAGGATCCACTGCTGTTCCTGGACCTGCGCGATGTACGTGGCTGGATCAAGGCCAACAGCGCGGGCAAGTCGGTGCTCAACCTCTTCGCCTATACCTGCGGCGTTGGCCTCAGCGCTGCCGCTGGCGGCGCTCGCGAGGTGTGCAATCTGGACTTCGCCGAAAGCAACCTCGCGGTCGGCCGCGAGAACGGTGCGCTGAACCCTGAGTTGGTCCCGATGCAGTTCATTCAGTCGGATTACTTTCCCGCGATCCGTCAGCTCGCCGACATGCCTATTCCACAGCGGCGCGGCCGTCCTCTGCCGGATTACCCACGCCTTTCACCCAAGCAGTTCGATCTGGTGTTGCTCGACCCACCGGCCTGGTCAAAGAGCGCATTCGGCACAGTCGACCTGCTGCGCGATTACCAGAGTTTGCTCAAACCCGCACTACTTGCAACCGCCGAGAACGGCGTACTGATCTGCTGCAACAACCTGGCAAAGGTCGACCTCGACGACTGGAGAGATCAGGTCCTGCGCTGCGCGACCAAGGCCGGCCGGCCGGTTCGGGACTGTCAGGTGCTGCCACCAGCAGCCGACTTCCCTTCGACCGACGGCAAGCCGCCGCTCAAGGTGCTGATGCTCCAGTTGTGAGGCAATGCGCCCACACTCGCGGGAGGAACCCGCGTGTCATGCCATACTCCAAGGCAGTTCATCGCCTGGAAAGTAGGTCCGCATGCCCAACGGATTGAAGCGCGCGCTCATCGGCCTGATGACCGCCCTGATCGTTTATTGCCTGCTCGGTTTTCTGATCTTGCCCGGAGTGGCGCAGCGCGTCGCAAATCAGCAACTGGCCCAATACGCGACGGTACCGGCTCACCTTGAGCGGATCGAGTTCAACCCGTTCACGCTCGAGCTAAGGCTCCACAAGCTGCACATGGGCGACCCGGACGCCGAGCAACTAGCATTCGAACGGCTATTTCTCGACCTCGAATGGGACAGCCTGTGGAGTCGAACCCTGCACCTTTCGGCTATCGAGCTCATCGGGCCGAATGCCGAAGTTCTGTTTGACCTCGACGGCAAATTGAACCTGACCGAGCTGTTCGAGCTGCCTCGGGCTGAAGCGTTGCCGGAAGAAGACTCTGAGCCCCTTGCCCTGCGTATCGACCGTTTGAAATTGGCCGGAGGCCGGGTGCACTTCGCCGATCAGCGAACCGAAGAGCCGATCGACTTCATCCTCGACTCGTTGGATTTCGAACTGCTTAACTTTGCGACCCGTTCAGCCGACGCGGCTGATGCCGTTCTGGTTGCCAAGGGCCCGGACGGATCACATATCGAATGGAAAGGTCAGCTCAACCTCTCCCCCATCACATCAACCGGCCAGCTTGAAATCGACGGACTGGCGCTGAAGACGTTCTGGCCCTATGTCCGCGACATGGCCCCGCTCGCTCTTAACGAAGGAAAGCTGAGCCTGAAGACGGGCTATCAACTCGACCTCAGCGAAGGCACTTCGCTGCAACTGAGCGACGCGAGCGCTACGCTGGCCTCGCTAAGCATCGATAGTCTGGAAGGGCAGCCACTGCTTCGTCTGGATAGAGCAGAGATTGCCCAAACTTCGCTGGATTTGCAGAAGCGACAAGTGACCCTTGGCCAGGTACGCAGCCAGGCTCTGGAAAGCTGGCTGATCCGTGAGCCTGATGGCCAACTCAATTGGCAGCGCCTTGTGGCAGGCAATGCGGAGCCACAGCCCACCGAAACAACTGACGAACCAACCCACGAAGAGCCTCAGCCAGCGCAAAAAAGCGATGCCCCCAGTCAACCTTGGCGGATCGTTATAGCTGACGCTGAACTGCGTGGTTACCAGCTGCACCTGGCTGACAAAGCTCCTGAGCCAAACGTCGAACTGGAAGTCGGGCCGCTCGATCTGGACGTGCGCAACTTCGACAGCCGCGGCAGCTCTCCAGTGGCGCTAAAACTGAAGACAGAGGTCGGCAAACAAGGCTCGCTGCTTGCCGAAGGGCAACTGACGCTGACGCCGATGCAGGGACGTTTCGACGTGACGCTGGCAGGTATCGACCTGCGCTTGGCGCAGCCTTACCTGTCACCATTCGTTCACCTGGAGCTACGCAGCGGGCTGCTGGCCAGCCAGCTTGGCGTCGAACTAAAGGGCATCGAACCGCTGGCATTTCATATCGGCGGTTCCGCCGAGATCACACAGCTCCATACACTGGACACCATTCAGGACCGGGATCTGGTGAAATGGCAGTCGTTACAGATCAGCGGCCTGGATTACAACTACCCGAGCGAGCTGCAGATCGACAAGCTCGACCTGAACCAGCCGTATGCACGCTTCATCATCAACCCGGACCTGTCGACCAACATCAATGACCTGCTGGTGGACAAGCCCGCTGCTACGCCCAGTCAAGAAGCGGCTACTTCGGAAGTATCAGCATCTCCAGACGAGCCAGACGTGCCCTTCGCATTACGAATCGGCGGGATTCAGATAGCCGACGGTTCGGCCAATTTCGCTGACCTGAGTCTGCGTCCGCCGTTCATCACTGCCATCCAGGATCTTGGCGGCAGCATTGGCACAATCGACAACCGACAACACAACGCTGCCAGCGTTGATATACAGGGCAAGGTTGACCGCTACGCGCCCGTGAGCATCGAGGGCAGCCTGACGCCCTTCGAGCCACTCCAAAGCCTCGACATCACCACCCGTTTCAAACAGGTCGAACTGACGACGCTCTCGCCCTACTCGGCCAAGTTCGCTGGCTACCGCATCCGCAAGGGCCGCTTGAATCTGGACCTGCATTACCGCATCCAGCAAGGGCAGCTGAATGCTGAAAACGAAGTGGTACTGGAGGAATTGCAGCTGGGCGAAAAGGTCGACAGCGAACAGGCCGTCGATCTGCCAATACGCCTTGCTGTGGCGCTGCTGAAGGACAGCAGCGGCACCATTGCGCTGAAGATTCCGGTACAGGGAGATCTCAAGAATCCACAGTTCGATGTAGTGCCTATCATCTGGCAGACGCTGCGCAATCTGGTGGTTAAAGCGGCCAAGTCCCCATTCAAGTTTCTCGGTGGGCTCGTAGGTCGTGACCAGGCTGACCTCAGTCAAATCCTCTTTCCGCCGGGCAGCAGCGAACTGGACAGTGCTGCGCGTAGCAACCTGGATACGCTCGCGAGTGCGCTCAAGGAGCGACCGGTGTTGAGGCTTGAGATCGAAGGTATGAGCGCGCCCGCCGTGGATGGGCCCCTACTGGCCGAACAATGGCTGGAGCGCGAATATCAACAGACCTGGTACAAGGTCTTGCAGCGACGTGGTGACACTGTGCCCGCCGATCCTGCAATGCTTGAAATCAGTGAAGACGAAAAAGCCGCCATGTTGGAAGGCATCTATCGCAGCCGCCTGCAACAGCAGCCGCCCACTGAGTGGCAAAGCCTCGACGAGGACACTCGAGCGCGACAGCTGCGGCAGGCAATCCTTAGCAGCCGAGAGAGCAGCACCGCCCTTCTGCGACGCCTGAGCCGTGCGCGAGCCGCCAGCATAAAGGATTATCTGGTGGACAATACAGGGCTGGCAGCAGACAGAGTTTTCCTGCTCGACACAGGCATTGCCCAAACTCCCCAAGGTAGAGAAGTCCCAACGGTGCTGCATCTGGAGGCGGAATGAAACGGACAGGCAGGCGGCATTGGAAAGTGGGCCTTTCTTTCGCGGTCGGCTTGATGAGTTCAGGAGTTGGCGCGGACACCCTCCGTTGCGGCAGCAGCCTGATCAACACTGGCGACCGTACCTTTGAAGTGGAGCGTAAATGTGGCGAACCAGTCCAGCGTGACCTGGTGGGTTACACCCTGGGCGCACATCAACGCCGCGAGATGATGCGTGAAGAATGGGTTTACGGCCCAGACAATGGCGTATTCAGCATCCTCACATTCGAGGGAGATCGGCTGGTACGGATCGAAACCAGTCGCGCCAACTGAGCTCTGGGAGTCGACATGCGAAAAAGTACCTTGCTTGCCGGGTTTACCCTCACGTTCTTCGCGCTGCAGGTGCAGGCTTCTTCGACATTTCGTTGCGGAAGCAAGCTGGTAAGCCTGAGAGATTCGACAGCTGAAGTCCACACCAAGTGCGGTGAGCCGGCCAATCGTTCATTCACCGGATACAAGGAGCTGGTCGACGAATACGGTTTCCGTCAGGAGGTCCAGATAGAGGAATGGACTTACGGCCCCACCAATGGCATGTACCATTTTTTGCGCTTCGAAGGTAACCGTCTCAGCAACATCGATAGCGAACGAGGCTGATGGATAATAAAAAAACCCGCTGCAAGCAGCGGGTTTTTTATTGCCTAAGCGGTTAGTCCACCGCTTTCAGGCCATCTGCAGAGACGTCTTTGACGCCTTCGATGGTCTTGGCCTTGTCGATGGCCATCTCGCGCTGCGCCTCGGTGGCAACTGTCCCGGACAGAGAGACGACACCATTATTGGTTTCGACTTCGATCTGCACGCCTGGAGTCGAGTCGCCAGCAAGCAGAGCAGATTTGACCTTGGTAGTGATCCAGGTGTCGGACATCGCCTCACCCGCTTCGTCTGCGGTGTGCTCAGCGGCATCCATGGTGTCGCTGGCAGCCAACATCATCGGTTGCGCTTCGTCAAAAGCTGAGGTGGTTTCGGCGAACGCAGCGCCTGCCAGTGGCAAGCTGAACGCAGTTGCAATAGCGGCAGCAGTTATAGAGGTCTGGATCTTGTTCATGAGGCGCACTCCTGTTTCTCATAGTTGCTGCGGCATAGCCCTACCGCAGGTTCACCTTAAAGATCGCAAGCTGCATGCCAAATGGTGAAATATCAAATTCCCTTATTATTCAGATATATAGCGCGGCATAGTGCCGTTAAGCCACTAGCACTCTGCATGTTTCGAGCAAGCGAAGCGTGCAGACTGCAATACCCAGGCTAGCGCAACGATTTGATTACCTTATGCCTGCGATCGAGTAGGAGGCGGATTCACATCCGCCGTCCTCTCACACCACCGTACGTACGGTTCCGTATACGGCGGTTCA